>CAZHMF010000013.1:0-37479 GCA_964533605.1 uncultured Anaerolineaceae bacterium
CGAGCCTGTTAGTGTACCCCAGACGACGGTAGTGACGAAGACGAGCGTCGATGCGCTTCTCCCCCGTCGATGACAGTCGTGCCTTCCGGCAGCCGGCCACAGTCCCGACCCGGTTGACCGCCGGCCGCCCCTTCCGGAGGCGATTCGCTCAGGGTATGGCGGTGTCCCCGGATTCAGCCTCCGGGACCGTCCCTTCGCCGGAGACAGCTCGACGGGCGGATTCGAGCGCCTCCCAGGGGACCTGAACTTCCCTCCGGTAGGGGATCTCGATCCCGACCCGGTCGAACTCGTCCTTCACTCGCCTTCGAAGCTCGCCCGTCAGCTCCCACTGGCGCCCCGGCTTGACATCGCCAAGCACTTTGAGCGTCACGCCGTCGTCGCCCAGCTCGTCCACGCGGAGCACACGCGGACCGTCCCTGACGTCCTCCGGATAGTCGCGTGCGAGCCCGGCGCTCACCTCGTTCAGGACCCCGATCACGTGGTCGATGTTCTCCTCGTACGCCACGGCGACGTCGAAGTTGATCCTGCTGAAGCCGCGCGTCAGGTTCGTCGCCACCCCGATCTGGCCGTTTGGGATCGAGTGCACGTGGCCGTCCTGGTCGCGCAGGACCGTCCTTCGCGGCGTGATCTCGGTGACGACGCCGGCCACGTCGGCCACCCTCACAACCTCGCCGACCCGGTACTGGTCCTCGACCAGGATGAAGATCCCGTTGATGACGTCCCGAATGAGTACCTGTGCTCCGAGACCGAGCGCAAGTCCGAAGAGACCGACCCCTGCGACCAGCGCGGAGACGCTGACGCCCACCTCGTCGAGAACCAGCGTCGCGCCCAGGAAGACCAGGAAGGTGGCCAGAATCCAGTTGACTGTGGTCGTCAGGCTGTCCGCCCGCCCCCTCAGAGCCTCCGGGGCCGGGTGGCCGAGGGAGACCGCCCGGCTAAGTGCGACCCGGATCGCGCGTCGCAACAGACGGGTGAGCACCAAGTGAGCGACCACGAGGACGGCAACGATCGCCGCCAACCTCCAGCCGTGATCGTCGAGCACCCGCTCCCACTCACTCCAGCGTGTTGCATCGAAGAGGAACAGCGGCATGATCCTCAGCCTCGGTCCATGCTCACGTAGCTGAGCGAGATGCGCTTGACCCCTCTGCCGTCGAAGGCGATCGTCAGCTCCGTCCCGCTTCGTCTCTGGTCCACGCTGATAACGGTGCCCGGTCCGAAGGTGGGGTGTACCGCCTTATCGCCCGGCGCCCAGTCCTCTGCATCATCGTTCGAGCCACCGGAGCTCGGACCGTCGAGCGCGGGCGGGTCGGGTTCGGGGGTCTCGGTTGCAGTCTCCATGTACGTGCGCTGAGGGCGCCCGCCGGGTCGCGTTAAGAGGCGCGGAGGGATGTCCTGGAGGAATCTCGATGCCGGATGAGTGATGTGGCCGCCCATTACGAAGCGACGGTAGGCCCGAAGCAGGTAGAGGCGATCCCGGGCGCGCGTAATGCCGACGTAAGCGAGGCGGCGTTCCTCCTCCATCTGAGCCGGGTTGTCGAACGACCGCTTGTGGGGAAGCACTCCCTCTTCCATGCCGATCAGGAAGACCGTCGGGAACTCCAGCCCCTTCGCCGCGTGAAGCGTGATGAGAGTGACGGCATCCGGCTCGCCCTCCATCTCATCGACATCGGCGACCAGGGCCACGCTCTCCAGAAACGCCTCGATCGCCCCCTCTTCGCCGGCCGCCTCCTCGTGCTTCCTGATGACCGCCCGCAGCTGATCGATGTTGGACAGGCGCTCTTCCGAGTCGTCGAGCTCCGAAAGGAACCGCAGGTAACCCGAATCCAGGAGTACATGTTCGAGCAGAGCACCGGGCGGTGAAGCCCGAACTTCCCGGAGTCCCGAGAGGATCGCGGCGAAGGCGCTGACTGCCGACCGCGCGCGCGCTCCAAGCCCCAGCTCCTCCCCGGCCGCGCTGCGTTCGATCGCGTCCATCAGCTCCACACCGCGATCCGACGCGTAGGAGCGCAGGGATTCGAGGGTGCGTTCTCCGATCCCCCTCGCCGGCACGTTGATGATCCGTTCGAGGCTCGCCTCGTCGAGCCGGTTCTGTACAAGGCGGAGGTAGGCGATGACGTCCTTGATCTCTTTGCGCTGGTAGAACCGAAGGCCTCCTACCAGTCTGTAGGGGATCCTGTGGCGGAGGAGGGCATCCTCAACCGGCCGCGACTGGGCGTTCGTGCGATAGAGGACGGCGATCCCCTTGAAGCCTTCGCCGGCGTTCGCGAGCCGCCGTGACTCGCGCGCGACGAACTCAGCTTCCTCCTCCTCGTTATAGGTCTCATACACGGTGATGGGAGCGCCTTCGCCACGGTCGGTCCAGAGGCGGCGCTTCTTGCGCTCGTGGTTTCCTGCGATGACGGCGTCCGCCGCCGCGAGGATCGCCGGTGTCGATCGGTAGTTCTGCTCCAGCAGAAGCACTCTGCAGTTCGGGAAATCGCGTTCGAAGTATTCGACGTTGCGGTAGTCGGCCGCGCGCCACGAGTAGATGCTCTGGTCGGGGTCGCCGACGGCGCATATGTTGCCATGCACCGACGAGAGCTGGCGGGCGAGGACGTACTGTGCGGGATTTGTGTCCTGAAACTCGTCGACCAGCACGTGAAGGTAACGGCCGGCGTGCTTCTCAAGCGCTGCCTCAGACTCCCGGAAGAGCCGCACCGTCTCGAGCAGAAGGTCATCGAAGTCGAGGGCGGCTGCGGACCGGAGTCGTTCGTTGTATCGCTGGTAGGCGCGGGACACTACCTCTTCGAAATAGGAGCCGGTCTTCCGGGCGTAGACGTCGGGGCCGATCATTTCGCTCTTCGCCGTGGAGACGGCCGAGAGGACAGCGCGTGGGGGGAACTTCCGCGTATCGATGGCGAGCGAGTCCAGGACCCGCTTCATAAGCGCGATCTGGTCGCCGTCGTCGTAGATCACGAATCTTGGAGAGATTCCGACGTCCGTCCCGTCGCTCCGCAACCAGCGGGCGCACATCGCATGAAAGGTACCCATGTGGAGTGCGGCGGCGTCCTCCCCGAGCATGACCTGAGCGCGGTCGCGCATCTCTCGTGCTGCCTTATTCGTAAACGTCACCGCGACAATTCGCCACGGAGGAGTGCCGCGATCCAGCACCAGAGAGGCGACGCGATTCGTGATAACCCGCGTCTTCCCGCTCCCGGGCCCGGCGAGGACCAGCAGGGCACCATCTTCGAAGGCCACCGCCTCGCGTTGCCGCTCATTGAGACCTTCCACTGCTCGGGACGAGGCCAGCTGACTCATGGGCGCCTCAGTCTACCATCTGCTCACGTGCTTACGTCGGTTCGCATGGCCGACCCAACGGCCCTGTTGTAACCTGAGGTTACTCAGGGCCGCGTTGTTGGAGCCGACATGGACGAAATTCTCCAGTGGCCGGACGGTGTGCTCGGCACAACCCTCCGCTGGATTATCATCGCGACACTCGTTTATATGGCCGTCCTCTGGGTCGCGCTCGTGGCCTGGGCATATCGTGATATCCGCCAGCGGACGCGCGATCCGGTCGTTCAGTTCTTCTCAGTCCTGCTCGTACTGCTGTTCTTCCTCCCCGGCCACTGGGTGTATCTGATCCTCCGGCCCCGCTACACGCTCAAAGAAGTCTATGACCGCGCTCTGGAAGAGGAGGCTCTCCTTCAGGAACTGGACGACCAGTCCTCCTGCGCCGGATGCAGGCGCCGCATCCACGAGGACTGGCTTCTCTGCCCCTCCTGCGGTCTGCAGCTCAAAGAACCTTGCGAGTCCTGCCAGAAGCCCCTCAGCTACTCCTGGGTCGTCTGTCCGCAGTGTGGAACCGAGAAGGCGCCCCGGACGGGGACCGGTCTGAGGCCGCCTCCGCCCCGACCCCGGACGGCCTCTGCCGGCAGTGGTGCTCCCCGCCGCAGACCCGCTCCCGCCGGGCCGCCCGGTTCACGAGCCGGACAGTCTTTCCCGCGGCCGCCCGGCCGCTCGAGTCCGGCCCGGTCTGCTCCCCGGCCGGCTGCCGGTCCGCCGCCACAGAGCGTGCCGCGACCGACAGGATCCGGCGCGGACGGGACGCCCGAGGAGGGCATCATCGATGCGACCTCCGAGAAACCCGCATCCACCGCTCGGAGCGATGCCTGACCGGGATCACGCCTCTTTCCGGCTGAAGACCCTCCCGCAATGCGACACCATCGCCCCGGGTGTGCTGTGCTACGCCCCGGAAAGCCGAGGTTTACGTTCCCGCAGCCAGTCCGGCTCTCAGTCGTCCCCTGATGAAGCGGCACTGATCAATGCCGGAAGCTCTGTGCCGGCCAGTAGGTCACTCATTCGCTCGAGCTTCCACTCCCCCTGGAAACGAGTCCCTTCGAAGGCGTCCTCGAGCGCAATCACCGTGTTCTCCGTGTCGGCGGCCGAGAGCAGCACCGGAATCCCTTGCGACTGGGCGGCGTCAAAGAGGTAGTCCGAAGGACGCTGGCCGCCCGTGAGGATCAGGCAGCCCGGGTCGCTCCGTAGCGCGGCGAGATGCATGTCTGTTCGATCGAAACGGCAGATCACAGCGGGGCGCGCGAATCGGCGAAGGTAGGGCTGGCCGGCGTCGGCAGAGAACGGCGCTACGACAAGGTCCTGGCAGGTGCGGTTACCATCCGCTTCCACCAGGCTCTCCGCATTCAGGAGTCGCCGCGCATCCGAGACGCTGAACCCGGAGAGCGCACGATCATCCTGCACTCCGATGACCGGGACGTCCCCGACAGTCGAAGGCGGCGGTTTCGTTCCGGCCTCGACGGCGATGACAACAACGGCCGTCAGGTCGAGCCCGTCCGGCAGGGACGTGGGCAGCTGCTTCCGGCAAACCAGGACAGTCGCATCGGCCTGGATGTCATTTGCGAGCTCAAGGCCCAACTCCACCACGTACGTACCCACGCGGGGATTGGTGATGGATTCGACCGTAACGGGCGTCACCGGAGACCCGGGGACGAACTCAAGTGAAGCGAAGAAATCGGCATCGCCCGCAGAATTCGCGCCGCCGAGGGCTCTCAACAATCTCGCCGGCCGGCCCTCGTATGCAACGTGCCGCGCGATCGCCGCTGCCACGCCCGTCTTTCCCGCGCCGGCTGCATCCGATGTAACAACTATGACGGGCATGACGCGCCTCCCTGCCCGCTGGGCTGTGCTCTGCGATTGTCGCCAACCCGAGGACTAGATGCCAGAGGAGGAAAGGCCCGGGCGTTTGCCCGAGGGGAGAAAAGGTGGCATGACAGAGGGTACGGGAAGAGGAGGCTCCGGCATTTGAGCAGCTGGCGAATCAGGGCGCGGCGGCGCCTCGGACTGCTGACACGAGAGCGGCTTGTCCGCTCTGTCTGGCTCGGCCTCCTCATCGGGATCGTTGCCGGAACGGGCGCTGTCCTTTTCCTTCGTTCGATAGAGTTTGTTTCTGACCAGCTTCTTGTTGAGCTTGCGCGGTACCAGCCTCCGAATCCGGCGGGCGAAGGGGGCGATGCAGTGCCTTTCGGCCCCGACCGGCTATGGATCCTCCCCATCATCATCGGCCTCGGCGGGCTCGCCTCGGGGATCATCGTGGCGTTGTTCGCGCCGGAGGCCGAAGGGCATGGGACGGATGCGGCGATCGACGCCTTTCACCACAACGCGGGACGCGTTCGGCTCCGGGCGATCCCGGTGAAGCTGCTCGCCTCCGCTCTGACGATCGGGAGCGGCGGATCGGGCGGACGTGAGGGCCCGACCGCCCAGATCGGAGCGGGATTCGGCTCGGTGCTCGCCGACAGGCTGAATCTCGGGCAGGCGGAACGCCGCCGGGCGCTCGCCGCCGGGATGGGAGCCGGCATCGGCGCCATCTTCCGGGCACCTCTGGGCGGAGCGTTGATGGCCGCCGAAGTCCTCTACTCGCAGGACTTCGAAGCCGACGTGCTCGTCCTCTCGCTCATCGCGTCGATCGTGGCATTCACCATTTTCGGCGCATCCACAGACTTCAACCCGATCTTCGGCGGGGCCTCGGACTTCGCCTTCTCTCACCCCCAGGAGCTGGGCTACTACGCGCTCATCGGTGTGATCTGCGGTCTCGTCGGGATCCTCTATGCCCGTACGTTCAACGGTTCGATCCGGTGGGCGGCAAGGCTGCCGGGCCCGCGCTGGATCCGCCCCGCGATCGGTGGGGTCGCCGTCGGATTCGTCGGCATGTTCGCCCCCGAGTCGATCCACGTCGGATACGGCTATGTTCAGCAGGCGCTCACGCCCGACGGCGTGAACTCGTTCTCGCTCTGGCTGTTGATCGCCCTGCCGCTCCTTCGCATCCTCACCACCTCGCTCTCCATCGGGACCGGCGGCTCAGGAGGGATCTTCGGTCCGGGAATGGTCATCGGGGCGATCACGGGGGCAGTCATATGGCGTCTCGGCCACGATTTGCCGGGCTTTCCTGCCGAGCCGGGCCCGGTCGTCATCATCGCCATGGTGGCGATGTTCGGGTCCATCGCTCACGCTCCCCTCGCAATGCTCCTGATGGTGGCGGAGATGACCGGCAACCTGTCGCTGCTGGCTCCGGCTATGGTGGCCGTCGCCGTCGCCTCTCTGATTGTCGGGGACACCTGCATTTACACCAGTCAGCTCCCCACCCGGGCCGACTCGCCGGCCCACCGTCACCGCTTCGCCTTCCCCCTTCTCACAGCCCTTCCGACCGGACGGGCCGCCCGCCCCGTTTCCGTGTTCAAGGCCGACACGCCGGCAGTCGATGCCCTGGACGCCCTTGGCGACACACGCGCCACTCACGCCATCGTCATGGGGGAACACCGGGAGATCCTGGGCGAGATCACCGCAGAGGCGATCAGAACAGCCCTGGGTGACGGCGCCTCGCCGACCGTGGCCGATGTTTCGTCACCGTTTCCGGCAGTCGTCCGGGCCGCCACACCGCTCGACGATGCGCTCGACATCCTCGCGCGCCATGAACGGCGCTGGCTACCCGTGGTCGAAGACGATGACGGCTCGCTCGTCGGCGCGATCGATACGAGAGCGCTTCTTCGCTCCTACCGCTCCGCAGCCGAGCAGCAGGTCCGGCCGCTGTCTCCCCTCGGTGATATCGAATCGATCGAAGTCACGGTGGCGGAGCACGCACCGGCTGCCGGACGCACTCTTCTGACGCTGGGCCTGCCACCCGGCGCAAGGGTCCTGGCTATCGTCCGCAGCGGCGGCACGCTGGTCCCCTCCGGCAACACGACAATCAACGCCGGCGACCGGCTCACTCTGACCATGCAGAAGGGACAGCAGGAGGAGGTCCTCGACCTCTTCCTCGATTGACCTCTGAACGTTCCCCGGCAAGCGGCTACGCTTGATGGACATCTCCTGCCACCGGCGCCGAGAGGGTGAATCATGACCGAAGACGCAGCCGCCGGGCCGCGCGACGTACTTACTCGCCACGAAGCCGAGGCTCGTGCCGGCCGCATATCGAACTGTTCGTACGAGATCGATCTGGATCTGAAGGAGGGCGCCGACGCGTACCGGGGCGACGTGAGCGTTACGTTCGACCTCGCGGGCACCGAGGAGACGTTCCTCGACTTCAGAGGCAGGTCGATCGAGCTGCTCGAAATCAACGGGAATCGGATGGAGCCGGACTGGAACGGGGTCCGGCTGCGGCTTCCCGCCGGGGCGCTGTCCGCCCACAACGTCGTGAGGATCGCCTACGAGAACGACTACGACCATCAGGGAGACGGGTTCCACCAGTTCCGCGACCCCGAGGACGGAGCGGAGTACCTCTACACGAACTTCGAACCCTATAGCTCGCACCGCCTCTTCCCCCAGTTCGATCAGCCGGACATCAAGGCCCGATACGGGCTCGCCGTTACCGCTCCCGGCAGCTGGGAGGTCTCCGCCAACGCACCCGTCGAGACCGTCGCCGAGAATCCGGACGGCCGCCGGCGCCACACGTTCGCCTCGACCGAGCTGTTCTCCACCTATCTGTTCGCCATCGTAGCCGGCCCCTACCACGTCTTCCGCGACCGGCTCGGAGACATCCCTCTCGGCCTGTTCTGCCGAAAGTCGCTCGTCCCCCATCTTGACCACGAGGAGATCTTCACGGTCACGAAGCAGGGCCTCGAGTTCTTCGCCGAGTTCTTCCAACAGCCGTACCCGTTCGGCAAGTACGACCAGTGCTTTGTGCCCGAGTTCAACGCGGGGGCCATGGAGAACGTGGGCTGCGTCACATTCAACGAGATGATGGTCCACAGAGAGCCTCCGACGGAGAACCAGCGGCGGCGGCGGGCTGAGGTGATCCTCCACGAGATGGCTCACATGTGGTTCGGAGACCTCGTGACCATGCGCTGGTGGAACGACCTCTGGCTGAACGAGAGCTTCGCCACCTACATGGCCTACCTGACGATGGACCGGGCGACGCGATTTGACACCGGATGGCTGGACTTCAACGCCTCCGAGAAGGCCTGGGGCTACCGCCAGGACGAGCTCGTTACAACCCATCCAATCGCCGGCGAGGTTGCGGATACGGACCAGACCTTCCTCAATTTCGACGGCATCACCTATGCGAAGGGCGCCTCCGTCATCAAGCAGCTCGTTGCGTCCATCGGAATGGACGGGTTTCGAGAGGGCATGCGGCACTACTTCCGCGAGCACTCCTGGTCCAACACGACGCTTCGCCAATTCCTCGCCGCTCTCGAGGTAGGCTCCGGACGGTCACTCGACGAGTGGTCCAGGCTCTGGCTCGAAACCGCCTCACTGAACACGGTGGCCGCGGCCTGGGAATCAGACGGCGAACGCGTAGCCAGCCTCGTCCTGAGCCAGACGGCACCGGAGGGCTATCCCACGATCCGCCCCCATTTCGTCGAGGTCGGCCTCCTGACCGGCGCGGCCGGCGGCTACGACCTCACGGCGCTCCCGGTTCACCTTGAGGGAGAGTCTACCGATCTGCACGAGGCGGTCGGGGCGGCGACGCCGCTCATGGTGTTCCCCAACTACAACGACCACGGGTGGCTCAAGGTGTCGCTCGATCCGCAGTCGCTGGCATTCGTGCGGGAGAAGCTCGAGACGGTCGATGACACCCTGCTCCGGCAGATGCTGTGGTCCTCGCTCTACACGATGACCCGTGATGCCGCCCTCCCGTCACTCGACTACCTCGCGCTCGTGCGCGCGAAGATCCCTTCCGAGACGAACGCCAGCATGGTGGACGCGGTACTCCTGCAGGCGCAGGCGGTACTCGGCCGGTACGTCCCCGACGGCAGTCGCCTATCTGAGGCCCAGCTCCTCTTCGAAACGGCTCGCAACACCCTGAAGCAAGGTGTCGATGGTGACCTGCAGATCATCTGGGCCCGAAACCTCATTGCCTGCGCTTCTGCACCGGAGACGCTCGACTACTGTGCGGATCTCGCCGACGGAAACGAGCAGATCCCCGGACTGAGCCTCGATCAGGACATGCGGTGGACCGTCGCCATCCGTCGGGTGGCACACGGAAGGCCCGGTGCCGCCGCGCGTGTGGCGGCCGAGGCTCAACGCGACCGATCCGACCGCGGGCAACGAAACAGGACGATGGCCGAGGTGGCCGAACCCGACACCAGCGTGAAGGAGGAAGCCTGGAGCCGCATCCTCGGGGACGGGTACGGTTCGCTCTATCTCACCAACTCGGCGATGGCGGGGTTCAGCTGGTGGACCCAGCGCGAGATCCTCGAGCCGTTCGCGGAGCGATTCTTCGCGGAGGTAACGGCCGTCTTCCGCGGCCGCGACAACGAGTTCGCGCGGGAGTTTGGACGCTTTCTGTTCCCCAGCTACCTCGCACAGCCCTGGGTGCTCGAACGCTCACGTGAGGTGCTCGCAGCCGCGGGAGACTCGCTTCCAACGCTCACGCGGACGCTCCTCGAGGCAAACGATGAGCTGGAGCGGATGCTTCGCTGTCGTGAGCTCGCAGGAGGGTAGGCGCACCGGGGCGGGGCCGACTGAGGCGGGGAGGGAGCGGCCGGGGCAGCTCTTAGCAGCCCGCGAGGCGGTCCCGGAGCGCGTCTACCAGGCCGTCGATCGGCACACGCACCTGGGCCTGGGTATCGCGGTCGCGGATCGTGACCGCGTCGTCTCCCGGCGTGCCCTCCTCGCCGACCGTCTGGAAGTCGACCGTCACACAGAGGGGAGTCCCGATCTCGTCCTGCCGGCGATAGCGGCGCCCGATCGACTGAGTCGCGTCGTATTGCACCATCCAGTGCGGCCGCAGGAGGTCGGTCACGCGCTTCGAGGCGGGGACCAACCTCTCGTTCTTCGAGAGAGGGAGGATCGCGACCTTGATCGGGGCGACCGAAGGCAGGAACTTGAGGACGACGCGGTCGTCCCCTTTTTCGTCGGGCTCATTGCTGTAGGCCTCGAGCATCACTACGGCGGCGGTCCGGGTCAGTCCGGCTGCGGGCTCGATGACCCAGGGGGTGACGTGCTCGCCCCTCGCCTCATCGAAGTAGGAGAGCGAGTGTTCGCTCAGATCACTGTGGGCGGTCAGATCGAAACTGGTTCGAGCAGCGATCCCTTCGAGCTCCCCCCAGCCCCAGGGAAACTCGTACTCGATATCGGTCGTTCCGGCCGAATAGTGGGATAGCTCCTCCCGATCGTGGTCACGAAGGCGAAGCCGGCTCTCGCCAATCCCCAGCGTCTCCACGTACCAGCGAAGGCGCTCGTCGATCCATTCGCGGTGGAGCGCCAGGTACTCTGCCGGATCGTCCGGATCCGCGGGCGGCGTGCAGAAGTACTCCATCTCCATCTGCTCGAATTCCAGTGTCCGGAAGACCCAGCGGCCGGGTGTGATCTCGTTGCGAAAGCTCACCCGGGTCTGAGCGATACCGAAGGGGAGCTTACGACGCGTGGAGGCAAGGACGTTCTCGAAGTTGACGAAGATCCCCTGCGCCGTCTCGGGCGGCAGATAGGCCGTCCCTCCTTCGTCTGCGATCGCTCCGACCTGTGTGCGGAACATCATGTTGAACTCACGCGGCTCGGTGAAATCGCAGCGGCCGCGGGGACAGGAGTAAGAGCCGTCGTCGGCCCGCTTTATCTCGGCGTACTCGCCCTGTTCGAGGTGATCGCCGCTGAACTGCTCCTCCAGGTGATCGGCCCGGAAGCGCAGCTTGCAGGTCCGGCAATCGACGAGCGGATCGCTGAAGCTGTCCACGTGACCGCTTGCGACCCAGACCCTGGGGTTGGTCAGGAGGGCGGCGTCGAGGCCGACTACGTCGTCCCGGTTGCGCACCATCGCCCGCCACCAGAGCTCGCGGATATTGCGTTTGAGCTCAACTCCGAGAGGGCCCCAGTCGTAGGTGTTCGCGAAGCCGCCGTAGATCTCGGCGGAAGGGAAGACAAACCCACGCCGCTTGGCGAGGGAGACGATGGTATCAAGGTCCGGCGCGGGCAAGGGCTTTCTCCGGAGGTTATTCGGTCAATCCACCATAAGTGCAAACCCCCTCAGGGTCCCGGCGCGGTACTAGAGCCGGTCGAGGTCTGAGAGGCGGCTTTCCAGTTCGCGAGCATCGAGAGGGATGTCGAATCGCTTGAGGCGCGCCTTCCGCCCCGACGCGAGAGAAAGGCTGGTACGGGGAACGCCGAGCAACCGCGCCAGAAGCTTCTCAACCGCAACATTGGCTGCGCCCTCGGCCGGAGGAGCAGTCACGCGGACGTGGAGGATCCCGTCAGCGTCCCTGCCCTGGACCGCATTGCGGGATGAGCGGGGAACGACACGGACCGTCAGTGAGACCACGGCGAGAGCTTAGTCCGGCGGAGTGACACAGACATTCGAACATTTGTTTCAGATCATCTACAATCCGTAGTGTTCGCCGGCCGGACTTCGACACCGGCAAATCCGGACGCGGACGCGGGAGTCTCATGGCTGACACGGATCAATCACGGGCCCTCGATCTGGCCCTCGCCCAGCTGGACAAGCAGTACGGACGGGGGACGGTAATGCGCCTCGGGGAACGCGATGCGGCGCTGAAGGTGGAAACCATTTCCACGGGATCCATCGCTCTCGACATCGCGCTCGGCGTCGGGGGAATCCCCCGCGGCCGGATCACGGAGATCTTCGGGCCGGAATCGGCGGGAAAGAGCACGCTGGCGCAGCACCTGATGGCGGAGGCCCAGAGAGCGGGCGGCACCGCGGCCTACATCGACGTTGAGCATGCCCTCGATCCCTCATACGCACGGGAACTGGGAATCCAGACAGAAGAGCTTCTCGTGAGCCAGCCCGACACGGGCGAGCAGGCTCTCGAGATCTGTGAGGCGCTCGTGCGATCGAACGCCGTCGATGCGATCGTCATCGACTCTGTCGCAGCGCTGGTACCAAGGGCTGAGATCGAAGGTGAGATGGGGGATTCCCACATGGGCCTCCAGGCTCGCCTCATGTCGCAGGCGATGCGCAAGCTCGTGCCTGCAATCTCGCAGACAAGAACGGCAGTCGCGTTTATCAACCAGCTGCGGGAAAAGGTCGGGGTCGTATTCGGAAACCCCGAGGTCACGCCGGGGGGCCGGGCTCTGAAGTTCTACTCCTCGGTTCGCATCGAGGTCAGGCGAGTTGAATCGGTAAAGCGCGGCCCGGACATCATCGGGAATCGCGTGAAGGCAAAGGTCGTGAAGAACAAGGTCGCGCCACCGTTTCGCCAGGCGGAGTTCGAGATCATGTTCGAACCGCCACAGGGGATCTCCCGCCTCGGCGGCATCCTCGATCTGGGCGTCGACCGCGGGATCCTCACGAAGAGCGGGGCCTTCTACAGCTTCGGAGAAACACGCCTCGGCCAGGGCAGGGAGAACGCCCGTCAGTTCCTCACCGAGAACGCCGACATCGCCGACGAGATCGAGCGCGAGATCAGGATCGACGCCGGGCTCACTTCGATCGAAGAGGACGAGGTCAAGGAGGCTGCACTCGCAGGGAGCGTCTAGGTCGATGGAGTCTCACCAATCTCATTCCGACCTGCGCCACGTGGTGGCCGTAAAGAACGTCGGACGAGGCAGCAAGCGGCTCATCGAGCTGAGCGACGGCCAGCAGATCGTAGCCTCGGAAGAGGCCGTCCGCGAGACCGGAACGGTTGCGGGCTCTCCAGCCGGCGAGCCTGAAGTCGCGGCATTGGAGGCGGCGCAGCGACGTGTAGCTGCCCACGAAGCAGCGCTCCGGCTGCTGTCCAGTCGCGCCCGGAGCAAGAGCGAAATCCGGACGCGCCTGGCGATGCGCGGAATGGACCCTCAGACGATTGCGGGCGAAGTGGACCGGCTCGAGCGAGCCGGCCTCGTCGACGACGCCGAATTCGCACGCGCCTGGGTCGCCAGGCGCCAGCTCAGCGCACCCCGGGGCAAGCGGATGCTTCGCTACGAACTTCTCGGGCGGGGCATCGACCCCGAGGAAGCGACCCGGGTCACCGCCGACGTCGACGACCGCGAGGTCGCTCTCGAGGCAGCCCGACGCAAGTCCCGCAGTTGGAAGCTGTCGGACTTCGAAGACTTTTCGACCCGGCTCGGTGGATTCCTCCAACGCCGCGGCTTCACATTCGAAGTGTCGTCTGAGGTGGTTCGCGCTACCTGGCAGGAGCGTCGCAACGAACCACCGGCGCTTTGACCCTCTGAGCATCGAGCCGGTAGCATCGTACGAGGAGGGTTCGTCACCCCTTCTTGTTTTATGTCAAACCAGATTAGAACTGGAGCAGCATCATGTCGGCGATCCTTGTCGCGATCGTCGGCCTTGCGGCATTGGGAATCGGCGCCGTCGCGGGCTACGCGGCGCGCCGGCGAAAAGTCTCTACATCGCTCGAGGAAGCGGAGGAAAAGGCTCACCGCATAGTCGCAGAGGCCGAAGCCAAACAGAAAGGAATCATCCTCGAAGGGAAGGAGGAGGCCCTTAGCGCCAGGAACGCGCTCGAGACGGAGCTCCGTGAGCGCAGATCCGAGGCCACCCGCATCGAGCAGCGCCTTGCCCAAAAGGAAGAGAACCTCGAGCGAAGGGCAGACACGCTCGAGTCGCGTGAGGCGGCCGCCTCCACCCGGCTCGAGGAAATAGACCGGGTCAGAGCGGAGGCCGAAGAGGCCCGCGGGCGTCAGGTCGCGGAACTCCAGCGAATCGCCGCCCTGACCATCGACGAAGCCCGTGAGCAGCTCCTCGCAGCCGTCGACGGTGAGATACGGGACGAGGCCAGCCGGCGGGTCCGGGCGATGGAGAAGGAGACCGAGGCGACAGCGGCCGTGAGGGCCCGGAAGATCCTCGCAACCGCCATTCAGCGCTACACCTCAGACGTCACAGCAGAGACCACAGTCTCCGTCGTGCCCATCCCCAGTGACGACATGAAGGGACGGATCATCGGCCGCGAAGGGCGGAACATCCGCGCCATCGAGGCCGCCGCCGGCGTCGACCTCATCATCGACGACACACCTGACGCGGTGACTGTGAGCTGCTTCGACCCGGTGCGGCGAGAGGTCGCCCGCCAGGCCCTCGCATCACTGGTTCAGGACGGACGGATCCACCCGACTCGGATCGAGGAGGCGGTGGAGAAGGCCCAGCGAGACGTCGACGCAACGATGGCCGAAGCTGCCGAAGAAGCGTCGACAGAGGCCGCCGTTCTCAATCTGCATCCAGAGATCCAGAAAGTGCTCGGACGCCTGCGGTACCGGACAAGCTACGGTCAAAACGTCCTCCGCCATTCGATCGAGACCTCTCAGATCGCTGCCATGATCGCACGCGAGATCGGGGCCGACGTGGAGATAGCCCGCTCAGGCGGCTTCCTCCACGATCTCGGGAAAGCCGTGGACCACGATGTCGAGGGCACTCACGCGATGATCGGTGCAGAGCTCGGCCGCCGCTTCCGGCTGGACGGCGACGTCGTCCACTGCATTGAGGCCCATCACGAGGAGGTACCCGCACGCTCAGTAGAGGCCGTGGTCGTAATGATGGCCGATGCCATCAGCGGCGGCCGGCCCGGCGCTCGGCGAGAGTCGCTCGACGCTTACGTGAAGCGCCTCGAGACACTCGAAAGCATCGCCAAGGACCAGAAGGGTGTCGAAGCGGCGTTCGCCATCCAGGCCGGGCGGGAGCTTCGGGTGATCGTGAAACCGGACGAAGTGGATGACCTCGACGCAATGCGGATCGCCCGCGACGTGAGCCACCAGATCGAGGAGTCCATGACCTATCCGGGACAGATCAAGGTCACCGTGGTCAGGGAAACGAGAGCCAGCGAGGTGGCCCGGTAACCGTGAAGCTCTTGTTTCTGGGTGACATCGTCGGCTCGTGCGGGCGGCGAGCCGTGATCGATGTCGTTCCCGGCCTGCGGCGCGAGCTCGGACTGGATTTCGTCGTCGCCAACGGGGAAAACGTCGCCGGCGGACGTGGTATCACCGAATCGACGGCCGAGCAGCTCTTCGATTGCGGTATCGACGTCATCACAGGCGGGAACCACACGTTCCAGCACCGTGACGCGTACGAGTTCCTGGACCGGGAATCGCGAATCCTTCGACCCCTCAACTACCCGGACGGCGTGCCCGGCCACGGAATCGCCTGCCTCGACGGCCTCAGTGTGATCAACGTCATGGGACGCACCTTCATGGGTGGTGATTTCGGAGACCCATTCCGCGCGTTGGATGAGGCTCTCGCCGCAGTTGACCCCACGCGGCCGGTCCTCGTCGATTTCCATGCTGAGGCGACCAGCGAGAAGCAGGCGCTCGGCTGGTATGCCGACGGCCGAGTCACGGCCCTGGTTGGGACGCACACACACGTTCCTACGGCGGACCAACGGCTGCTCCCGAGAGGGACCGCCTTCTGCACAGACACCGGCATGTGTGGTGCGCAGGACTCCATCATCGGTGACGAGGTGGATGCGGTTCTTCGACGGTTTCTTACGCAGCTCCCAACGCGCCTTCCAGCCGCGGACGGTCCCGCGGTGATCAACGGGCTGCTGATCGAGACCGGCCCCGATGGGCGCACGGCTACCGCCATCTCCCGTTGCGACCGAACGGTTCCCTGATGACGATCGGCGACTTCCACCTCCATACAACAGCCTCCGACGGGGTTCACCCACCGGCAGCCGTCGTTCGTATGGCCGCCGAACGTGGGCTCCGGCACATCGCAGTTACGGACCACGACACGACCGGTGGGCTTGCCGAGGCCGCGGAGGCTGCGAAGGCGCAGGGACTGCAACTCGTGCCCGGGATAGAGCTGAGCACGGACCTGGGCAAAGCAGACATCCACCTCCTCGGCTTCGGGTTGGACGTCGGCGCCAAACCACTGCAGGAGTTCCTCGCCTGGCAGCGTGAAGGCCGCCTCGGCCGAACGCGCCGGATCGTCGAGATCCTTGCCGAGCACGATATGCCCCTCGACATCAGTCGCGTCTTTGAAATAGCCGGTGATGCGACCGTCGGCCGCCCTCATGTTGCCCAGGCGCTGGTGGAACGAGGCTACGTCGGGAGCGTTCAGGAAGCGTTCGACATCTGGCTCGGCAACGGCAAGCCCGCCGACGTCGACAGGCCCAAGCTACCCCCCGCCGAAGCCATTGCCATGGTCCATGACCACGGCGGGCTCGTGTTCATCGCCCATCCGGTGTTCATAGCCGACGATTATGAGCCCGCTCTCGATCAACTCCGTGACTGGGGCGCCGACGGCGTGGAGACGTTCTACAAGAACTACGACGAAGAAACCGTCGAGCGGCACCGGCAGTACGCCGTCCGTCACGGCCTTGCAACGTCCGGAGGGAGTGACTACCACGGCCTTGGTAATCCTGACGACCGCGAGATCGGCGACATACCGTTTCCGGACGACGAGGTAAGACGGTTCCTGGCGGTGCTCGAAGAGCACGGTGTGACGACGAATACCGCGGAGGGCGGCCATGCTTGAGACTGCTGAGATCGAGGCGATCATCCCTCATCGCTACCCATTCCTTCTGGTCGACAGGATCACCGAAATCGACGAGGGACGGCGTGGGGTCGGGCTCAAGTCCGTCTCGGCCAATGAGTGGTTCTTTCAGGGTCACTTTCCGGGGAGTCCGATCATGCCGGGCGTCCTTATCGTTGAAGCGCTGGCTCAGGTGGCCTGCGTGACTCTGATGAAGGACGGGATCGGCGCAGGCAAGACTCCGCTCTTCGGCGGGATCGAGAAGATGCGCTTCCGGCGCCCTGTTCGGCCCGGCGATCAATTGCAGCTCGAGTTCGAGCTCAAGCGTCTGCGGGGCCCCGTCGGACGAGGGCACGTGCGAGCAACCGTGGGCGGCGAAGTAGCGGCCGAGGGGGATATCTCCTTCGCACTTGCGGACCTCGCCGGCGGGGGTTCAGAATCCGGATAGGCTCGGTGCCCGACCTTATCGTTCGCTGTGACGATTCGTTTGGGCTCGTCCTATAGTTGAAATATGGTAGATATCGTCGCCTGCGCCCGGCATCCGGAAACAGAAACCGCTCTCCGTTGCAGCAGTTGCGAGACGCCGATCTGTCCTCGCTGCCTGATTCAGAGTCCCGTAGGGGCACGCTGTCCCGACTGCGCGCGTGTGGTGCGGTCACCGATCTACACACTGAGCGCGAGCGGCTACGCTCGCGCTGCCGCCGCCGCCGTCATCGGTGGCCTGGTCATCGGTGTGATCTGGACGAGTGTCCTCCTGCCGTTTCAGTTCGGCTTCTTCTCCATCTTCCTGGGAGCAGGTCTGAGCTTCGTGTTCACCGCCGCGATCGACTTCGCAACGGGCAAGAAGCGGGGTCCGGCGGTCGTGGCGTTTGCGATCCTCGGGATGGTTATCGCCTGGAGTATGCAGCTGCCGTTCGTACCCGTCAGGCTCGCCGCCTTCGGGCTTGTTGCCGTGGGATTCGGAGCTTATCTCGCCTATCAACGCCTGATCGGCGTCTGAACCGGGCCTGATCCGTCAGATCACGTATGCCACGGCAACGATGAACCCAAGCGTGATCGCGCTTACCGCCGCTATTGCGAGGAGATCCGTCTTCACGTACCGGTAGTCGGCAGTGACGTGATGGACGCGGATCCGCTCGTCGACCGGTGCCGCCCGATCCGTTCGCACGGACCGATCCACTCCCATCTCCGAGCCGGAAGGGCGGGGAAGGCTTGGTCCCGGTGCCCTGCGACGGCGCGCACGTGAGGAGGGACGGCGGCTGGCCATGCCCCGATGCTACGACCATCAGTTCGCTCGGTACAGGTGGTAACGCGGGACATCCCCCGGGCTACCGCGGCGAGCGCGAGTGGTTCCGCCGGACGCGGGAACATCGGCCTGCGCTCCTCGGCTGCTGTTGTTGGCTGTTGTTGAGACCCCGTATCATCTTCCGGCACTGAGATCCCTGACGGAGGCAGGATGACCGAGCCGACCCCGTCCCTTCGCGTGCGCGACCTCTCGGTCGGCTACGGGGGAGGCTTCTCGCTGGCAGGCCTCACGTTTTCCGCAGGAGCCGGCGATGTCGTCGGCCTCATCGGGCCAAATGGAGCAGGGAAGAGCACCGCCTTGAAGGCCCTGGCCGGCGTCCTCCGGCCCATGAGCGGGGAGATACTGCGCGGCGAGGCACCGCTGGCCTCCTCGCGAGCTCGGGTGGCCTTCGTGCCCCAGCGAGAAGACGTCAACTGGGATTTCCCGGCAACGGCCCGCGATGTCGTTGCCATGGGAACCTATCGTGCAACCGGGTGGTTCCGCCGGATCGGGAAGCCGGAGCGTCAGGCCGCAGACGCTGCACTCGCCGAGCTTGGGCTCGCCGGCAGCGGCGGGCATCACATCAGCCAGTTCTCAGGAGGTCAGCAGCAGCGGATCTTCCTCGCCCGGGCGCTGGTTCAGAACCCCGACATCCTGCTCCTGGATGAACCCTACACCGGCATCGACACCGGCAATAGAACGGTGCTGAGACAGCTGATCGGCCGGTTTCGGGAGCGCGGTGTCGTGACACTGATGGCGACTCACGACCTCGACGAGGTCAGGGATCGCTGCACCCACGTTCTCTGCCTGAACCGCCGCCAGGTCGCGTTCGGGCCCTGCGATGTCGCCTTCACCGTCGAGAACCTCCGAAATACGTTCGGCGGTTCGGTTGCGGTCTTCGCAGAAGCCTGATGGATTTCATCGCCGACCCACTCGGCTACGAGTTCATGCGACGAGCGCTGGTCGAGGCGGTCATCGTCGGGTTGATCTGCGGCCTCGTTGGATGCTTCGTAGTGCTGCGCGGAATGGCATTCATCGGCGATGCGCTGGCACACGCCGTGTTCCCGGGAGTCGTCGTCTCCTACCTCCTCGGCAAGAGCATCATGATCGGAGCATTCGCCGTGGGCTGTGCGACTGCGATCGCCGTCGGCCTCCTCGCCCGCAGCCGGCGGGTTAGCGAAGATACGGCCATCGGCGTAATGTTTGCCGCCATGTTCGCGCTCGGGGTGGTGATCATCTCGAGGAATCGGGGGTTCCGGCGCGATCTCGCTTCGCTGCTGTTTGGAAACGTACTGGGAGTGACCTGGTCGGACGTCATCGTGACCGCCATTGTGGGCGGCGCGGTCGCTCTCGTCGTTCTGCTCCTGCTGAAGGAGCTCCAGCTGGTGGCGTTTGACCCAACACTCGCCCGGACGGCCGGCTACCCGGTCTTCGGCCTCGACATCCTCCTCCTTCTCCTCCTGGCCACGACGATCGTGATCAGCCTTCAGACCGTCGGCAACGTTCTCATGCTCGCGCTCCTCGTCGCGCCCCCGGCCACGGCCCGTCTGCTGACCGATCGCTTCGAGCGGATGCTCGCCCTCAGCATGGCCGGCGGTGCCATCTCAGGCGTGGTCGGCCTCTTTATCTCCTACCATCTGGATACATCGGCCGGAGGCACCGTGGTGTTGACGGCCACCGCTCTCTTCATGGTTGCGTTCCTCCTGGCACCAACTCACGGCCTGCTGGCGGCATCCATCCAGCGGCGGCGGGGCAGACACCACGTGCACCACTTCCACGAAGCAGAGGAGACGGTGCCGCCCAGTTAGCGTCCGTTCGAGACGGCGTCGAGACTTCGCCCTCTCCGCCCGACGAGCTCGACGGGGATCGCGAGAGGGGCGTTTCCCACCGGGCTGGGAACGACACGCATGCGCACATTGAAGACACGCTCGAGCGCTTCCTCCTCGAGCACCTCCGTGGGTGGACCCTCGAAGGCGATCACGCCACGGTCGAGCGCGACAATCCGGTCCGAGTAGCGGGAGGCAAGCTGGAGGTCGTGGAGAACGGCCAGAACTGCAATCTCGCGGGACCTCAGGGTCGAGATGATCTCCATCACCTGGAGCTGATGTTCGAAGTCGAGGAAGCTTGTCGGCTCGTCCAGAAGCAGGACCCGCGGGCGCTGAGCGAGCGCCATCGCGATCCACGCCCGCTGCCGTTCGCCGCCCGACAGCTGGCCGACCAGCCGATCGGCGAAATCGATGAGATCGCAGGCGGCAAGCGCCGATTTCACCGCGTCATAGTCCTCCGGGCGGGCGCGAAGGAGGAGATTCTGATGAGGGTAGCGTCCACGCCAGGCGAGCTCGTTGACGGTCAGGTCGAGGCCTCCTTCGGGAGCCTGCGGGAGCATGGCGAGGCTCCGCGCTACTGTTCGGGAGCCCATACTGTTGATGTCGGTGCCGTCGAGGAATACGGATCCGCTGCGGGGACTGTGCAGGCGGGCCATGCCGCGGAGCAGCGTCGTCTTGCCGCTCCCGTTCGGGCCGACCAGGGCAACCACTTCGCCCGGATGGACACCGAGGTTCACGTTCTTGACGACCACACGCCGGCCGTGGGCGAGAGTCAGGTTTCGGGCCTCCAGGATCACGCGCGCACCTTGACTATGTAAAGGAGGAACGGTGCCCCGATTGCCGCCGTGATGATTCCCATCGGGATCTCGGACGGACTGATCACAAGGCGAGCACCAAGGTCGGCAACTACAACGAGCGTCGCCCCGACGAGGCCGGAAAGCGGAATGAGGAAGCGATGATCCTGTCCGGCGAACGAACGGGTGACGTGAGGGCTGACCAGGCCGACGAACCCGACCAGGCCCGCCGTCGCGACGGAGGCTCCCGTCAGGACCGCCGCAATGGAGACGATGAGGGCGCGGCTTCGATCGGTCGCGAGCCCCAGCGATGAAGCTATGTCATCGCCCAGGGCCAGGATATTCAGCCGCCCACCGAGGAGCATGGCCCCGAGGATCCCGGCGCCGGCGTACGGGGCCATAGCCTGGAGTTCGCCCCACTCTGAGCCGTAGAGTCCCCCGGCAAGGAATCCGAGGCTGGTCTGAAGGAACGTCCTCGAGCTCGCCAGGAGCCCCACTATCGCCGCCCCGAAGAATGCGGATATCGCGACTCCTGCGAGGGCCAGCCTGACCGGCGACATCGTGCCCCGCCAGGCCATGACGAAGAGGATCCCGCCACCAACCAGGCCACCACCCACGGCAGACATGGCGATCCCCCATTGAGGCACCTGCGGGTTTATCGTGATGACCAGCGCGCTCCCGAGGCCGGCAGAGGCGGTCAGGCCGAGTATCGCAGGGTCTGCAAGCGGGTTCCGCGTGACGCCCTGAAGAAGCGCCCCGGCGATCCCGAGGGAGGCACCGACGACCATCGCGTCAAGGACTCGGGGAAAACGGATCTCCCAGACGACGGTTCGTGCGAACGCATCGTCCGAGAGGAAGAGAGCCTGGAGCGCGGCCCCCGGCCGCAGCGTGACAGCACCGAAGATGAGACTGAGGTATGCCGCCAGGGCCAGCAGAAGGAGCAGCGCAAGCAGCGCGAGCAGCGCCGGCCCCAGGGCGGAGGGTGCGAGGCGCCGCGCCGGCGGTGCAGCCGGTGCCCCCTCGCGCGCCTCCGACCTGGCGGTAAGCACCTCTACCCCTTACTGGCCCGTTGCCGCATCGGCGACCGCACGGAGCGCTTCAGCGAGCCGAGGACCGGGCGCCTGGAGCAGCAGGTTGACGTCGATCTCAACGACGCGCCCCTGCTGGACAGCGTCGAGCGCCTGGAACGGCGGGATCTGCATGAAGAGATCGCCGAGCCGCGGGGCAGGTGGTGGAGCGGGGGTCACGGTGATTACCAGATCGGGATTGAACTGAATGAGCCGCTCGGGAGCCAGCGCCGAGTACCCTGGGAAGGGACCGGCATCCGGCTCGTCTGCGGCCGAATTAGTGATCCCGAGCCGGGCCAGAACGTCACCGGCATAGCTGTTCGGTTTCGCAGCGTAGAGAACCTGGTCGCGGTCGGAGATCAGCACAACAGCCGTAATCTCGTCGCCGGCCAGCTCGCCCTTCGCGTCCGAAAGAGCCTGCTCGATGCCGGCGATTACCTCGTTCGTCTTCTCGGAGTCCGCGAACACCTCGCCCATAAGTGCAAGGCCATCGAGGACGCCCTGATAGGAGTCCGCTCCCGCAAAGATCAACGGCACATCGAGTGCCTCCAGCGGTCCCCGGAAATTCGGTGACGCATGGATAACAGAGTCGGCAACGATCAGGTCCGGGCTGAGGGCGAGGATCGCCTCGAAGTTGGGCTGGTAGGCGGAGCCGACCTCCTCAGCCACCTTCGCCTCCTCGGGGAACTGGACCGATGAGGCGCGACCGACGAGCGTTCCGCCCGCCGCATACACGAGCTCACCCGCGGTCGGACTGAGGGCCACGACCGCCTGCGGACGCGCAGGGATCTCCACGGTCCGTCCGAGCAGGTCCGTAACGGTCACCGGATAGTCCACCGGCGCTTCGGTCGGAGCAGTCGTTGGAGCAGGAGTCGGCGAGGAGTCTGCCGGCTCACCATCGTCATCATCACCGCAGGCAACCCCAACGAGCAGTACGCTCACCGTGGCGAGGACCGCAAAAGCCCTCCGAAACCTTCCCTCAAGCAAACTCATCAAATCTACTAATCCTCTTACACCATGCCATTGCTGGCAGCTTTGTCAACTGGATGATACGTTTGGCCCCCATCAGGGGCAATGCGTCCGGAGGCACATTTCGGTTGGGTGACTCGATACTGTATCTGCCCCTGGCGACGACCGGCCTGGCGGCCCTTTTCGCATGGCAGGTCTTCCGCCGCTGGCGGACCCGGACCGCTTCCGTACACCTGGCGTGGTACGCCGCCGGCTTCGCCCTCTACGGCGCCGGGACGCTGACGGAAGGTCTCACGGCAGTCCTCGGCTGGCACGAGCTCCTCTTCCGAACCTGGTACATCACGGGGGCCCTCCTGGGTGGCGCGCCGCTTGCTCAGGGGACGGTGTACTTGCTCTTCCCCCGAAGAATCGCCAACGCGCTCACCGTGCCTCTGCTCACCGTCGTTGCCGTGGCAGCGGTCTTCGTCCTCCTCACCCCGCTGGACACCGTCGACAAAGGGACGAAGCTGCTTGAGACGAGCATCATCCAATGGACCTGGGTCCGAGCCTTCAGCCCTTTCATCAACACATACGCGTTCATCTTTCTCGTGGGCGGAGCCGCCTACTCAGCCATCCACTTCCGGCATTCCAACCCGAGGCGCGCGGCCGGGACGGCGGCGATCGCGTTCGGAGCGATTCTGCCGGGAATCGGGGGTGCACTGACTCGTGCCGGCCATACGGAGGCGTTGTACATCACGGAGTTCATCGGCATTCTCTTGATCTTCGGTGGGTACCTGCTGACCCTCCCCCAGGGCTCCCAGCCGGCGACTGAACCGTCCGGCTCTGCGCTGCCCGGCACGAGCTGAGCGGACGGGGCCACCGCGGCCACCCTCTCCGCTGCCCGAGTGCTGCCCTCAGCGGGGCTGTGGCATGATCGATCCGGAGGGTCCTGAATGAGCAATGGAGACGCTGTCCTCCCGCCTGCGGGCGAGCCGCGGCAGATCGATCCGATCGAGCAGGTCATGCTTGCCCTGTCCTATGGAGTGCACGTGATTGGTTCCCGTGCCGGCGACGGCACTCTCAACGCCATGCTCGCGGACTGGGTGATGCAGGTCTCCTTCCGGCCGCGTCTTGTCGCAGCGTCGATCGAGAACGACGCTCGCACCCTCCGGTACATCAGGGAGACGCGTGCCTACACCGTCAACCTGCTGCACGAGAAGGACGGCATGGAGATCGCGCGAAAGGTCGTCATGCCTGCCGAAGGCAGGAAGGTCCGCAACCGCTCACCTGAGGCAGCGGCAGCAATCCACAACAAGCTTGCGGACATCCCCTTCGGGCTCCACGAGAACGGCTGCCCCGTACTGGACCGGGCGCTCGGCTGGTTCGCCTGCGGCCTGCAAACCTTCGTCCCCGCCGGTGATCACACTCTGGTGATCGGCGAAGTGACGGACGGCGCCGTGCTGAGGCCGGGGGAGATGCTCATCGAGCGGGACCTCGGCTGGCAGTACGCGGGCTGATCAGTCTCGGGGAAGCCCGAGTCCTCGGGTGGCGATGATGTTCCTCTGGATCTCGTTCGAGCCGCTGTAGATGGTCGGCGAGACGTTGGAGAGATGCTCCGAAGCCATCTGTCCCTGAAAGAGGGCGTGGGGCGAACTCCTCCAGAGGGCGCCGGTCGGGCCCAGCGCATTGACGCCGAAGTCGGTGACGCGCTGGGCAAGCTCGGTCGCGAGCACCTTGATCACTGACGCTTCGTAGTTCGGAACCGCCCCCGACTCCTGAAGCCAGGCAACCCGATAGGCCAGCATCCTGCCGGTCTCGTTGGCCACCCAGAGGTCCGCGAGGCGATGCCTGTGAACATCACGGTAGGGACGGCCGGGATCTTCCCGCAGTCGGGATGCCACGTCCTCGATAACTCTCTGGTTGGAGGCCACCGAGGCCACGCTGCTTCGCTCGAAGTCGAGCAATGTCATCGCCACATACCAGCCGTTGTTCTCCTCGCCGACCCGATTGGCGACCGGGACGCGAACATCTTCGAAGAAGACCTGATTGAACTCGTGGAAGTCCGCCATGTTCACCAGCGGCTGAACCGTGATTCCGGGCGTTTTCATGTCCACGAGGAGGAACGAAATCCCCCGGTGCTTGGGAGCAGCGGGATCGGTACGCGCGACGAGGAAGCACCAGTCCGCATGGTGAGCGCCGGTCGTCCAGATCTTCTGGCCGTTGATGACGTAGTCATCGCCGTCCCGCACGGCCCGCGTCTGGAGGCTTGCGAGATCACTGCCGGCCTCCGGCTCCGAGTAGCCCTGACACCAGACGGTTTCACCGCTGGTGATTCTCGGGAGGTGCTCGGCCTTCTGCTCGTCCGTACCGTGAACGATTAGAGTGGGACCGATCATGCCGACGTTGAACACGCGCGCACCCTCGGGAGCCCCCGCGTACCCGAACTCCTCGTTGAAGACCATCTGCTTGGTGTGGCTCCAACCGAGCCCGCCGTACGCCTCCGGCCAGGCCGGAGCTATCCAGCGCCTCGGAGCCAGAGCGCGGACGAAGGCCAGCTGCTCCTCCCACATCTCCTGTGATCCAACGTGCCCGGGGACCCAGCCGTCGGGAGTGTTCTGCTTGAGGAAGTCTCTGACTTCCTGCCTCAGCGCGTTGTGCTCTTCAGTGAACCGAAACTCCACATCCTTCTCCCTTCCGCAAAGGCTCTGAACGAGTGTAGCGCCAAATCACGCTCGAACCGGACCTCCGCTCAGCGGTAGTTGCCGAAGCGGAGCTCGACCCCCCAGTCTTCCCCGCGGACGGCGCTCATGACCTCCTGGAGCGCGTCCCTCTTTGGTCCCGAGACCCTGACCGAGTCCCCGTGCACCTGGGCTTGGACCCGCTTCATCTTCAGGTCGCGGATGAACTTGGCGATCGTCCTCGCGAGGTCACCATCGATCCCCTGGACGATATCGATGCGTTGTCTCACGGTCCCCCGGGCGGCATCCTCAGACCTCCCCCTTCGGAGATTCTTGAGCGCCACCTTACGGGCGACGAATCGCTGGACGAGTACCTGCCAGATCGCCTCCAGCCTGTTGTCGTCCGCTGCGTGGATGCCGAACGTGGAGGTTCCGTGATCGTAGTCCACCTCCGCGACGACATTCTTGAAGTCGAATCGGGTACCTATCTCCCTGCGGGCCTGGTTCACCGCGTTGGCGACCTCGTTCAGATCGACGCCTGTGGAAATGTCGAAAGATTCAGACTTGGCCATCACAACATGTTAGGCCGTCTCGGCCGAAATCACTCCGTGTCGCCGGAGAGGGCCTGTACACTTGGGTGACCAGAGCCGGAGCGTCGAAATGCGTGAAGACCTCGAACGAGCCCGAACTCTTCGCAACGCCAATGACCGGCGGGTCGGTGAAGACGGTCTCGAACTCGCCGGACCGTTCATGACGGTCTCGGGGCGGACAATCGATCGCATCTACGACCCCACCGACACGTCTGAGATCGAGTACGAAAGGGACATCGGGCTCCCGGGCCAGTTCCCTTTCACGCGGGGGATCCACGCCACCGGTTACAGAGGCCGGCCGTGGACGATCCGCATGTTCAGCGGTTTCGGTTCCGTCGAGGAGACGAATGACAGGTACAAGGAACTCCTGGCGGCCGGCAACCGTGGGCTCTCGGTCGCGTTCGACATGCCGACGCTCATGGGTTACGACCACGACGAGCCCTGGGCGGCCGGTGAATTCGGCGCCTGCGGCGTCGCGGTCGACACGCTCGAGGACATGCAGATCCTCCTGAACGGTATCGACCTCGGAGACGTGACGACTTCGATGACGATCAACGGACCGGCGCCCAGCATCTGGGCTCTCTTTATTGCCGCAGCGGAAGCGAACGGAACTCCCCGCGGGAAGCTGGGCGGTACCCTGCAGAATGACATCCTCAAGGAGTACATCGCCCAGAACGAGTACCTCTACCCACCCGCCCAGTCCATGCGCCTGGTGACCGATACAATCGAATTCGCGGCCTCTGAGATGCCGCGCTGGAATCCCGTCAGCGTGAGCGGGTATCACATCCGGGAGGCGGGTGCGACCGCGGCTCAGGAGCTGGCCTTCACCCTTGCCGACGGCCTGGAGTACGTGCGTTGGGCCGTCGAGCGGGGGCTCGACATCGACTCCTTCGCCCCCCGGATCAGCTTCTTCTTCAACGCCCACAGCGACTTCTTCGAGGAGATCGCCAAGTATCGTGCCGCGCGGAGAATCTGGGCACGCCAGATACGCGAACGGTTCGGAGCGCGGAGCGACCGCTCCTGCCTCATGCGGTTCCACACCCAGACCGCCGGCGTGTCGCTGACCGAACAGCAGCCCGAAGTGAACCTCGTAAGGGTCGCGTTGCAGGCGCTTTCGGCGGTGCTCGGCGGAACGCAGTCGCTCCACACGGACGCCATGGACGAAGCGCTGGCGTTGCCCAGCGATAAAGCCGCGCTGCTTGCGGTGCGGACGCAGCAGGTCATCCTCCATGAGAGCGGTGTCGCCAATACCGTGGACCCGCTTGGCGGTTCATGGCTGCTCGAGCGGCTGACCGCGGACATGGAGGCGGAGTGCCTGCGGTACTTCGAGACGATCGATGAACTGGGAGGGGTGATTCCGGCGATTGAGGCCGGGTTCTTCCAGCGCGAGATCGCCGACTCGGCCGCCCGCTACCAGCAGGAAGTCGACCGGCGAGAACGGATCGTCGTGGGCGTGAACGAATACCGGCTGGCTGATTCCGAAGAGATCCCGATCCTGCGGATGGATCCCGAAGGTGAAGAGCGGCACCTCGAGCGCCTCAGACGATGGAGGCAGGAGCGCGACGGCACGCGCTGGCGGGACGCGATGACTCGTCTCGAGAACGCATCAAGGGATGCGAGCGCCAACACCATGCCGTACGTGCTCGAAGCGGTCAGAGCGGGCGCGACTTCTGGTGAGGTCTGCAACCTCTGGCGCCGGGTGTTCGGAGAGCACCGGCAGACAGTAGTCGTCTAGCCCGGCCCTCCGCCCGGCGACCCGTTCAGACACCCGGACCCGGCACTTATCACGGCTGGCCATACGACGCACGGCGCGCTCGTATCGACCACACGGGTGATGGTTCAGAACTGATGACGGTACGGTGACTAACCGGTTCCTAACCGGCGAACGCCTGTGCCCCTCGCCCCTTCTCCGTCCGATCTCAAGAGTGAGAGCCATCGGGCTCGGGGAAGGAACGAATGTCTCGGGCCTTGAAGTCCGTCGCGGGTGCTCTGCTGGTAACACTCATGCTGGGTGCCGGTGTCGCGGTGAGCCAGCAGTTCGCGCAGCCGGGACTGGCCGCCGGACCGTGCACGGCAGACCCAACCATTGGCGCCGAGGAGCAGGCGTTCCTCGGGCTGATCAACGCCTACCGGGCATCAAACGGGCTTGGCGCTCTCTCGATTTCGGTGACCCTCTCCCAGTCGGCTCAGTGGAAGTCGGAAGACATGGGCACAAACAACTACTTCGCCCACGATGATGTTCCGATCGGGCGTTCCTGGGCCCAGCGAATCCGAGATTGTGGCTACACCTACTCGACTTTCATCGGAGAGAACCTGGCCGCCGGGATGTCCAGCGCCCAGTCCGCCTTCGATGCCTGGAAGGCGAGCCCCGGCCACAACGCGAACATGCTCAACGCCAACTACAAGGCAATCGGGATCGGTCGCGCGTACGCGCCCTCCAGCACATACGGCTGGTACTGGTCAACCGACTTCGGTGGTGTTGAGGACGGTACGCCCCCGCCTACCCCAACTCCGACACCTACTACTCCGCCTCCGACGCCGACTCCAACCAACACGCCCGCCCCGACAAACACCCCTTCGCCGACTCCCACCGGCACGCCCCCTCCGACAAACACCCCTTCGCCGACTCCCACCGGCACGCCTCCACCGACGAATACCCCTTCGCCGACTCCCACCGGCACGCTCCCTCCGACGACCACCCCTTCGTCAACTCCGACGAGCACAACCGCTCCAACAGAGACCCCTTCGTCGACTCCGACAGCTACCCCAACTTCCACTCCTCAGGTTTCCGGCGGTACCAATCCCCCGGCGCAGATCAGTGGCTTCGGCGGCGATCGGAGGAGGATCCTGATCGGCAGTCTCGTTCGCAACTGACCTCACAATCCACCCGCGGTTTCGCGCATAATGCGAGAACCAAGCGTTCGGAGCCGAGGGGGATTATGCGTCTCGAAGGGAAAGTCGCGGTCGTGACCGGCGCCAGCCGGGGACTGGGTGAATACACCGCCGTCAAGCTGGCTGAGGAGGGTGCAGCGGTCGTCGTCGCTGCCCGGACAGAACAGGTCCAGGACCCGCGACTCCCGGGCACCATCCACGACACAGTTGACGAGATCGTCGCGATGGGCGGCCGGGCCCTGGCCGTTCGGTGCAACGTCGCCGACCCGGATGATTGCAGCAGTCTGGCGGCATCCGCCATCTCTGAGTTCGGCAAAATCGACATCCTGGTGAACAACGCCGGTATCCAGGCACCCGGCACGATGGCCGACATCCAGCCTCGACACTGGGAGCTCGAGTTCAAGGTGAACGTCCACGGCACGTTCCACTGCACGAGAGCGGTGCTGCCGGCCATGCTCTCGAAGCAGAGCGGCGTGATAGTCAATATCTCGTCCGCCGCCGCCGACATGGTCGGTGACGGCTCCGGGCACTACGGCGTAAGCAAGGTCGCCGTCGAGTCGCTGACAAAGGCCTTTGCGGTCGAACTGAAGGAGAGCGGTATCGCGGTGCTTGCGCTGAAGCCGAAGGGGGCAGTTGAGACGCCCGGCATGCGCTTCGCATGGGCCGCCCGCGGCGCCGAGATGCCTTCCGACCTCCCAACACGAGATGACTACGTGGAAGCGGCCGCCATCCTTTGCACCGCCACGCCGTCCGCCGTCACGGGCGAGGCTTTCACGGATGAAGAGGTCATCCAGAGATTCGGACGGGGAAGTTCGCTGAGTTAGGTGACCTGGCCGGCCGGCGGTCCCATGTCCAGACGGCTGCCGATCATTGCAGCGAACCAGCAGATGATCCCGAAGGGGACGGCGACCACCAGCACCGGCAGCAGCATCACGGCAAATGATGGGCGCCCTTCAGACCCAACGCCCAGCTTTCCCGAGGGATGAAGCGAGCAGACGAGCTGGCCGAGCTCCACCTCTGGTTTGATCAGCGCGGTCGTCTCCGCCGGCACGCGAAACCCCCCGACTCGATGCTCCACCGAGTCTTTGTTGACAACCCTGAACTCCCCATCCGGGGGGAGATTGATCTTGTCGGGGATGAAGGGCGCCGAGTTACCGGCTGCGATCGCCGCAGCAGTCCCGGCCGGGATCACGAGTTCGGTCGTGTAGTCCTCTTCCGACAATGGCTCGAGGAGGAACCACCAGGCGGTTGCGAAGACCGCCCCGAGCCCGAGGCCCAGCAGCATCCAGCGACCAAGCGAGAGGAGCGAGGATGACGTCTTATTGAACTCCTTGAACCAGATAGATGGTCGGGTAGTAGAAGACCCAGACGATGTCGACGAAGTGCCACCACATCACCACAGCGGCAACCGGCCACATGCTCTTGCTGTCGTATTTGCCTTTGAGCCCGTGAACCAGCACCAGGAACAACAGCACGAGACCGCTGAGAACGTGCGAGGCGTGAAGGCCCGTCATCGCGAAGAAGAGGGTCCCGAACACTTCTCCCTTGTGGAAGTGCGCGACCGACCATTCATAGACCACGCCCGCGCCGAACAGCATGCCAAGGAGGATTGTCAGACCGATGAAGACGGCGAAGATCCCCCGACGGTCGTGCTCCATGGCGGTCTCACCGATATAGGCCGTGACGGAACTCGTGACGAGGATGGCCGTGATTCCCAGGCCGAGCACCTGGTTCAGCTCGTCTGCGTGGATTCCCTGCAGGTAGTAGCGGCTCGAGCCGAGCAGGCCGAACAGGACCGACTCTGAGGCGAAGAAGAGCCAGAGTCCGGCGCGGTTGATGGCGACCTGGTCGTGGCCGTGTTCACCCTGGGATGCAGCCGCGACAGCCATCAATGAGCCTCCTCAGTACGCCAGAGACGGTATACGTGCATGTAATACCAGGCGATCAGCCAGGCCTCGAACAGGGTCCCGATCGCCAGGACCACGAAGCGTACGGTGTCGCCCTCCAGGGCTGATGCGGCAACCCATTCAACGATCGTGAGAATCGCAAGTATCAGCGCCACGACGAGACCCCTGCGGAAGATCTGCATTGCTACTCCTTCGCCGATTCACTTGAAGGTGCGGCCGTCCGGACGTTGCGAAGGTTAGCCACCGCCGCCTCCGGCCGATCCGGCCGCCGAGGGGAAGGTGGCATGCACCGACCCGGGGACGCCGTAGTCGTAGGGATGACCCTCGATAACCGGCGGCGATTCGAAGTTCTCGTGAGGCGGTGGCGATGACGTCTGCCACTCCAACGTCCTCGCTCGCCACGGGTTCGCCTCCGCCTTCGTGCCCCAGATCCACGAATAGAGCATGTTCACGATGAAGATCAGGAAGCTGGCGCCAAGCACGAAGGCCGCGATGCTGATTGTCAGGTTGATCGCCTCGTAGGCCTGAGGATAGTCGGCGATTCGCCGGTTCATCCCCTGGATGCCGGGGAAGTGCATCGTGAAGAAGACGAAGTTGAACGCGATGAACATCCACCAGAAGTGGATCTTCCCCAGCATCTCGTTGTAGTTGCGTCCGGTCATCTTCGGGAAGTAGTAGTAGATCGCCCCGAAGAGACCGAAGATCTCTCCACCCACGATCGTGTAGTGGAAGTGAGCGACAACGAAGTAAGTGTCATGGAGATGCAGGTCCGTGGGCACGTCGGCCAGGAAGATTCCCGTGATGCCTCCGAGGGCGAAGTTGAAGATCACGGCCAGCCCGAAAAGCATCGGTGTAGTCAGCCAGACCCTGCCCATCCACAGCGTCCCCAGCGCCGAGAGGAAGATCAGACCCGTCGGCACGGAGATCGCCTCCGTCAGCACGAGGAAGGGGGGATGGAGGTAGTTCGGCATGCCGGAGGTGAACATATGGTGCGCCCACACCACTCCGCTCAGTCCCAGGATCCCGAGGAACGCCGCGACGGCGTAGCGGTAGGCGAAGAGCGGCTTCCGGGAGAAGTGGGCGATCATCTCGAGCGCAATCCCAAAGCCGGGCAGAACCATGACATACACGGCGGGATGGGAATAGAACCAGAAGACGTGCTGATAGAGAAGGGGATCTCCACCGGACTCGGCGTTGAAGAATCCGAGCCCTGCGATGCGGTCCAGCAGCACCATGAACATCGCAGCCGCGAATCCCTGGGTGAAGAGAGCAGCGATCCATGAGGTCGCGAAGATCGCCCAGACAAAGATCGGAAGCCGCCCCCAGGTCATCCCCGGAGCCCGCAGGTAGATGATGGTCACGATGAAATTGATGCCGCCGAGGATGGAGCTGAAGCCGAATGTGATGATGGCGAGGTTGAAGAGGACCTCCGAGCTGTCCGTGACAACTGAAAGTGGCGGATACGACGTCCACCCGACTTCGATCCCGCCGAAGAATGGGGTCAGGAGAAGGAGCAAGGCGACGGGCGGTGTGATCCAGTAGCTGAGGGCGTTGAGCCGAGGAAACGCCATGTCGTCGGCGCCGATCATCAACGGTATTGCGTAGTTGCCGATTCCACCGATCACGGCGGCGACAGCCACGGCAATCATCAGTATCCCGTGCAGCCCCATGACGCCGTTGTACTGATCGTTCGTCAGGAGCTGCTGACCTGTCTGCGCAAGCTCTATACGCATGAGCAACGCGAGGGCACCCGCGAGAAAGAAGACCACAATGAACGTCACCAGATACTGGATCCCGATCACCTTGTGGTCGGTGTTGAACACGAAGTAGCGCTGCCAGCCCGGCGCCTTCCTGGGACTAATGCTCAGGCCGAACCATTCACGCGCCCAGCTGCTCCACACACCTACCCCGAATAGCCAGCCGGTCAGGCCGAACACATACCCAACGGCAATGCTCAGCTCGAGCTCCCACGCGTCGTATCCGAACGCGCCCCGAAGGAGCGCCGTTATCGCGATCCCGATGTAGAACCCGATGAAGCCCAGCGCCGAGGCGCTCAGAACAGATCCAAGTGCATACATGGCCTACTTCGCCCCCTGCGCGGATTCAACCCAGCTGTCGAATTCCTCCTGCGGCACAACGTCGACCCGGGCGCGCATGATCGTGTGGTTGACACCGCAGAGCTCGGCGCACTGAACGCGGTAGGCAGGATCTGCGCCGTAGTTCCCGATCACGTCGGGCTTCACACTCATGAACGTCGTCCGTCCCGGGACGGCATCGATCTTGATTCGGAATGCCGGAATCCAGAAGGAGTGGAGCACGTCGACACTGTGGATCTCGAACTTTGTTTCCTCCCCGACCGGAAGCTTTATGCGGTTGGACCCGGGGGGCGGCGCAGGCAGGACCTCGAGGACGAAGGCGCAGTTTTGACCCTCGACGGGGAGCGCTTCCCCCCCCTTGCGGGCAGCGATCAGGGAGTCCTGAATCGACTCGCTGCAAACTCCCTCGAAGAACTGAAAGCCGAACGCGAATCGCTGCGCGGTGACGCGAATAGTGAGTGGTGCTTCCCCCGTCCCCCAGCCGGCGCCCTGGTATCGAGTCTGAAGCTTGGCCAGCCCTGTGAGGCCGGGCGTTATCATCACCAGCGCGGCAAGGCCGCCGGTGACGACCAACCAGGCCTTCGGAATCCAGCCGTGCCCTTGCTGCGCGGGGCCGTCATCCTCGGGCATTCGCCCCCGGCCCCAGCGGACCATCCCGTACCCGAGCATCACGAATACGAAGGTGAGCACCGGCATGCCCATGTACATGAGCGTCCGGAAGATGTCGTCGAAATCCTTCGCCTCCGGCGATCCTGTGGCCGGGAAGATGTCAATTGAAGCGAGTGCGAGCCCGACGGCCGTCAGGACGACCCACAGGACTCCTACGATCACGACGTGACGCGCCATCAGCGTTCCCCCTCAGTACCGCCGGCCGGCCCCCACAGAAAGGCCTCGCCCGCGTAACCCGGCCATACAGCTGCCGCCCGACCGGATCCACGCCCGGGCGAGCCGCACTGGATCGACGCGAGGCCGCCGGTGCCGCCCGGACACCCCAACATTGAAGGCTGAGGAGCCTTCCGGCAAGCCACGCGAGCGATGGATTCAGCCACAGGACTAGCAGTCATCCTACGCGGCGCCAAACGCTTCGAACGTCAGGATCGTGAACGTCTCACGCACATGAGGGATGGAGTGAACGTCGCGCTCGATAACCCGGGGGATAGTGCTCGTGTCATCCACGTAGAGCTTGACGAGAACATCGTACTGGCCCGTGATCGTGTAGCCCTCGGAGAAGCTCTCGATGTCGGCAATGCGATTGGCCACATCAGTCCCGAATCCCGGGTCCGTCTTGATCATCACGAATACCGCCCGCATGCGCGGGATTGTAGGGCTCGTCTCGGCCTCCAACAATCGGGGCTCAGTAGTCGCCGGGATCCGACCCGATCGAGAACGCGTCTCGCAGCATGTTGAGCCGCGATCGTTCGGACAGCAGATCCAGCACCCTTGCCGCCTCCTCCGCAGTAGGCGCCTGCCCGTCCCCGATGATCTCCTCGACGGCTCGATCGATCCCGGCGATCTGCTCCTCGATCGACTCAATACTCTCCCGTCCACCACCATCCCCTGCCTCGCCGGACCCGTCGTTCCCGTCCGAGCCGTCCCCGGCACCACCGTCCGGCCGGCCCGGCGCAGGCGTCGGCTGCTCTCCGGCGACGGGCGTCGAGCCGGGGTCCGGTATCGGAGGAGCAGTGCCGTCTCCGTTCACGCTCCCATCCTGTTCTTCCGCCTGGCGCAGGAGTTCGTAGACTACTTCGTAGTCGTGTCGTAGGAGTTCGTCGGAAGGATCCAGGAGCAGTCCACGGCGGAAGGCCACCAGCGCAGCCTCCATATCCACCCGCGAAAACTCCGCGTGCCCGAGAAGCCTGAAAGCCCTGGACTGCTCTTCCCCTGTGCCCACCCCGGCCGCACGTCTCGCCAGCCGTGCACCGTCCTCATAGCGGCCGGCCGAGATCAGGGCGGTGGCAAGATTACGGGCCACGGTGCCATCCGCCGGCTCTGCCGCGGCAGCCGTGAAGAGATGCTCGATCGCTCCGGACAGATCCCCCTCCTCGTAGAGCTCCCGGGCGCGCTCGTTCTCTCTGTGAGCGATGGTCGCACAGGACGCGAGGAACAGCCCGGTGAGCACTGCAGCCACCGCAATGGCCGGCCGGCGGGCGGCACGAAGCGCTGTGATCTGGAGGATGGAGGCAACTACCACGAGCGCCAGTGCTGCGCCGGCGAACAGGTGGAACCGGGGGATCGGGAATTCGACCGTGCGTACGTCCGTCGCGGTTCGCTCGAGAAGGTCCGCGCGACCGGTGACGGCTGATGGCAGCGCCGCGAGATCGCTTCCGAGATAGACCCCGCCGCCGGCCTCGGCCACACGCTGCAGAAGCGGCTCGTCCAGCGCCGACACGATGGGCAGACCGGCTTCGGACAGCTTGTCGACAAATGTCTTCATGCGAGGATCGAAAACGGGGATACGCCCGCCTGCGGGAGTGCCCGCCCCGGCGACAAGGAGCTCGACATCCGAGCGCCTGATCAGTTCCGCAGCCACGAGCGGTGACGTCCCCAGGTCATCGCCATCGCTCACAACCAGCACCAGCTTCCCCGAGTGCCGTTCGCTGTCGAACGACTCGACCGCAAGTCTCAGACCGGTGCTGAGGCTCGATCCTCCATCGACCAGCCGCATGCCTGGCTGGATTCCCTCGATGACGGCCGCCGCTGCTCCAAGGTCCGAGGTGAGGGGGAAACGTAATCGCGCACTGCCCCCGAATACGATCACTCCGACTCGCTGCCCGTCCATCCGCGCAAGCGTGTCCGTAAGCGCCGTCTTCGCTGCCTCGAGCCGCGATGTTTCGACGTCTTTCACTGCCATACTCCGGGATACGTCGATCACGAATATCACGTCGGCAGCCTCGCGGCGGCTTCGAGCCTTCTCCACTCCCCAGGCCGGGCCGGATGCCGCCACCAGCGCCAGCGTGCCCGCCGCTATCAGCAAGAGCGGCAGCAAGTGCCCCGAATCGCGGACCGGTCCGCGCCAGAGGCTGCGCAGTGTCTCGCCTCCACGCCCCCGACCACGTCGCCAGGCGAAAAACACAACCGGCAGAAAGAGCACCAATGTGAGCGCGTAGGGGGCTGCGAAATGAAGGCTCATGCCGGCACCCGCCTCAGCAGGGTGAATCGCGCGAGGACATCGGCCAGAAGCAGCATTCCTGCCACGAGCGCCAGCCAGGGACCGTACTCCCGGTACTCGAGGAACCCCCGGCGGCCGAGACGGCTGGTCTCCAGATCTCCGATCTCCTCGTACACCTTCGCGAGGTCCGTCTCTGAAATGGCAGCGAAGTAGCGGCCGCCCGTCCGCCGGGCAATCCCTTCGAGGCGCTCCTCATCAACCTCATTTGCCAGCAGGAAGTTCGGGTTCTCGGCCTTGAGTCCGATCGTGTAGACGCGGATCTTCATGGCGGCTGCAAGGCCGGCGGCGGCCTCCGGTGAGATTGAGTCAGCGTTGTGATTTCCGTCGGTCAGCAGGATCACCACGCGGCTCGCTGCCGTGGATTCCCTGAGCAGATTGAGTGCTTCGCCCAGGCCAACACCGATGCCCGTTCCGTCGGGAACCAGACCCGAGGTGACGTCGGCGACCGAATCTCTCAGGGCGCTGTGGTCCAACGTCAGCGGGGACAACGTGAGCGAGTACTTCTGGAATACGACTATCCCGATCCGGTCATCCGGACGCCCCTCAATGAACTCGGCTATGACCCGCTTCGCAACCTCGAGTCGCGTTCCGTCACCAAGCTGCGAACTGTCCATGCTGCTCGATGCATCGAGAACGAGCGCGATGTCGATCCCTTCGGACTCGGCCACGGCACCCGCGACCCCTGCGCGCGGCCGGGCAACGGCCAGCACCAGGAGGACAACCGCGATCGCCTGCAGCAGCGGAGAGAAGCGGGCGATCCGCTGGCGCGCCGTCGGCTTATAGGACCGGAGAGAGGCGAGGCTCGGGACGGGTATCGAATGAGACGATCGCGAGAGGCCCGCGTAGGCCACCGGGATCGCCAGGAGTAGAAGGAAAAGCATGAAGGGAGAGCCCAGCTCCATCAGCCCGCCCCCTCGAGGATCTCCCTGGCCATCGCAAGGTCCGCGTCAATTCGCTCCGCGGCGGGGCGGTAGCCGGCATAGACGACCGAGTCGCACTCCTCGAGAAGACCCGACACCAGCCGGGTCTGCCACCGGTCCGCCCCCGCTGCGGTCAGCCTCTCCCCAATCTCCACGGTCGTGAGCGCGGGCGCCGGGAATGAGAACCGCTGCGAGAGATCGGCCCGAACGGCCTGGGCGATCAGCCGATACGCCTCAGCGATATCCGAAGAGAGCAGCCCGCCGGCAAGATCGATGGCGGCCCCGGTAGCCGGCGTCGGGATCGGCTCTCGCCGGCGCGACCGTCGCGCGCGCCGGAACCGAACGACCAACCCCAGAGCGAGCCGCGCGAAGAGCAGCAGAGCGAGCAAGCCGGCCCGTGACCATCACGCGCACGCCTTCACCTACTGGCTGGCAGGCGGCGGCGTGAAGGGCGGTACGACCTA
>CAZHMF010000014.1:0-36179 GCA_964533605.1 uncultured Anaerolineaceae bacterium
CTGCTGGGGCCCCTCTGCCTGGAGATGCTCGCCGACGGCGCTCGACTGGCGGCCATGGGAGAGGCGGCCGCCGCACTGGCCCATCCATCCGCGGCGGAAGACATCGCCTCGATCATCGGGGAGGTGGCCGGATGAGCGATCTGCCGCAGCGCGTCCACATCGTCGGAGTCGGGGGCAGCCACATGTCGGCGATCGCACGCCTCCTGCTCGCACGTGGGGTCCGAGTAACCGGCAGCGACAGGCGACGGAGCGAAACCACGGACGAGCTCGCCTCGCTCGGCGCCGATATTTCGATCGGCCACGCCGCCGCGAACGTAGGTGATGTCGATCTGGTCGTTCACACTGCTGCCGTAGGCGAGGCGAACCCGGAGTTGCGGGAGGCCCGCGAGCGCGGGATAGAGGTAATGATCCGAGCGGAGATGGTTGCCCGCCTCATGGAGGGCAAGAGCGTGTTCGCGGTCGCCGGAACGCACGGCAAGACGACGACATCGACGATGATCGCGCTGATCCTCACTCACTCCGGCCACTCGCCGATGTACCTGCTCGGTGAAAACAGCCTCGACCTGGGACCGAATGCGGCCTGGGGCGAAGGCCCTCTCTGCATCGTCGAGGCGGACGAGTACCGAAGCGCCTTCCTCGAGTACGAACCTGACCTTGCCGTCCTGACCAACGTTGACCCCGACCACCTCGAGTACTTCCACACCGCGGCGGCCTACAAGATGGAGTTCGAGCGGTTCGTCCGTCGCATCCGCCGTGGAGGAACCCTCCTCGCCTGCCTCGACGACCCCGGCTCGGCCGCGGTCTTGAGCACCGCGCCTCCTCATCTCCTGCGGGAGAGCTACGGCCTCGGAGAGAATGCGGACTGGCAAGCCGAGGACGTCCGCTACGAGAGGGGCCGGGTCGCATACACGCTCCGGCACAGGGGTGAGGCCATCGGCGGGATTGAGGTGGGCCCGCCGGGACGGCACACGGTCCAGAATTCCCTTGCCGCAGCAGCCACCGCCCTCCAACAGGGCATCAGCTTCAACATCGTCGCCTCGGCACTACGCGACTATCTTGGCGCGCGCCGCCGCTTCGAGCAGATCGGGGAGGCCGGCGGCGTCGAGATAGTCGACGACTACTCGCATCATCCGACCGAGGTCCGCGCGTTCCTTGAGACGGCGCGCCTGCGGTTCGCGGGGAGGCGCCTGGTTGCCGTCTACCAACCCCTCACCTACACCCGCATCAAGTACCTCTGGGACGACTGGCTGGGCCTCTGGGAAGGCGTTGACGCTCTGGTTGTGCTCGAGACCTTCGGCTCCCGCGAAGAACCCCAGCGGCCGGGGGCTGAGGATCTGGCCCTTGCAATCACCGGCCCCAGGACCCGCTACGCGGCGAACGTCGAAGCCGCCGCAACGCTTGCCGTCTCAGAGCTCCACGAAGGCGACGTGTTGCTCACGATCGGTGCCGACGAGGTCGCCGAAGTCGGGCCGCAGGTTCTGGAGTTGCTCAGATGACCGCACTCGACCGGCTCGCCGCGGAACTGGAGCGCTTCGGCCCCGTAACGCGGGACGCGTCGATGGCGCGAAGGACCACCTTCGGCATCGGAGGACCCGCCGACGTCCTCGTGACCGTCGGCGGTGCGGACGAATTGGCCGGCGCCGTGACCGCCGCACGTGATGCAGGGCAGCCTGCCTTCGTACTCGGGAGCGGTAGCAACATCCTCGTCGCCGATGCAGGCATCAGGGGCCTTGTCGTGGACAACCGTGCGAGACGGCGGGGCGAAGGAACGGGCGAGGGGGGCGAGCGCCTCGAGGCCGGCGTGAGCCTCGCGGGCTTCGCCCGACGAGCCTGCAGGGAGGGCCTCGCCGGCCTCGCCTGGGCAGTGGGTATACCCGGAACGCTCGGAGGCGGAGTGGTGTACAACGCCGGCGCTTACGGCGGCTGTCTGGCGGATGTGGTGACCCGCGTCCGCGTGCTCGAACCCGACGGCCGAATCTGCTGGTGGCCGGCGGCGGATCTCGGACTCACCTACCGCGAAAGCGTATTCACCCGCGAGGCTCTTGCAGGCAGAGTGGTGCTCGACGTCGAAGTGAACCTCTCGCCCGGCGACCCACGGCAACTGCTCGCCGAGGCTGCCGCCTACGACGAGCGGCGCCTGTCAGCCCAGCCACGGGGCAGGAGCGCCGGCTCGATGTTCAAGAACCCATCCTCCGGTCCCGCCTGGAAACTGCTCGATGAGACGGGGATGCGCGGCCGCCGGCTGGGCGATGCCGGGCTCTCCGAGAAGCACTGCAACTTCTTCGTCAACTACGGTCACGCCCGGGCCACAGAGGTCGCGACGCTCATCGAGGAGGCGGAGAGCCGCGTCTTCGAAACATTCGGTATTCGCCTTCGTCGCGAGGTGGCGCTCGTGGGGGACTGGCCATGACGGGCTTGAGGGTTGCGGTGATCCTGGGCGGGCGCTCGGGCGAGCACGAGGTGAGCCTGACCAGCGCGAGGAACGTGATCGATGCCCTCGATCGAGCCCGCTGGGATCCGGTCCCGATAGGAATCTCCAGGCGCGGCGACTGGCTCACGACGAAGGAGACGGTGACGGCCCTGGCGTCCGGCGCCGTCGCGCTCGAAGACGTTGGCGAGCCACTGGCGTCGGCGCGGCAGGCGTTTGCCGACCTGGCGTCATGCGCGATCGCGTTCCCTCTCGTCCACGGGACATTCGGCGAGGACGGCACCCTGCAAGGCCTCCTCGAGATGCTTGGGATGCCTTTCACCGGCTGCGGCGTCGCCGCCAGTGCCCTGGGGATGGACAAGGCCCTCATGAAGGCGCTCTTCCGCGAAGCCGGAATTCCCACAGCCCGTTACGGCGTGATCCGGTCATGGGATTATACGGATCATCATTTTGCTGTATCTTACGTGAACCAGACAACCGGCTATCCCTGCTTTGTGAAGCCGGCCAATGGGGGCTCGAGCGTGGGCGTATCGAAGGTGCGATCACAGGAGGACCTTCGGGGAGCACTCACCGAAGCGTTTATGTTCGACGACAAGGTGGTCGTGGAGGAATTGATCGACGGCAGGGAGGTTGAGTGCTCTGTCCTCGGCAACGAGCATCCTCAGGCAAGCGTCCTGGGCGAGGTCAGACCGGACCGCGAGTTCTACGACTACGACAGCAAGTATTCGGAGGATTCGGAGACCGAACTGATCATCCCCGCGCCCATCGATCCCGGAGTGGCCGGAGAGGTTCGGGACCTTGCCGTCCGGACCTTCCGGGTGCTCGGCTGCGAGGGCTACGCACGTGTGGACTTCTTCGTGACCGGGGGCGGAGACGTGATGGCTAACGAGATCAACACGATCCCCGGTTTCACCAGCATCAGCATGTACCCGAAGCTCTGGGAGGCCTCCGGCCTCAGCTACCGGGACCTCCTCAGCCGGATCCTCGAACTGGGCTTCGCCCGGCATGATCGGAGGACCCGGTGAGCAAGTACGTACCACGGCCGGGAGACAGCGAACGAAAGATCGTTCGCCGCTCTTCTGTAACCCGCGAGGTATCCCGAAGCCGGCCCCACCGATTCATCCGGCGGCCCGGAAGACGAACGGTCGGGCACTCGAGCGCCATCCGAAGAGTTGGTGTCCCCGCTGCAATCAGCATGACGGCCCGAGCTTGCCGGGCTCTGTTCGGGTGGAGGGTCGGGTCCCGGCTGCTGCTCGCCTCGATCGCGGTGCTTGCGCTGGCCGCCGGAGCAGTCTGGCTCTGGCGTTCCACTTATCTCGAGATCAAGCACGTGGAGGTGGTCGGCGCATCAACTCTCGCGCCGGCCGACATCGCGGCCGCTGCCGCCCTGGACGGAGACCGCATGCTGTCCGCCGATCTCCGTGAGGCTCAGGAACGGGTGCGCGAGCTCCCCCTCGTGCGCACCGTGAGGGTCGAACGTAAATGGCCCGACACGATCGTCCTCACGATCGAGGAGCGCCGTCCCTGGGGTTCCTGGGACCAGGCCGGGGTGATGTACGTCATCGACCGCGAGGGGGTGGTTCTCGGCGTGAGCAACGGCGACACCGGCGGCCCCCACGTCATCAGTGCGGAACCGACCTCTCTGCGCCAGGGAGATCGAGTCAGCTACCAGGCCGTCGATGCGGTCGCGGAGATCTACGAACTCCTTCCCCGAACGCTGGGCCTGCAGGTGACTGAAGTCGCATTCGTGCCCGGCACCGGCGTCCGGGTCACGACCGATGACCACCAGACGGCGATCCTCGGCGACTCGTCCTCGATCGCCTACAAGCTCGCCGTGTGGGCCGCAGTTGAAGAGGCGGCGGCAGCGGAGCGGATCAACTACGGGGTAGTCGACCTTCGTTTCGGCAACAGGCCGGTACTCCAATGAGGAATCGATCAAATGAGTAAACGCCGGGGAACGGTAGCAACGATCGACGTAGGCAGCACCAAGGTCGTGGTGCTGGTCGCTGATGTCGGCGAGTTCGATGAGACGCGGGTCCTCGGTGTAGGCGTTACACCGGCCGCCGGCCTCTCTCGCGGCGCCATCGATAACATCGAGTCGGCCCGCGAGGCCATCCGCCACGCCGTAGAGAAGGCCGAGCAGTCCTGCGGGATGCGCATCCTCAGCGCCACCGTCGGCGTCTCCGGCAATCACATCCAATCGCAGAACAATCGCGGGATCATCGCTGTAGCCGACCGTCACAACCCGATCACAATCGATGACCGGACCAGGGTTCTCGAGGCGGCGAGTCAGATCGCCATCCCGACCAATCGCGAGGTTATCCACAACATCCCGAGCGGCTACTGGATCGAAGGGAGCCATCCCGTCAGCGACCCCGTCGGGATGTTCGGCGGCCGAGTCGATGCGCAGGTACACATCGTCACGGCGGCCGTCTCGTCGCTGCAGAACCTCACGAAGTGCATTGAGGGGGCCGGCGTCCAGGTCGACGACGTCGTTCTCAGTCCTCTGGCCGCGGGCAGCGCGGTGCTCGAGGACCAGGAGCGCATCCAGGGCGCGGCGGTGGTCGACATCGGCGGGAGTTCGACATCGCTCTGCGTGTTCGACGAAGGCTACCTGGCGCACAGCGCCTGCCTCCCGCTTGCCGGCACACATATCACGCAGGACATCGCACGCGTGTTGCGTTGCCCCTGGGAGAGTGCCGAGTCGCTCAAGCTCGAGCACGGCGCGGCCGCAAGCTCACCGGCTATGAACGGCCAGTCGGTGGAGATCCAGACCTTCGGAACGAAAGGCACGAAGGAGGTCGCGCTCGCCCATATCTCTGAGATCGTCCAGGCGCGAGTCGAGGAGATCCTCGAGACGATCGCGATCGAGCTCAAGCGGGCCGGCTACCTCGAGCGCATCGCGGCCGGGCTCGTCCTCTGCGGCGGCACGAGCGAGCTCAAGGGCCTCCCCGAATTCGCCGAGACAAGACTGGGCATTCCCGTTCGCGTGGGCTTCCCCCGCGGGTATTCAGGTTTGAACGAACTGATCGAGACGCCGGCCTACGCCACCGCCCTGGGGCTCGCGGACTTCGCCCTCGGCGACCGTGACCGGTTGACGCGACCGGCCGGGCCCGGCCTGGGGCAACGCTACGGCGGAGGGATCCTGCGCCGGCTTGCCGACTTCGGAAGGGCGCTTATGCCGGAATGAAACCCCAGACAACCGTTCCCCCCGGGAACGTTCGCGAGAAAGCGATCAATCAGCAGCCAAGGAGGAACTCAGCAATGACAATGCGCTACGACAGCGAGCTTCTGCCGAACATCAAGGTGGTGGGCGTCGGAGGGGGTGGCTGTAACGCCGTCAACCGGATGATCGCCGCCAGGATCCCCGGCGTGGACTTCGTCGCCTGCAACACCGACGCACAGGCCATGGTCCTCTCAGACGCACCGACGAAGCTGCGGATCGGCGAGAAGTCGACAAAAGGCCTGGGGGTGGGGGGCGATCCGACTCGCGGCGAACGCTCGGCCGACGAGTCCCGGGACGAACTCTACGAGCTGCTCCGTGGCACAGAAATGGCTTTCGTGACCGCCGGAATGGGGGGCGGTACCGGCACCGGCGCCGCCCCCGTGGTCGCCGAGGTCGCCAAAGACTGTGGCGCCCTGACTATCGGAGTCGTGACGAAGCCCTTCGCCTGGGAGGGTGCGCAGCGCATGCGCCAGGCCGACGACGGAATCGAACGGCTCCGTGAACGCGTGGACACCCTCATCGCCATACCGAACTCGCGCCTTCTCGAGATCTGCGCCGATGACGCCACGGTGGACGACGCATTCGCCGTGGCCGACGACGTGCTCCGCCAGGCGATCCAGTCGATCTCGAACATCATCAGTCAGAACGGCTCGATCAACCTGGACTTCAACGATGTCCGGGCGATCATGAGCGAGGCCGGCCCGGCACTCCTGGCGGTCGGCAACGGAGAGGGCGAGAACCGGGCGACCGAGGCGGCCCGCGACGCAACCACGAGCCCCATCCTCGATCAGTCGATCGATGGCGCGCACAGCGTTCTCTTCAACGTCGCTCACGGCGGCGGCCTCCAGCTCCGGGAACTCGATATGGCCGCCCGCGTGATCGCAGAAGTGGTGGACCCGGAGGCGAACATCATCTTCGGCTCAGTAATCGATGCGTCGCTCGAATCGCGAGTCCAGATCACCGTCATCGCGACCGGCTTCTCGCCGAAGGCGGAGGCGCTCGATGACCCCGAGAGCGAACACAGAATCGCGAGCATCGGCCTCCCCGGTGTTGCCTCGATGGAGGATGCGGAGCTTCCCGCGTTCCTTCGCCGCAACATCCGCTCGCTGAACGTCATCGGCGGCCGACGGGAGGCTGCGGCGAAACTGGTCGAAAGGAGGTAACTGCCTGACGAAGCGCGCTTGATATGCGAGGCGACCCGCCGTCTCGGCGGAAGGGGTCTGGCGCAGTCTGGGAGAATGCGCCAGACCCCTCGCCTTGTCCGGGCGGCGGCGTCTCGACGGCGGTACCCGAGGGACTGCGAGGTCACTCCCCGACCCACCCCGCTGTCAGGCCGGTTCCCACCAGCAGAGCGCCGACCGCATGCCATCAGGCCAGCGATATCCGGACGCCTCGGGAACGAGCCGCTCACCAAGCACGGAACGAATCGTCAGATCGTGTTCGTCGCCATCGATGTGCAGATGGCGGCGGGCCCGCCGCACCGCTTCGTCGAGCGACGCATCCAACCAGACTCGTGACGTAGCTGCTTCCATGATCACGTTCGGGTAGATCCCGGTTTCTGCGAGAGTGTTGAACCCGACGATGAAGTTCGGGCTGTCGTGCCAGCCGCCCCGGATCCTCTCTGCCAGCTCCCCGAGGACTCCATCCCAGGCGGGCACCCGGAGGACAAGGCAGCAGCGCCTTCGCGCCACGGTCTCCATCTTCCTCACGAACCCAACGAGGTCCGGCGAGGTGTAGGCCGAGTGAACCGACACGACCACGTCGTGCCGATCCAGCTCTGTGTCCATCCAGGCGGTGCCGCGCACATCCGCGTTTCCAATGCCCCGCGCGGAGAGGCGGGCCCGGAGAACCTCGCGCATCTCCGGTACCGGCTCGATCGCTGTCACTGCCGCGGCCCGCTCGGCCAGGGGAACCGTCCAGCGTCCCACCCCGGCACCGATGTCCGCCACGGTGCTGCCCGAATCTATCCAACCGAGCACTGTGTCGAGAAGCGGATCGGGATCCCCGCGACCTTCATCGAGCCTCCGGGCAAGACGCTGCCAGCGATCGACCATGACCCGCTCGCCGCGGCTTCCGGTCATCAGATCAGAAGTCGCCAGGCTGCGCCAGAGCCGCGCCCAGTCGCCCCGTTTCAGGTGTTCGCCTCCGTCAATCATCTGCCATCCACTCCCGCCGTCCGGTCGGCATCGGTTGGGCGGCCAGCCTGGCCGGAATCCACTCCGCCAGGAGAGTCTCCAACCTCTCCTTCGCGGGAAACAGGGAATGGCCGGTATCCGCGAAGAGAACGATCTGCTTCGGCTCCTCGGCTCGCCGATAGATGTCCTCGCTAGCTTCCGAATCCAGAACGCTGTCGGCGGCGCCGTGCACGAGGAGGAGTGGCTTGCCCAGGTTCTCCACCTGTCGGGTACCGTGGAGCTGCGGCGACAGGGCCGCCACTGCACGCACTATCGGCGCCAGCTCTCCGGCCTTGATGACAACCGCTCCGCCGAAGCTGTGGCCGACAAGCACGACATCCGTCGCGCCCACACCCTTCAGGAAGGAGCAACCGGCCAGCAGATCCAGCACGCACTCTTCGAACTCATTCGGTGCGCGATAATCCACTCGAAGACTCGACACGTCGCTCTCCGCCAGGGTCGCCGGCAACCGCGCGAACAGCCGGTCCGCCGGCCCGTCGAGCCCGCCCATCGCACCGCCGGCAAAGATCACGGCCCCCGTGCCACCTTCGACGGCGTGGAAGATTCCGGCCAACGGACCGCGGCTCGTCTCCAACCGGATCCGGTAAGACCCTTCGTCCTCGCCGGGTTCGCCCAGAACACGAAGGATTCGGAGCTGAATGTCGTCATCGGTCGGGTTGGTCATGCCGTCGCATGATGAGGCCTCAGGCGGCACCCCGCCACCCGGACCGGACCGGCAGGCAGGTTCCGGAATCGCGCCTGCTGCCGGACCGGGTTACTCTCGGCACCGGTAAGAAAGCAACGAAAGGATTCGTTCATGGCAATCAGCTTCGACGGGCAGGTGGCGCTCGTCACCGGCGCGGGCGGCGGACTCGGCCGCGCATACGCAATCGACCTCGCAAAGCGTGGCGCGAAGGTCGTCGTCAACGACCTTGGTGGCGACCCCGCGGGAGAGGGCGCCGACGCAGCGCCCGCGCGGAAGGTCTGTGACGAGATCAAGGCAGCCGGCGGGGAGGCAGTTCCCAACTTCGATAGCGTCGCCGACTACGACGGCGGCTTCAACATGGTCAAGCAGGCCATCGACACGTGGGGGCGCCTGGACGTTGTCGTCTGCAACGCCGGCATCCTGCGAGACGTCGCCTTTCACAACATGAGCGAGGAAGACTGGGACAAGGTCTTCGCCGTTCACACTCGCGGGACCTTCACGGTTCTGCGTGCCGCCTGGCCGGTATTCCGCCAACAGGCCTACGGCCGGGTCGTTGTCACGAGTTCGAGCTCCGGGATCTGGGGCCAGTTTGGCCAGACGAACTACGGCGCCGCCAAGACGTCGATGCTCGGCATCATGAACGTCCTCAAGCAGGAGGGCGCCAAGTACAACGTAATGGTCAACACGATCGCTCCGGTCGCCGGAACCAGGCTCACGGCACAGGTGATGAACCAGGAGATGGTCGACCGGCTCAAGCCCGAGTACGTGGTCCCGGCCGTCGTCTACCTGGTCTCGAAGGACAACACATCCAGCGGCTACATCGTCGAGGCCGGCGCCGGGAACTTCAACCGTGCCGCCATCGTCAAGGGTAAGGGCCTCCAGCCCGGGATGGACGAGATCAAGGACGCCGAGTGGGTGCAGGAGAACTGGGCGGCCATCACCGGCCTCGAAGGCGCCGAACCGATGTGGCGCCCCGGCCAGACGCTCAAGGAGTATCTGGCCTCGCAAAGCTAGAACGGCGCCGGCGGCGTTCCGTCGCCGGCGTCCTTTGGCCCCGGCCTCGGCTGGGCGGCGCAATTGCATCCCTGAAACGGCGGGTGTAGCTTCTGCTGACAATCGAATAGCTGTTCGGGATCGCTGGGGGTGCCCCTCACTGGGCTGAGAACACACCCCTTGAACCTGACCACGTTTATACGTGCGGAGGAAAGCGATCGGAGCGGACGGGATCGTCCGGGCCGGTTCTACTCCGGGCCCGGCTTTTTTCTGTCCGGTCCGGGGGCACCCACAGGAATCCCCTCAGCGGAAGGGCAAGAGAAGAATGCCATCCTTCCACGCTGTGCGGGGAGCCATGCTGTGATCATCGAGATCCAGTGCCTGCCATCACCGCCCGGCACAGAGGACAACCGGTACGCACACATCGAAGCCGCGATAGCCATCATCCAGGCGTCGGGACTGAAGTACGAGGTCGGCGCGCTCGGCACGACCATCGAGGGTGAGCCGGATGCCGTCTGGGCGCTCGCGAGGCAGGCCCACGAAGCCTGTCTCGCGGCCGGTGCCGCGGGACTCGTCACGGTTCTCAAGGTCGAGCAGGCGTCCGCCGATCCACCGACTATCGAATCGCTGACGGCCAGGTTTCGGTGAACGATAGCGGAACCCCGATCGGGCAGCCTCTGAGTCTGAGAAGGCGAGTCGCAGCAGCAGCTCTGAGGGCGGCCTCCGACTACCTGCCCCCGCTGCTCCTCGTGGCGGCCCTGATCGGCCTCTGGGAGGTCTGGGTTCAGGCGACCGATCAGCCGGCGTACCTCTACCCGGCCCCAAGCCGCATCTGGTCGGCCTTCATCGATATCCGCGGAGTGCTACCGGAGCACATCCGCACGACAACCGTCGAGGCCGCGGCCGGACTCGGCGCCGCCGCGCTCGTCGGTGTCGCGCTGGCCGGTCTCATCGCCAGCGTCCCTCTGGCGCGGCGCCTGCTCTATCCCGTGCTCGTTACCTCACAGACCATCCCGATGGTCGTTCTGGCGCCGCTTCTCATCGTCTGGTTCGGCCTGGGCCTCACCCCGAAAGTCGTCATCGTGGCGCTGGTCGGCTTCTTTCCGATCGTCGTCAGCACGACCGACGGACTGACGAACGCGGACCGAGAGATGGTTGAGCTCGTTCGCTCGATGGGAGCAGGGCGTCTTCAGGTTCTGCGGCAGGTGCGGATCCCGGCTGCCGTGCCCGCGTTCTTCTCAGGTCTCAAGATCGCGGCCGCCTACGCGGTGGTCGGAGCCGTCATCGCCGAATGGGTGGGCGCATCGTCCGGGCTGGGCCTCTTCATGGAGCGCTCCCGGACGGCATTTCGGACGGACCAGGTGTTCGTCGGAATTGCCCTCGTTGCGCTGATGAGCATCGCGCTCTTCGGCGCCGTCCACGTTCTCGCACGAATCGCATCCCCCTGGATGTACGCACACACAACGGAGGAAGAGTGATGAAGACACGCCTGCTAGCTGCCCTCGCGATACTCGCGACCGGCGCCGCCGCGGCCTTCGCCTGCGGCGGCGATGACGGCAGTGGCGAAATGACGGATGCCACCCTGATGCTGGATTGGACACCCAACACCCACCACATCGGAGTCTACGTGGCCCTTCAGAAGGGCTGGTTCGAGGACGAGGGCATCTCCCTCAAGATCGTCGAACCCGGCCAGGGAGGCGTCGAACAGATCGTAGGTGCGGGGCAGGTGGAGTTCGGCGTTTCGGTCGAGGAAGCCGTCATCCCGGCCCGCGGCGCCGGGGTCCCGATCGTTTCGATCGCTGCGATCAAGCAGCACAACGACTCCAGCCTCCTCGCCCTCGCGGCCAGCGGGATCACCCGGCCGCGCGACCTCGAGGGCAAACGGTATGGCGGCTTCGGCGGCCCTCTCGAGACCGCTCTCGTGAAGACTCTCGTCGCCTGCGATGGCGGTGACCCGGAGCAGGTAGAGTTCGCCGAGATCGGGAACGTCGACTACCTGGCCGGAATGGAGGCGGATCAGTACGACTTCGTCTGGGTCTTCGAAGGTTGGGACAGCATCCGCTACCGCGAGATCGAAGGGAAGGACGTCACATCGCTCCGGTTTGTCGATTACCTCGACTGCATCCCCGACTGGTACACACCGCTCTTCATCAGCAGTGAGGATGTCATCGCGGACCAGCCGGACCTGGTGAAGGGGTTCCTCAAAGCGGCGGCCCGAGGGTATGACTTTGCGATAGAGAACCCGGACGAGGCGGCGACCATCCTCCTCGATGCTGTTCCCGAACTGGATGAGGAATTGGTTCGTGCCAGCGCTGCCTACCACACGGACCGGTTCATGGACGAGGGCCGTGATTGGGGCAGGCAGGACTCTCGGATCTGGACCGGCTTCGAGGAGTTTCTTCGGGAGGCCGGCCTCACGGAGAACGAGGTTGACCTCACCGGGGCCTGGACCAACGACTTCCTTCCCTAGGTGCGCACGACGGGACCCGGGCCGATCGGGCACGCGGGCGTCGCCTACAATCGGGCGCGATGAGGGACGGCGGGACGGCCATTACTCCGGACCCGGGCGCCGCCATCCTGACGCGGGGAATCAGCCACGCATTCAGGGGACGCGGCGCCCTCACACCGGTGCTCGATGACGTCGGGCTCGTCGCGCCGGCGGGATCGTTCGTCTCCCTCGTCGGACCGAGCGGCTGCGGGAAAAGCACTCTCCTGCGTATCATCGCGGGCCTGCTCAAGCCGGACGCGGGGGCGATCGCGATCGGGGGCGTGGAGGCGCTCGGCCGGACCGGGCTCGTCTCATTCATGCCCCAGCGGGATCTCCTCCTCCCCTGGCGGAGGGCCCTCGCCAATGCGGTCCTGGGAGCTGAGATCGCAGGGCTCGGGCGCGCTGCCGCCGACAAACGCGCCCGAGCGCTCTTCCCGACATTCGGCCTCGCGGGGTTTGAGCGGGCCTGGCCGTCTCAGCTCAGCGGCGGCATGAGACAGCGTCTGGCGCTCCTCCGCACGTTCCTCCATCCGGCCCGCGCACTGCTGCTCGATGAGCCCCTGGGTGCGCTCGATGCGATCACGAGGAGACGCATGCATCGATGGCTGCAGGACGTCTGGGAAGCGGACCGCCGGACTGTGTTGCTGGTGACCCACGACGTGGAAGAGGCACTGATCCTCAGCGACATCGTATACGTGATGTCGGAGCGGCCCGGCAGTATTGCCGCCCGAGTTGAGGTCGCCTTTGGGCGCCCGCGCGAGCCGGGGCTGGTCTCCGTTTCCGAGTTCGTCGGTCTGAAGTCGCTACTTCTCGAACACCTCTCCCTCGGCCCGGACCCGGGCTGAGGGAGAGGGCTCGGCGGCAGGTGGTGAGTTACACTCCCGGGGTGACCGCATCACCCCGGCCAGTGCGCAAGGAATGGGGCCGGCCGGAAGTCTTCGAGTCCTCTCCGGAATGCCCATCTCGTAGCCGTCCGGCCGCTCGGGTCTCGACCGGCGGCGGGGACAGCTAGACATGCAGTTCGCCTGGGGAAGCGTCCTCACGCTGGCTGCCCGAGTCGGGGCGGCCCTCCTCTGGCTGATAGGCGGCGTGATCCTCGCCCGCGCGTTACCCGTACGCGATCTCGGTGTCTACGTAGCCACGGTCGTGGTCGCCCAGGGGGTCGCCACGGTAGCCGCCAGCTATGCCTCGGCGACCGGGTTCTTCGTCTCGAACAAACGCCGCGATCCGGCCGAAGTCGCATCGCACGGTCTCATCCTCGGACTGGGCTTCGGCCTCCTCGCGCTCTTTCTCGCGGCCAGCCTCTGGTGGATCTTCCGGGAGCCGGCGATCCTCATAGCCGGTGCCGCGCTTCTGCCCATGGTGAGCCGCCACGCGCTGGCCGGCGTATTTCTCGGGCAGAATCGCCTCCTCCTCTACAACTTCGGGATCCACAGTCAACCACTCGCCCTGACCGTGCTCCTGATCATCTGGGTGCTCTCGCCGATCGACCGCACGGCAGGCTCAGCGCTTCTCGTGTGGCTCGCGGCTCTCTACATCTCAGCCCTCGCCCTCCTCCCCTGGGCGAGAGGGGTCTGGGGGTGGATACCCGCACACGGACTGCAGTGGGGGCTGATCACGGCGATCGTCACCTTCGGCGGGGTGATGGGGATGGCCGGGGCAATCAGCTACTTCAATTACCGGGTCGACCAACTGCTCGTGACTGCCCTCGACAGCGCGGCCTCCGCCGGCATCTACTCAAGGGCGGTCGTCGTAGCGGAGGGCCTCTGGCTCCTGTCGACGTCACTGGCCGTTGCCAGCTACGCGACCATCGGCGGCGCGAGCCGCCATGAGGCGGCGAGGATTACCGCCCGCGCCGTCCGCCACACTCTGTTCATCGTATCGGCGGGCGCGGTTGCCATTGCCGTCCTCGCCCCGTTCATTCTTGAGACGCTGTTCGGAGCCCGGTACCTTCCTGCGGACCGGTCACTTCGCATCCTCTGTGTGGGCACCGCGCTCTTTGCTCCACAATCTCTTCTCTCCAACTATTTCACAGTACAGCTCGGGAGACCATGGATTCCGATGTCGGTCGCACTCGCTTCGTGCCTGGTTAACATCGCACTCAGCGCGATTCTGATCCCGAGGATCGGATTCGTCGGCGGGGCCTGGGCGACGACCATCAGCTACGCCCTCGCAGGCCTGTTCTCGGTCGGAGTATTCCTGCGGGTTTCGGACGCTCGGCTCTCGGATCTCTGGCGCCTGCGACGGGACGATGTCGGCCTCTATGTCAGGACTGCGCGGGAGGTGCTCGACCGGCTGGCGAGCCTGCGACCGCCGGCGGGCCGCCCGTCGTGACCCGCATTGCCGTCACCGGCCTCCCGTTCTTCGGGCCGAGAGCCGCCGCCGGGCTGCGAAGCGCGGGCTTCGAGGCCACGTTTGTTCCAAGGCCCAGCGCCAACCCGGCATCCTGGGCGCGATTCCTGGTCACGCTGGCCCGGTCTCGAGTGTTCTACTCGATCGGGTCCAGCGCCGCCCGCGGGTCGCCGAACGAAAGAATCGCCGGGGTCGGTCGAAGAGTGATCATGCACTGGGTAGGGAGCGACGTTCTCAGTGCTCTCCAGGCCTTCCGGGGCGGAGTACTGAGCCGGCGGCTCCGGGCTGAGGCGGTCCACTGGGCCGATGCTCCCTGGCTGGTCGACGAGCTTCGCGAGGTCGGGATCACGGCGGTAGAGCATCCCCTCCCGATTCCGATCGCCATCGGTGTACCCGAGCCGGCTCCGTCGCACTTCAAGGTCCTCGTCTACCTCCCGCCCGGGGACCACCCCGCCCACGATATCGAAGGGACTCTCGGAGTGGTCCGCTCCCTTCCGGATGTTTCCTTCGTCGCCGTCGGCGGCCGGGCGGATTTGCCTCCGCTGACCAACCTGGACCGGCGCGGCTACGTCGAGGAGATGGCTCAAATCTACCGGGAGTGCACAGCGGTCCTGCGCCTGACACGTCACGATGGGCTGTCACACTCTATCGTCGAGGCGTTGAGCTTCGGGCGTCACGCGATCTGGACTCAGCGCCTTCCCGGCGTTCATCAGGTGCACGACGCCGTCGAGGCAGCCGAAGCGCTTCGCGAACTGGCGGCGCTGGCCGCCGCCGGCTCCCTCGAGGTCAATTCCGCCGGAGCCCGATTCGTGACGGAAAGATATGCCGCATCTACGATCGCGAGGGAGTTGACCGAGGCCATGCGGCAGGTGCTCGGCGGCGGAGAGACGCGCAGCCCGTGATCCAGCGCCACCTAGTTCTCGATACCGGAAGCTCACGCCGGGCGGCCGTCCTCGTGTTCCTGGCGCTGGCCGTGGTCTCCCCCGCCATTCCCCTTCCCGGGAGTCTCCCGGCAATACGTCTGGAGCAACTCTGGCTCGCGGCCCTTCTCCCCTCGCTCTTCTTCCAGCACCGGGCGCACGCCGAGCTTCTGCGGCCGAACCTGGTGGACCTCGCCTTCGCACTGCTGTTCGCCACCACGGCCCTCACCCTCCTGCTTACGCCTGCCCTCATCGATCAGGTATCGCGCTCTCCACGAGACGTCTTTGAGCTCGCCCGGATCGTCGAGTACTGGGCGGCGTTCAGACTGGCTCTCGCCGCCGGACCTGACCTGCGGCGAGGGCAGGTGCTGGTCGTGCTGCTCGTCGCTGCCGCCCTTGGCTCCGGCCTGATTGCAGCCATTCAGTACCTCGACCCCGGATCGTTCAATCACTGGCTGACGGACATATGGGCCACCGCCCACAGTCTCGAGGGCACGATCAAGCGAGGACGGGCGGTTGGGCTCGTCGGCAATCCCAACTATTTTGGCGCCTTCTGCGGGCTGCTGCTCGTGGCCCTCCTTGCCTGGACAGCACTGCTGCCCGGGGACCGGAAAGGAGGACTGAGAGGCAGCCGGACGGGGTACGGCCTGCTGCTCATCGCAGGCGGCGCGGCAACGGCAGGCCTCCTCCTGTCTCAGTCGCGAACCGCTACCTTCGCCACCCTCGGCGCGTTGACGATAGAGCTTGCATGGACCGCGGCCGCCCATGGCCGGCGCGCGCGTTACGTCGCGCCGGTCGCGGCAGTTCTATGTGCCACGGCCGTGACCTTTGCATTCTCCGAGGCGTTCCCGCCGGACTACGGCGGCCTGCGTGAGCGGTTCGAGGTCCGCTCACTGAGTGAGGACTCCTCGTTCACCCTGCGCATCACAAGATGGCGCAACTTCGTCGAGAGCATCTTCCGCGATCCTCCCGGGATCTGTACCGGGGAACCGCTCGACAGCACCGTCATAACGGGGCACGAGCCACCGGCCGCCGACCCGGCAGCCTCCGAAGCGGCGGCACGCGATGCCCGGCGGCAGCAGGACATCCGCTCCATTTCGGGCGCACTTCTCGACTACTTCTGCGACCAGGGTGAATGGCCACACGAAGACCCTGAAGCCGCGATCGTCCCCTCACACTTCGCCCGGATGCCGCGAGATCCCCTCACCGGGGACGCCTACGACCTCTACGTCATCTCCGGGGGCTTCGTCGCCTCCGCCACCTTTGAGACAGGCAATCCGATCGGTCGCCAGTTTGCGCTGGGCACGATGCCGAATTACATCGCCAATTCCAGCTTCGAAGCCGGTTCGCACGCACCCAGCGGCTGGGCAACGATCGGCGCCGCCGACGGGCGAGCACCGACCAGTCTCGAGCCGGGCGTTGATGCCAGGTTCGGTGAACGGTCGGTGCGGGCGGAAATCGGAGGGGGAAGCGGTTTCTATCAGCAGATCGTGCAGGACTTCCCCCGGGGGCAGCTGTACACGGTCTCCTTCTGGGGTCGCGCAGCCGCTGAGACAGAGCAGGTGCAGATCTACCTCGTCGGGACCACCGCCGACGGTACGGTGATCGATCCCCTCGCCCGCAGCGAGCCGATAACGCTGGTGCCCGACAGCTGGCGAACCGGTTCGTTGGCATTCGAGACGCCGCAGTCATCGCGCCTCGTGCTGGTATCCGTGTTCGTTCGCTCACCGGCAGACGACGATCCCGTGGAGGCGCTGTTCGACGCAGTGACGCTGACGCCGGGTCCTCTCGTCCCTTCGTTCCCCTGGCTCCGAGACGCCAGCCGGGCCGAGCGTAGTGCCCGGCCGGGCTTCGGCGACTCGCCGGTCCTCGGAGTGGGACCGCTCAAGGACATCGAGCTCGGGGCTCTCGACAACGAATACGCTCTTTTCCTGGACCGCTACGGGACGGCCGGACTGCTTGCCTACCTGGCTCTCTTCGCGGCGGCGCTCTGGACGGCTGTGCGCGCATCGAGGCGTGCGGATCACGCGACGGGTGCGCTTGGCCTGGGGCTCGGCGTTGGTATCGTCCTGTTGATGGTGTTTTCGATCGCCGCCGGGAGCTATTACAACTTCCAGCTCATGGCCTTCTTCTGGCCGCTGGTGGGGGTTGCTGCGGCCTGGGAGAAGACGGCGGAGGGTTTCGAACCGGCGTGACTGATCAGAGCCTCAGCGGAAAAGCAGTCATCCTCACATCGGTTCATCCGGCACTGGACGTTCGCGTCTTTCACAGGGAGGCCCGTTCGCTGGCTGCCGCGGGGCTCGAGGTGGAACTGATCGCACCGGGGGCCCCGGCGGGACCGATCGACGGCGTCTCCTTCATCTCGCTTCCCGGCGGCGGGGGGCGCGCCGTTCGTCCGTTTCGCTGGCCGTTATTGCTGTGGCACGCGCTGAAGACCCGAGGGGACGTGTTCCACTTCCACGACCCGGAACTGCTCCCCTGGGGTCTCCTGCTCCACTGGCTCTCGCGAAGACCCGTCATCTATGACTCACACGAGTACTTTCCCGAGACGATCGCCGACAAACACTGGATTCCCAGGCCCCTGCGCACCACAGTCGCCAGAGTGGCCCGATTCATGGAGCGCTGGATTGCCGGGCGGCTCAGCGCCGTGGTCGCCGTCACGGATGACATGGCGGACCGGTTCCGCGAAGTCCAGCCGCGGACAGTCCTCGTGCGCAACTTCGTCGCCCCACCGGATGTCGACTATCCGCCGGCCGGGCGCGCACCGGTCGTCGTCTACGCAGGGTTGATGAACATCAATCGGGGGCTGGGGATCCTTCATGAGACTGCCACAGCCGTTCGAGCCGCCTGTCCCGAGGCAGAATTCCACATCCTCGGACCAGTCGAGTGGTTCGGGCTCGAGGAGGACAAACGGAGAAGCCGCGAAGAGTGGGCTTCCGCCGGTGTGCGGTTCCTGGGAACGCTGCCGCCGGCCGAGGTCGCGCCCGCGATCTGCAGGGCATCCGTCGGCTGGCTGCCGCTCGACCCAAGAATTCGGAACGCAGGGCTAGCCTGGCCGACCAAACTTGCCGAATACATGATCTTAGGACTCCCTGTCGTCGCTTCGGATCTTCCGATCCCGGCGCGGACCATCGGGGCCGAGGGCTGCGGCGAGGTAGTGGCAGGGCTGGACGCGCAGGCACACGCTCGCGCCATCGCCCGGCTCCTCCTCGACGAAGCCCGAGCGCGGAGGCTGGGGGAGTCCGGCCGGCGGGCAGCGCTGGCGAAATACACATGGCCGCAGGAGGCCGAGAAGTTACAGTCGCTTTACGGCGAGCTTCTGACCGGCAGTTGACCAGCGTTGACTGCGCAGGAGCTTCCGATAGCATTCAATTCAAGCGAATGAAGAGAGGGCGGTCGTGAGCACAAATCCCAGATCACTTGCCACGTTCTCCGTGTTCCTACTCGTGGTGGCCGTGACCGCCTGGTCGGGCGGGCGCGCGCTTGCCGACACGGCGATGCCGGCGGGCAAAGAGAACACAAGCATCATCGCGCAGAACGCGGGCGGCGAAGACGCGACGATCGTCATGGACGTCTTCCGTCCCGATGGGACGATCATCCCGGGCGCAACCCGGACGGAGGAGAACGTGGCACCGGGCGGCACACGGAACTTCCCCCAGGTGACCAACGACGGTCTTCCCCTCGGATTCCGCGGGCTCGGCGTCCTCTCCTCCACCCAGGAGGTCAACGCCCTCGTTGTTCGCGACATCCTCGACACCACCGGACGCAAGTCATACTCGATCGCGTCGGGCGCGGCGGCCGGGGGGGCAAAGCTCGTCATCCCGATCGCGTTCAACGAACTCGTCACGGCTCAGTGGAACAGCCGGATCGCGGTGGTCAACGCCGGCACCACCACCGCCTGCGTCAAGGTCTCGTATTCGCTCGTCCCCAACGTGGGCGGGGCAGCGACGTCGAAGCAGACGATCGTCGACCAACCCGCCGGCCAGCCGGGGTGCCCCGGCGGCGGCTACGCCATTCCCGTCTCCGGCCAGATAACGTTCGGCCGCACCGGCAACGGCGTTACGCGGTTCCCGCAGGCAACCGACAACAACTGGATGTCGGTACAGATTGAGGTGCTGAACGCCGACGGCACCAACAACGTGGCCGCAAACGTCGACATTTACCGGAGCGACGGCAACCGTCTGCTTGGTTCATTCGAAGCTCTGACAGTCAACGCTGCCGCACCCACGACCGATGACGTCGGGACCGATGTCATCATCCCACTCACTATCAAGAGTCAGAGCGGGTTCTACACGGTCATCGGCGTGCAAAACACAACGGGGATCACCGCGGACGTCAACGTCCACTACATCGGCAAGGCAGGGAACACGCCCGTCGACTTCACCACAACGCTCAAGGACGTCGACAACGTCGCGTTCCACTCCGCCTACCAGTCGCCCGAGCTTCCGCTCGGCTTCATCGGCTACGCGCGAGTAACGTCGGCCCAGCCGATCGGTGCTATGTTCATCCGCGGGAAGCAGACGTTCGCTTTCAGCGGCGTGAACGCCGACACCTATTCCGCAGGACGCGGCGTGCCCGTCGACCAGGCCGACACGGACTGGAACATCCCCCTCATCTTCCGCCGCTTCCGCCAGGATTCCAGCCACTGGGGCTACAACAGCTGGATTCAGGTGCAGATCGCTGATGGCACCACCGCGAACGTGACGCTGAGATTCGTCGGCGACCCGGTCTTCGGTGGCACCTGCCCGGTCGGCCCGTACGAGACAACCGTCTCCGTAACGGGCAGCAAAGTGTTCCTCATGAACGCGAACACCGACAATGGCTTCCCGGCAGGGAACTCGCCGAGCTGCTTCTTCGGCGGCGCGACCGTGAGTACCACCAAGCCCGCCATCGTCATCTCCAACGTCACCTCCGACCTGTTCGCCAACAGTGACAGCGACGGTCTCTTCAACGCCTTCCGGGACTGAGCGACGCGGCGGCAGACCTCGGAACCCGTGACTGTCGACAAAACGAGCGAGGGCCCCGGACCTGATCTGGGAGCCCTCGCTGCGCTTGAAGAGCAGCCGCTGGTCTCTGTCATCATCGCATCCCTGAACGAGGAGCGATTCATCGGAGGCTGTCTCGAGTCCTTGAGCCGTCAGGACTACCCGGCGAGCGCCCTCGAGTTGCTCGTTGCCGACGGCGGGAGCGAGGACGGCACGAGGGGACTCGTCGCAGAGGCGCAGGCACGATCCCGAATACCAATCGTGCTCCTCCACAACCCGGGGCGCGACGCGCCCAGCGGATTCAACACCGGGCTGACACGTGCGCGGGGCGCCGTCATCATCATCTTCTCGGCGCACGCCATCGCCGAGCCGGACTTCGTCAGGGCCAACGTCGAGGCTCTCCGGGAGACCAACGCCGCCGCGGTTGGAGGTCCAATCATCACACGAGGAGAGGGTCGCCTGGGGCGCGCCGTAGCCGCCGCAGTCTCGCACCCGTTTGGAGTGGGCAACGCGCGATTCCGCTACTCCAAGAGTGCCGGTTTCGTGGACACGATCGCCTTCGCCGCCTATCGCCGGGAGTGCTTCGACGTGGTCGGTGGATTCCGTACCGACCGAGTGCTCGCGGTCGATGACTTCTTTAACTACGAGGTCCGAAAAGCGGGCGGACAGCTCTTCCTCACGCCGGCGGTCAGAAGTACATACTTCTCCCGCAGCACGCCCGGGAAGCTGTTCCGGCAGTACTTCGGCTACGGTCGCGCCAAAGGCCGAGCGATGACGGAGACACCCGGCTCCATCCTGCCCCGCCACCTCGTCCCGGCGGCGGCGGTTGCCGTCGGGACGCTCCTCGCAACGGGAGGGCTGTTCTCTCGCCGGGCGCGCACTCTGCTCCTACTGCTCGGAACGGCATACGGTTCGGCCGCGCTTGCTGCCGCCGGGCGATCGGACGGGCAAGACGGGGAGAGACCGAGCCGGGTGCTGACCGCGGTCATGTTTCCCGTCCTCCACGCAGCCTACGGGGTGGGGACGATCTTCGGCTTCGCGTCGGCCTTCCGGCGGGACCGCTGAGCGAACCCGCGCGAGTGGCTTGAAACCGCCTGCCTGTGCCACGCTTGGCCAATGCCCAGCAACGGACCCCTGACCGGCCTCCGAGTGCTCGACTTCACGTGGGCGCTCGCAGGACCATTCGCAACGATGCAGCTCGCCGACCTTGGCGCCGAGGTCGTCAAAGTCGAACACCCCGGGACCCACGAAAAGGAACGCGGATTCGGTCCCTACCACGAGGGCGTGTCAACCTTCTTCTTCAGTCTCAATCGCGGCAAGAGAGGGATCGCCGTGGATCTCAAGGACGACCGCGGACGAGACCTGGTGCTCGAACTTGTCCGGAAAGCCGACATCCTCACCGAGAACTTTCGGCCCGGCACGATGGATCGCCTCGGCCTCGGATACGAAACGCTGAAGGACGTCAATCGCGGGCTAATCTACGCCGCACTGAGCGGATTCGGACAGACGGGGCCATACAGCCAGTTCGCCGCGGTCGATGCGGTCGCGCAGGCAATGGGCGGCACCATGTCGCTGAACGGCGAGCCAGGCGGACCACCCCTTCGTGTTGGTGTGAGCATCGGCGACATGGTGGGAGGCCTCTACCTCGCCCTCGGCGTGCTCGCCGCTCTCCGGGCCCGGGATGCGACGGGCCGCGGGCAGCAGCTCGACGTGTCACTCATGGAATCGCAGATGGCCCTCTGCGAGAACGCGATCGTTCGCCAGTCGGCGTTCGAGGAGGAGCCGACTCGAATCGGAAGCCGGCATCCCCTCATCGCACCGTTCGGCCCGTTCGAGTCCGCCGACGGCCATATCGTCATCGCGAACGTGAAAGAGTGGGACCTCTTCTGCGCCCTGATTGAACGTGATGACCTGGCGCTTGATTCTCGCTTCGCAACCAACCGGGCGCGGATCTCGAACATCGACGCCCTCGAACGAGAGCTGAACGCCACGTTCCGGGCCCGTACAACGGATGAATGGTTCACCATCCTTCGCAAGACAAACGTCTGCGCCGTCGGCAAGGTCAACTCCATCGCAGACCTCTTCCACGACCCACACGTGGAGGAGAGGAAGGCGTTGGTGGACCTGCCTATGCCATACGGACTCGCCGGCACGCTCACCCTGCCGGCGTCTCCCATCCGCCTCTCGGCAACACCGGCACAGGTGCGGGACCCCATGCCGGGCCACGGGGAGCACACCGACTCGGTACTCCAGTCCTGGCTCGGCCTCAGGGACGAGCAAGTCGCCTCGCTCCGGGAAGCAGGAGTGATCCGCTAGTGGGAAGCGTCTGGAATCCCGAGCAGTATCACAAGTTCCAGGGCGAGCGGAGCCAGCCCTTCTTTGATCTTCTGTCGCTCGTCCAACCCCTGGCTGGAGGTAGTGCGATCGACCTGGGGTGCGGAACGGGTGAGCTCACCGAGGTGCTGCACCACACGACGGGCGCAAGCTCGACGCTGGGAATCGACAGCTCCGAAAGCATGATTGCCGGGTCTCCTGACGGAGCTCCCACAGGCCTCTCCTTCGAACTCCAGGACATCAGAGAGCTCTCCGCCGGCGGGAGCTACGACCTCGTGTTCTCGAACGCGGCTCTCCAGTGGATTGATGACCACGAAGCGTTGTTTCCGCGGCTCTGCGGAACTGTCGCGGCGGGCGGCCAGCTCGCTGTGCAGATGCCCGCCAACGATGACCACCCGTCGCACCGCACCGCCTTCGAGCTCTCCGCGCGAGAGCCGTGGCGAACGGTTCTCGGCGGGTACAGCCGTGTCTGGCCCGTTCTTCCCCCGGAGCGTTACGCGGCGATCCTCCACGCAGCGGGGTTCACCGAACAGCACGTTCGGCTCCAGGTCTACCCGCACTCACTCGAATCGCGGGCTTCGGTGGTCGAGTGGGTTCGGGGAACGCTGCTCACCGACTACCAGAGGCGGATGAACGAGGACGAATTCGGCCGCTTCCTGGAGGCTTACCGGGAATCTCTGCTGCCCCAACTCGAAGATATGAAGCCGTTCTTCTACCCGTTCAAGCGGGTACTGATCTGGGGTAGAAAGACCTCCGCAGGCTAACGGCGCGGCGGAGAGACGACGGTTACCTCCCCTTCCAATCGGGCTCCCGGCGCTGCAGGAAGGCGCTCACTCCTTCCTTGAAGTCCTCGCTCGCAAACATCCGTCCGAGCGTCGCGGCGTTGTCCTCGACGTGTTCTCCCGCGGGGCGCATCGCCCCCTGGTAGAGCAGCCGCTTGACCTCGCCCGTCGCCAGAGGGCCGCCGCGCGAGAGGTGGTTCGCGACCTCCATCGCCCGCTCCATCAGGCCGGCATCGGGCACTACCTCCATCACATAGCCGAGCGCGAGCGCCCGTTGCGCCGAGATGATCTCGCCTGAGTAGAGCAGGTAGGCAGCCGTCTGGAGACCGACGATCCGGCTCAGGAGCCAGGTTCCCGCACCAGTATCGGGGACGAGGCCACGGTGCACGAAGACCCATCCGAAGCGCGCCGACTCGCCCGCAACCCGAACGTCACATTGGGATGTCAGCTCCACTCCCAGTCCGACGGCAGCGCCGTTCACAGCGCAGACCGTGGGTTTCTTGAGGACCGACATGGTCCAGGGGGCAGGGGCGTCGGGAGCCGGGCTCCGCCCGGACCGTCCTCCGCCTTCGTTCCCCGGCCTGGAAGAGAGCTCCTGTAGATCGGTCCCGGCGCTGAAGGCCCGTCCAGAGCCGGTGAGAACCACGGCCCGGACCCTTTCATCGGTTGCAGCGCTTCTCACTGCGTCGTCGATTTGATCGAGCATTTCGTAGGTGATCGCGTTCAGCTTCTCCGGGCGGTTGAAACGCATCACTCCGATCTGCCCATCAATCGAGTATTCGAAATCCGCCATGGCCACCTCCATCGCCGGTATCATACGGAGCCGGTGTGCAGGACCAGAACAGAAGCAGCGCCCGAGGGCCGACGTGGGATGCATCTATCCCACCCCCAATCGCGGCGGCGCACGCTGCCCGTGGCCGGTCCGGTAGAATTCGGCCGTGATCCCGAATCAGGAGATGCACGATGTCCGCAACTCTGGGCCGTGAGCTGGACAACCATATTCTCACGCTGACACTGAACCGACCCAACGCCATGAACGCCCTCACCCGTGAGCTCTACGCGGAGCTCGCCCAGGCGATGAGAGACTGCCACTCCGACCCCGAGATTCGCTGCGTCGTGATCACGGGCGCGGGACGTGCGTTCTGCTCCGGCGACGATGTTAAGCAGCTTATGCTCGGCGCCAAACCGGAGGGAGAACCGGTCCGTCTCCGGGACGTCAGGCCGCGCCCGACACCTGCGGCGGCCGCCGTCCTCGAGTGCGACAAGCCCGTCATCGCGGCGGTCAACGGCCCGGCGGTCGGGTGGGGGATGGACCTGGCGCTCTTCGCTGACATCCGCATCGCCTCCGTTCGGGCAAAGTTTGGCGAGCTGTTTATCAAGAGGGGACTCGTGGCCGACCTTGGCGGGCTCTGGCGGCTTCCGGACGTGGTCGGTCCAAGCAAGGCCGCTGAGCTGTTGTTCACGGGCGACGTGATCTCGGCGGAGGAAGCCCTGGAGATCGGGCTCGTGTCGCGGGTGGTGCCTCACGAAGAGCTGCTCTCGGCCGCGGGGGAGCTGGCGGGAAAGATTGCCACGAATCCGCCGATCGCCATGCGCTACATGAAAGAGGGACTGAGGCGTTCCCGGCTCGCCGGAATGGAGGAGATGGGCGGCTACATCGGGTCCTCGCTGGCCTACCTGTTCACGACTGAGGACCACCGCGAGGGAGCCCTATCGTTCGTGGAGCGCAGGGAGCCCGTGTTCCGGGGACGGTGAGGCCGTCGCATCGCCCGACTCGTGGCATCGGAACGGGGGAACTCGGGAGGTTCGCCCATGATACAATCGCCCGCGTCCGCGGGCGTGGTTCAATGGCAGAACGCGACCTTCCCAAGGTTGAGACGAGGGTTCGATTCCCTTCGCCCGCTCCAAAGAGCACAGGCCAGTACGTGAAGTCGTGGTACTGGAGCGCGGCGGCCGCGGCTCAGGCCGCGGGGCTTCGGACGGCCTGCGAGAGAGCCATGCTCTCCGCTCTGGCACCACCTGCCTGGAGGGACACTCTGCGGGCCCTGGTGAAGTCATCCTGAACCCGTTGCAGAACTGCTCTGATCTGGCTCTCGCCCTCGTAGCATGTTACGGAGACCGCCGGCTGGAGCGTGGTCAGCCGCTCGAGCGGAATCGCAGCCACGAGTACCTCGCCTACAACTGAAGCTTTCTGGGACGACAACATGTCGTCGTCATCGTGGATGATGGCTGCGAAGCTGCTCGCCCGAAGCCGGGCGAGGAAGTCCGAGGCATCCAGGGCCTGCCCGAGGGCTCGGGCAAGCGTCTTGAGAAGGTCGTCATCGACAGGCTGAGCCTCATCCGTCGATCTGACCTCGGCGAGAGCGATCGCGAAGCCACGGCCATCCCTCAGCGACCGCATCATCTGGCGCCGGAGTTCGAACAGGAAATGCCTGCCGTTTGGAAGCCCCGTGAGATCGTCCTCGTAGATGCGACCGCGCATGCGGTCGATCACCCGGTGCACCTGGCGGCCTCTCTGCGATTCCTCGTACCAGAACTGCACGTGCACGCCAACGAACAACGCGGTCGTCAGGCCGAGGAGCATCCACTGAACCGGCGCGCCGGAGACCACTGCCTGGAACTGAGCGGCGAAGACGACCACCCAGAGAACCAGCGTGAGCCAGCGGAGAATCCGAACGAGTGGCGGAGCCTCTACCGAATCCCTGCCACCCGCCGAACCGCTGAGACCGAAAAATGATCCGATAGCCGTAGACATACCCTTCACTCTGACTCCAGTCGGGAAGTCTCTAGTTGAATGACGGCAGCCCGAGCTCATCGGACGAGGGACCGACCGTAAACCGTGTGTAAACAATGCCCCGCTGAGCGCCTCCCAACCCCCTTCCGGCAGCCTTCCTCTCGTCGCCGGGCAAGCTCGCAGAGCCCACCCTTTCCGTCACGCGCTCGCCCCCTCAGTCACTGTCCCGCAGCCGATTCCGCATCGATTGCTCAACCGTTCCGGGAGACACTCTCTTTGTCCCTGTCGGGATTGGATGCAGGAAGGATTGGTGATGGTAAACAGTCCGTTCGCGGTGAGACGGCCTACAGTTCTGCGGAGCCCGTATCTCGACAGCGAGGCGGCGCTGGCTCTGGACAAATCGGGAATGCTCGCGCTCGCGGGTGGGCTGGGCAGCGACCTTGTGGCTTCCTGGCGGGCGACGAGGGTGCCGGAGTTCCAGGTGCCGGCGGGCGGCTGGCAGGCCCTCGTAGTGGCGGGAATGGGCGGCTCAGCCACCGCCGGCGACTACCTCTCCGCTCTGTCGGAATCCACAGGAAAGGTCCCCGTCATCGTCAGTCGAGCGATGGATCTGCCCGGGTTCGTAAACCCGCGGACGCCCGTCATCTGCTGTTCGCACAGCGGCGATACCGCCGAGACTCTGGCCTGCTACAGGCAGGCTCTCTCCCGAGGAGCGCCCGTCTACGCAATCAGGAGCGGCGGCGAGCTGGACCGGCGGGCTGTGGCGGACGGCGTACGCGGCGCCCTCGTTTTCGGCGGACAGGCGCCACGGGCCGCCTTCGGCCTCCAGCTCGGCGCCGCCCTCAGGGCAGCCGAAGGGCTGGCAATTCTCGGGGAGGCCGATGTTGAAGTGGCCGCCGCCGCCCACCACGATCTCGTGCGGGACCGGCTCGGCACCGATATTCCGACCGGGAACAACCTCGCGAAGGCACTCGCGCAGTCGATACGTGGTCGGACTGTCATCGTCACCGCCGCCGGGCACCTCACCGCCGCCGCTGTCCGGTTCAAGAGTCAGCTGGCGGAGAACGGCAAAGCGCCATCCACGTGGATGGCGCTACCCGAGGCTGCTCACAACGCCGTCTCCGCCCTCGACAATGCACGCGATCAGCTGGACCGCATCGCGATCGTGACCCTCGAATCGAGGCGCCACTATCGCCGCGAACTGGCACTGGGATTCGACGCCGTGCTCGATGCATACGCGGCCGAGGGCGTACCGGTACATCGAATCCGGCTCTCTGCCGAGTCCCGGCTGGCGGAACTGCTGGAGGCGACCGCGTGGGCGGACTTCGTCTCCTGCTATGTGGGCCTCCTCAACGGCGTCGACCCGACGCCCATAAGAAGCATCGACCGGATCAAGGAATCTATTCGCCGCGAACTCGGAGCTGAAGGCTGACGGCAACCCGCCGACAGTTAGGCGGCGCCTCTCCGAGGGTCAGGCCACCTGTCCCATGTCGCGGCGCCGGCCCTCACGCTCCTCGGCGATGTAATGCAGCGAGGCCCCCGTCGGCTCGCCTCCCTCACCCCTGCCGTGGCAGGCCGGACAGACCCGGACGGTACCCGCCGTAAGATCGAGGATCGCACCGCTCGCCCCTTCGCAGGAGTCGCAGGCGAGGACGGATACCTTAGAGAATAGGCGTGCAAGGAGGGACATGGTCTGACTCCGGCGCGGTTGATGAACCTCTATTCGACAACTTCTTCCGATTTCATCAGTGCGCGGCCGTTGCTAACTCCCTGCGTTCGACCTCCCGCGGTTCGGAACTCAACGCGCTCTCCACTTCTTTGAAGGCAATTGTGTAGCCGAGCGTCTGGCGTGAGGAGATCTCAACCGGCTGGCCGCCAGCCTGGTGCAGCTTCTTGCGAAGGTGGGACATGTGGGTCTTGATCAGGGCTGGTTCGGGATCGCTGCTGCTGTCCCAACCGAAGGTGAGCAGACGGTCGAGAGGGGTGAGATGGGGGCTGTGCTCGCAGAGGCAGTAAAGCAAACGGAGTTCGAGCTTCGTCAGACTGAGGCCCCGTCCCGCTTTGGCGGCGACATACTTGTCGAGGTCGACGACCAGGTCCCCGATCTCCAGGGCGCTCGAGCCGCCGGCCCGGTCCTGGCGGGCCACCGCCGCTTCCGCTTTGAGGATCACCTCGCTCGGGTGGTAGGGAACACGGATCACATCATCGGCACCGGCCCGCAGTGCACACGTGGCAAACGAATCAGACGGCCTCTCGACGGTCACGATCAGAAGGACGCGGGGGAACCGGTCGCGGAGCCGGACGACGGTCGTAGCACAGCCGTCGTCTCCCGCATTCATTGCGATGATTACGGCGGTCGGCTCGAAAGGCAGCCGGCCGAACAGGCGGCTCTCGTCTGCCAGACAGACCACCTGGTGCCCCCGGCGCCGGGCAGAGAATGCGAGAACTTCTCCCGCCACCGGCTGCGGATCCACTACGGCAAGTCTCAAATTGCGGCCCTCCTTAGACGGGCGTGAAGCTGTAGCCCACGCCGTGAACGGTTCGCACGATGTCCTCGTCGCCGTCCGCATCGCGGATCTTCCGGCGGATCGAGCTGACGTGGCCCTTCAACAGCGTGGCGTCGGAAACGTTCTTGTAGCCCCAGATCTGCTCGGTCAGATAACCGTGGGTGAGCGCCTGGCCGGCGAACTGGACCAACTGCCCGAGAATCTCCACTTCCAACGGAGTGCAATGGAGATTGATGCCGTTGAGAAACGCAGTCTGGCTCGCCAGATCGACCTCGACACCATCGGAGCAGATGCGCCGAGCCGTTGCGTTCACGGCCGAGCGCTCCCCGCCCGATCTCCGCAACACGGCGCGCAGACGCGCGAGCAGTTCTCCCGGGTGAAACGGCTTCGCGACATAGTCGTCGCCGCCGGCCTCGAGACCTGCGATGACATCGCTGCAGCGATCGTCCGACGAGACGAGGATCACCGGAAGCTGGGCATCGATCTGACGAAGCCGCCTGCAGACATCGATACCGGAACCGTCGGGGAGCTCCATGTCGATAACCGCCAGCTCCGGCGGCCGGCGATCCGCCAGCATGAGAGCCGATCTGAGACTGTCGGCACGAAGGACCGCGTGTCCATCTCGTTCGACGGTGTGCGCGATGATCTCGGCGTAGTCCTCGTCTCGTTCGACAACGTAAGCAAGCATCGGTCCTCCTGCTCCTCACGGGCACCGCTCCTACGGTTGCTCCCTGCCCTCGGTCCTCGCCACCGGCCTCGGGGGAAGACCTTCGGTGACTAGATGAATCCTCTCGCCAGCGCTGGGGGTTCGCCCTAGGACGGGACTCTTACGACGTTACGTCCCGGAGCGTTCCTCAACCGGCGGTCAACGAATTCTGCGCCCTCGGTAGAGCGCATGTGAACCTTCCGTAGGCGAGATCCCGCATGTTGCAACGCCTGCTCCACGAGCCTGTTCCCGGGCTTTCACCGAAAAGGGGCTGTCGAACGGCCGGCCGCCGCCGAGGGGTGCAACGGCGACCCCATCGGACTCCGCCACGACGACGGCTCAACAATCGGGCCTTAGAGTCCTCACAGCCCACGGAGGACACCGCCCGAATGCCCCCTGAGGAGACCATCGCCGAGACGCCAGATGGAGACTGGATGACACACCCGGGCCTCACTGCGCTCGTCGTCTGTCTCCGTCCCGTCGGACGGCCTGATCTCCTCGCCGGTCTCGCCCGGCTCGGCCTCTTTGTACTTGAATCGCCGGGGGCCGAAGAGAGCCTCCAGCTGCGGAACAGCAGCCTCCAACCAGACCTGGCAATCATCGCCGGCGACTGCAGCGTCGGCCACGCAGCGGCCATCCGGACCGTTGCCGAGGGCCTGACCCCTGCAGTCGTCGCGCTCTGCCCGCCGGATGCGGACACCTCGGCCGTACATGAAGCGGGAGCCGTGGCTGTCGCGGCCGGCGACTCGACGTCGAACCTGACTTCCCTTATCGCACCGGTCGCGCGTTTCGCGCGGAGCAGGCAGAGACCACCGGAAGCCGGTCCCGACGCACCGGTTGCGGTTTTCGGAACGCTCCGCCTGAAGTCGGAGCCCGCTCGACTGGAGTCTGGGGGCCGCCTGATCAAGCTCTCCGAGATGGAGCATGCCGTGCTCGGCACTCTCGCGAGACGCAAGGGAGACCCGGTGGGCACCGCTGAGCTCAGCGAAGCAGTCCATCCGAAGAAGGGCCTCCAGGCCGCGGATGTCGGGCCTGCCCTGATCGCACCGACCGTTGCCCGGCTCCGCCGCAAAGCGGCCCGCCTCGGAGGCGAGCCGCTTGCCCTCAGCAGCGTCAGAGGATTCGGCTACGTGCTCACGGAGTAGGTAGTCAGACGGCTTCCACGACCCGCTCCGCCGCCGTCTGCTGGCGCGCGCTGAATCGATACTCACCATCGGCGAAGTCCACGACCACGCAATCCCCTACAGAGAACTCGTTCTCGAGAATCCTCCGCGCCAGCTCGTTCTCGACCCGCCTCTGCACGACTCGGCGCAGGGGCCGGGCGCCGAACGACGGATCGTAACCTTCGCGCACGAGTTCCTCCCGTGCCGCATCCGTCAGTTCGAAATCGACCTTGCGCTCCGCCATCCGCCCCCGGACCTCCTCGACAAGCAGGCCGACGATCTCCAACAGTTCGGGCTCGGTGAGAGGCTCGAATACGATGGTCTCGTCGATACGATTGAGAAACTCGGGCCGGAAGTGCTCCCGCAGAGCTTTTTCGACGCTCTCGCGGAGCTGGTTGCCGTCGCCCGAGCCATCCGTCCGGCGGGTGAAGCCGAGGGTGGCCCGCTCCTGAAGACCCGTCCCGAGGTTGCTCGTCATGACGATCACCGTGTTGCGGAAGTCAACGGTCCTCCCGTGCCCATCGGTTAGACGGCCATCGTCGAGGATCTGAAGGAGAGCATTGAAGACGTCCGGGTGAGCCTTCTCAATCTCGTCGAAGAGGATCACGCGGTAGGGCCGGCGCCTGACCGCTTCGGTGAGGCCGCCGCCTTCGTCGTAGCCCACGTAACCGGGAGGAGAGCCGACGAGGCGGCTCACCGTGTGGCGCTCCTGGTACTCGGACATGTCGAGCCGGATCATCGCGTCTTCGTCATCGAACAGGTACTCGGAGAGGGCCTTTGCAAGTTCGGTCTTACCGACTCCGGTGGGACCGAGGAAGATGAAGGAGCCGATGGGGCGGGACGGGTCCTTGAGGCCAGCACGTGCACGGCGAATGGCGTCGGACAGGGCAGCAATCGCCTGCTGCTGCCCGATCACTCGCTTGTGGAGCTGTTCTTCCATCCGCAGGAGCTTCTCGCCCTCGGTCTCTTCGAGGCGCACCACGGGGATGCCGGTCATCTGCCCGACGAGCGAGGCGATGTCCTCGGCGGTCACCTCGAGGCGTACCTCGTGCTCCTCCGCCCAATCAGCCCGTAGCTTCGAGTACTCTTCCTGGATCGCGAGGACCTCCTGCTTGATTCGCGCGGTCGCCTCATAGTCCTGACGCTCCTGGGCGGCGTCCGCTTCGTCTCCGAGCGCGTCCAGCCTGCGCTTCAGGCCGCGGATCTCGGGAGGAAGCTCCTGTGAGTCGATCACGTGCTTGCTGGCCGCTTCGTCGATAAGGTCGATCGCCTTGTCTGGGAGGTGGCGCTCCGTCACATACCGGACCGACAGCCGAACGGCAGCCACGAGAGCATCATCGGCGATCTGGACTCGATGGTGTGCCTCGTACTTCGCGCGCAGGCCCTTGAGGATCTCGACCGCCTCGTCGGGAGAGGGCTCCTCGACCCAGACGGGAGCGAAGCGCCGCTCCAGGGCCGGATCCTTCTCGATCCGGGTACGGTACTCGTCCGGTGTCGTCGCACCGATTGCCCGAAGTTCGCCGCGGGCGAGCGCCGGCTTCATCAGGTTGCTTGCGTCGATGGCCCCATCGGCGCCGCCGGCCCCCATGACCGTGTGGAGCTCGTCGATGAAGAGCACGACCTCGCCGTCCGATTGCTTGACCTCGTCCATGACGGTCTTGAGGCGCTCTTCGAATTCACCGCGGAACTTGGACCCGGCGACGAGCGCTCCCAGATCGAGAGCAAGGACACGCTTGCCCCGCAGGTTCTCCGGGACGTCGTCCGTGGCCATACGCTGAGCCAGACCTTCGACGATGGCGGTCTTGCCAACGCCGGCCTCGCCGATTACCACCGGATTGTTCTTGGTGCGCCGGTTGAGAATCTGCATCACTCGCCGCACCTCCGTATCGCGGCCGATGACGGGGTCGAGCTTGCCCTCTCGAGCAAGGCGCGTGAGATCGGTGCTGTACTTGTCGAGGCTCTGGTAACGGCTTTCGGCATCGGGGCTCGTGACGCGTGCCTTCCCCCGGATCTCCTGAAGCGCTCTGTAGATCCCTTCCTTGGTGACGCCCATCTCGGCCAGCAGGCGCGTAGCACCGCTTTCCTCGTTGTCGGCGATGGCGATGAGGAGGTGCTCGACGCCCACATACTCATCCTTGAGCCGGTCGGCCTCCGCGTTCGCCACCTCGAGCATCCGCACGACTTCCGGGGTTGTGTAGATCTGGACGACGTCGTGCTGATGACTGGGCTGGCTCCCGAGAACATTGGCCACTCGCGAGCTCAGAGCCTGCAGATCGACGCCGAGTCGCAACAGTATCTGCCCGGCCAAGCCATCGCGATGGCCGATCAGTGCGGCGAGTACATGAGGCACGCCCCACTGACCGTGCTTCTGCTGACGCACGATCTCCTGAGAGTGTGAGAGCACCTGCTGAGCCTGTTCGGTAAATCGGTCCTGTCTCATCATTTCTGGGTTCCTCCCCGGCGATTGATAGCGCTCATCCCCGGCCGGAAAGGGGAGGAGCGGGGTAGTTCAGGGCGAGCGGCGGTAGGGTGCCGGGAGCCGCCTGGAGCGAAGCCGGTCCAGCTGAGCTCGAGTGGTCTCCAATTCGTCCTGTAGGGATTGCAACTGCTCTCTCATCCGTAGAATTATGTCAACTCCTGCGAGGTTGACGCCGAGCTCTCCGATCAGGCGCTGCGCCGTGCGAATTCGCTCGATGTCGGCGTTCGAGTACATCCGGATGTTTCCCGGCGTTCGCTGCGGCTCGATAAGGCCGGCCCTCTCGTAGTAGCGCAGCGTCTGCTGGTGCATGCCGACCATGCGAGCCGCGATCGATATGACGTAGATAGGCTCATCGTCGTCCACCTGAGGGAAGTTGCGCTGCTGGTTCCCGGGGCGTTCGGGCATAGTCTCGACTACCCTCCTGCCGCCGAGCCCGTCCGCCGGGCCCGGAGCTCTTCGAAGAGATGCCTCTCGTCATCGTCGAGGGCGGACGGCATCCGGATGTTGATACGGGCAAGGAGATCACCTCGCCGGTCGGAACCCATCACGGGCATCCCTTTGCCGGTCAGGCGGAATTGACGGCCGTTCTGGGTCAGCGGTGGGATCTTGAGAGCGATCCGGCCCTCCATGGTTTCGATCTCCACCTCACCTCCGAGCACTGCATCGAGCAGAGGCGTTTCCACATCCACGAGGAGGTTGTCGCCCTGCCGTTCGAAGCGTTGGTGGTCGGCGACGCGTACAACGACGTAGAGGTCGCCCGCTACCCCACCACGGCGCCCGGGTTCACCCTGGCCCGCCATGCGGATGCGGGACCCGGTCCGCACACCGGGCGGGATCCTCACTTCAAGGCGCCGATTCCGTCGCGTCTCTCCCCGCCCTCCGCAGAGATGGCAGACGGCGCCGCTGATCTCACCGGTACCGCCACACGCTGCGCAGGCCTCGACGGTATCGTTCGAAATGGTCCGAGCGGCGCCGGCAAATGCCTCCTCGAGAGTCACCTGGGCCGCCGCTTCTACATCTCTGCCGCGACGACGCACTGGTCCGCGCGGCCCGCGGTCCCTCCGAAAGATCGACTCGAAGATTGAACCGAGGTCGCCCAGTCCCTCCCCACCACCGGCGACGGAGGACCAGTTCACGGAGCCCTGGCGCCGCTTCATCTCTTCTATCTGGTCGGCATGTTCCCACTGCGCACCGTAGCGATCGTATTTCTTTCGCTTCTCCGGGTCGGAGAGCACCTCGTAGGCGGCGTTGATCTCCTTGAATCGTTCCTCCGCACCGGAGTCATTCGGGTTTACATCGGGATGGTTCTGACGGGCGAGCTTGCGGTACGCCGCGCGAATCTCCTTCTCGGAGGCGCCACGAGACACGCCGAGAACCTCGTAGAAACCTCTTGCCATGGCATTAAGGGTAGCGATTGGAAGCTCATATCGCAATGCCAAGCTGTAGATTCTTGATAATTCTCTTGTCAGCTCTCTTGCGCGACCGAGGATGAGCCGATATGATCCTTCGTGAATAGACAACCCAGGAGGAACCCAACCATGTCAACACTCATTCGGTGGGAGCCCGGCCCCGAGCTCATGACCCTCAGGAATACGATGGACAGGCTCTTCGACGACACGTTCCGCCGACCGTTCGGTCTTCGTGACGGCAGCCACGACTCCAGCATCCCCACGCTCGGAGTCGACATCTACGAAACAGGTGACGAGTTCGTTCTCACCGCCGCCGTCCCCGGCGTGAACCCCGACGATGTCGAGGTTTCGGTGGATGACAACCTGCTAACCATCACCGGCCGCAGCAGCTACCAGTCTGTGGACGAGGGAACGACGTACCACCGGCGCGAGCTTCGAAGCGGTGAGTTCAGGCGCGTCCTGAGGCTCCCGCCGACGGTCGACGCGGAAGCCGCAAGCATCGAGTTCGAGCATGGGCTCCTGAAGCTCACGCTCCCCAAGCGCCCCGAATCTCGATCCAGGTCATTCAAGATCAAGTCTGCCGCAGCCGAGACCACGGTCGAGGCGGCCGGCTAACGATCTGCCGCATCCACGCACCCCCGGGAAGGGGCGGGCTGACCAGTCAGCCCGCCCCTTCCTGCTGTATTCAGTACGGGGGTGGCCGCACCTCCGGTTGGGAACAACCGCAGACGGCACGGCGTCTGGAAGAAGAGAACCCGGCCGGCCCCCTCCGGAATGAAGGAAATGCCCATGGCCATGCGCTTGCTTCCACTCGCCCTGTTTTCATTGCTCGGCCTTGCTCTCTTTGCCTGCGGCGACGATGCCGAGGCGGACTTCAGGGGCGCGAGCGCACCGCAGGAGAGTCCCGGCGAAGAGGGGGCCATCGCTTCCGACGCCGACGGCTCAGACTCCGCCCGCAGCCTCGCCGGGTCGACCGGTCTACCCCAGGATGATGCCGGATTCGACAGCAGCTCCCAGGCCGGCGACCGCAAGATCATCTACACCGCCAGCCTGCGGCTCGAGGCCGAGGACGTTCAGGCGGCCTTCGCCTCCGTGGAACAGACGGCCAGAGCAGCGGCGGGCTTTGTCGAGAGCTCGAGCATCGGCAGCTTCACGGACGATGAGGGGCGCGAGTACGCGACCGCCACCATTACCATCAGGATTCCGGTCGACCGCTACGACAGCACTCTTGCCGCGATCCGGAAGATCCCGGATTCCACGGTGAGAAGTGAGGACTCCAGCGCCACCGAAGTGACCGAGGAGTACACCGACCTCCAGAGCCGTCTTCGCAACCTGGAGCGCGTCGAGGCCCAATACCTGACTCTCCTCGAGGATGCCCGCACCATTCAGGACATCCTGACTGTCAACGACAGAATAGACAGCGTCCGGTCCCAGATCGAGCAGACCGAGGGACGGCTCCGCCTCCTCGATGACCTGATCGACATGGCAACGGTCTCCGTTTCGATTCAGTCGCCGGATGCCCCGCCCGAGCAGGGGGACGAAGGTCCGAAGTCGTTCGGCGACGCTTTCGGGGATGCCTGGGGCGCAGCCGCGGAAGCAGGACGTTACCTGCTGGCCGCCGGTGCCGTGCTGCTGGTTGCCGTGATCTGGCTGGCCATCCCGGTCCTGGTTGTGGCCGCAATCGCCCTGTTCTTCCAGAGGCGCTCCGGTGGCGCGTCTGCAGCAGGCAGCCCTCCCGCCTCTCCTGACGAAGACGGCGGCGACGCCGGTGAGCCCGCACAGTAGGCCCCGGT
>CAZHMF010000015.1:0-31978 GCA_964533605.1 uncultured Anaerolineaceae bacterium
CGTGAGGGCGGCCGCACCGTCGGCGCCGGCGTCGTCACCAAGATCATTCAATAGCAGAGGAAGCGAGGGGGCGGCGCCATGGCCCGTCAGCAGATCCGGATAAAACTGAAAGCGTTCGATCACCGGCTGATCGATCAATCTGCGCGACAGATCGTTGAAGCCGCCGAGCGCACGGGTGCGGGGGTCGCCGGGCCGGTGCCACTGCCGACGGCCATCGAGCGCTTCTGCGTTATCAAAGGGCCGCACGTACACAAAGACGCGCGGGAACACTTCGAGATCCGAACTCACAAGCGGCTGATCGACATAATCGAGCCGACTTCGAAGACGGTGGACACTCTCATGCGGCTGCAGTTGCCGAGCGGCGTGGACATCGAGATCAAGTTGTAGGCGCAATGGGTATTGAAGGACTTCTGGGCAGAAAGCTGGGTACGCTGCAGCTCTTCGATGAGGAGGGCCGGCTGCACGGCGCGACGGCAGTAGAGGTAGGACCCTGCTACGTGACCCAGATCCGGACTCCGGAGAAGGACGGATACTCGGCCGTGCAGGTTGGGTTCGGAGCAGTGAAACGGCAGACTCGTGCCATGGAGGGCCATCTCAAAGCGGGTGGCCAGACCGATCTGCGCCACCTCGGCGAGTTCAAGGCCGACGATGCGAGCGAGTTCGAGGTTGGTCAGGCCATCGGAGTCGACATCTTCGACGCCGGCGATCTCGTCCACGTCACCGGCACCTCCAAGGGCCGCGGCTTTCAGGGCGGCGTCAAGCGCCATGGATTCAAGGGTGGCCCGCGCACCCACGGTCAGAGCGACAGGCACCGGGCTCCCGGCTCTATCGGCGCCGGGACCACGCCGGGCCGCGTACTAAAGGGAACCCGGATGGCCGGACACATGGGCGGCGGCCGGGCCACCGTCCGCAACCTCGTGGTGCTGGGGCGCAACGATGAGAAGAACGTCATCTTCGTCGCCGGGTCGGTTCCCGGACCGCGGGGCGGGCTGGTTCGCGTTCGGGTCGCGCGGAGGGCATCGAAATGAAGCTCAAAGTCTTCGACAGCTCCGGACGGCAGGTCAGAGAGATCGAAGCGGCCGACGAAGTCTTCGGGATAGAGCCGAACCGGGCGGTGGTTCATCAGGCGTACGTCGCGCAGATGGCCAACCGGCGGGCGGGCGGCGCCAGCACCAAGAGGCGCGGTGAGGTGGCAGGGTCGACCCGCAAGCTGCGCCGTCAGAAGGGGACCGGCAACGCCCGTCAGGGATCGATTCGGGCCTCGGGTCGTGTCGGTGGTGGTCAGGCGATGGGACCGCGCCCGCGAAGCTTCGCCAGGGATCTGCCCCGGCGGATGAAGCGTCTCGCAATCCGTTCCGCCCTCAGTGGCCACGCCTCGGGCGGCAGCATCATGGTGGTCGAAGACATGGTCCCCGCTGAACCCAGGACGCAGGAGACGGAAGCGCTCCTGGAATCGGTCGGCGCCCGTCGGCGCTCACTCCTCGTCACCGGTGAGGCGGAGCCCGTTCTCCAGCGGTCGGCCCGCAATATCAAGCAGGCCAAGGCCATGCCGGCGGCAGTTTTGAATGTGGTGGACCTGGTGAATGCCCACCACGTTCTCATGACCGAGGACGCGGTGCGAGCGGTGGAGGGCCTCTGGGGTGGCGCCAACATTGCTCCCGCCCGGGGCCGGAAGGTCGAGGAAGCCTGATGCCGAAGGATATGCATCCCTACGCGGTTCTCAAACGTCCGCTCGTCACCGAGAAGTCGACGGTTCTCAGCGGGCAGGGGAAGTACGTGTTCGAAGTCGACATCCGGGCGAACAAGAGCCAGGTCCGCGAGGCCGTAGAACTTGCGTTCAATGTTCGTGTCACGAACGTCAACACGATGGTCGTCAAAGGGAAGCCGAGGCGGTTCGGGAGGCGCGAGAAGCTGCGCCCGGACTGGAAGAAAGCCGTTGTTACGCTTGCCTCCGGCGACACCATCGAACTCTTCGAGGGGGTCTAGGAGATGCCGATCAAGTCCTACAGGCCGACCTCTCCGGGCCGCCGCAACTCCAGCGGGCATACGTTCGAGGAGCTCACGCGCAAGCGCCCCGAGCGCTCGCTGACGGTTTCACTCGGCGCCAAGCGTTCCGGTCGCAACAACAAGGGACGGATTACGGTCCGGCATCGGGGCGGCGGGCATCGCCGCCGGTACCGGCTCATTGATTGGCGCCGCGACAAGTTCGGAGTGCCGGGGCGGGTTGCGTCGATTGAATACGACCCCAATCGCACCTCTCGCATCGCGCTGATTCACTACCGGGACGGCGAGAAGCGATATATTCTGGCGCCCAACGGGCTCACCATCGGCGCCACGGTGATGAGCGGCCCCGGCGCGGAGGTCCGGGTCGGGAATGCTCTTCCGCTTGCGAACATGCCGACCGGTACCCAGATCCACAACGTCGAAATGACGCCCGGGCGTGGCGGTCAGATGGTCCGCGGCGCCGGCACCTCGGCTCAGCTCATGGCGAAGGAAGGGGAGTACGCGTTGCTCCGCCTCCCCAGCGGCGAGATGCGAAGGGTGAGGATCGAGTGCATCGCGACGATCGGTCAGGTGGGCAACATCGAACACTCTCTCATCAAGCTCGGTAAGGCCGGGCGGTCGCGCCACCGGCGGCGGCGCCCACACGTTCGCGGCACCGTGATGAATCCCCGCGATCATCCGCACGGCGGTGGCGAAGGGCGGGCCCCTATTGGGCTCCCCGGTCCCAAGACGCCCTGGGGGAAGCCGACCCTGGGCTATCGCACGAGAAACAACAAGCGCACGGACAAGTTCATTGTCCGGCGCCGGAACAAGTAGGAGGAGGCGATGTCTCGATCAACCAAGAAGGGCCCGTTCGTTCATCCCTCCCTGGAGCGGAAGGTGGCAGCCGCGCGCGCATCGCAGACCCGCTCTGTGATCCAAACCTGGTCGCGTGCGTCGACGATCATGCCGGAGATGATCGGCCTGACCATCGCCGTGCACGATGGACGGCGTCACATCCCGGTGTTCGTCACCGAGAACATGGTGGGCCACAAGCTGGGGGAGTTTGCCCCCACGCGCACCTTCCGGGGGCACGTCGGCCGCAGTGACCGGCAGTCGAAGGTGAGGCGCTGACATGCAGGTCAGAGCAGTCGCTCGCGGCATTCCCGGTTCGGCGAGAAAGGTGAGGCTCCTCACGGATCGGATCTCCGGTCTCACGGTGGATGAGGCTCTCGCCCTCCTTCGCTACGCTCCTTCGCCGCACGCGCGAACCGTATCCAAGGTCGTGCTCTCTGCCGCCGCCAATGCCGAGAACAACTTCAACCTCGATATCGACGATCTCGTCGTGAAGAGCGCATTCACCGATGAGGGACGAACGATGCGGCGCTTCAAGCCCCGGTCTCGGGGCCGCGTGAGCCCCGTTCTCAAGCGCTCGAGCCACGTGACTGTCGTACTGGACGAGCAGGGAGTCAGCTGATGGGACAGAAGGTTCATCCTCACGGATTCCGGCTCGGAATCGTCTATGACTGGGAATCGAAGTGGTTTGCCGAACACGACTACACTGAGCGGCTCCACCAGGACCTCGAGCTGCGCGAGGCAGTGCTCAAGGATCTGAGGGACGCGAGCATCTCGCGGATCGAGATCGACCGAAACGCCAATCTCGTAACGGCAACCATCCATACCGCCAAGCCGGGAATCGTGATCGGCCGGGGTGGTCAGAAGGTCGAGGAGCTGCGAGCCCGCCTCGAGCGCCTGACCGGGGGGCGCGTGCGCGTCAACATCCAGGAGATCCGCACGCCCGAACTGGACGCCTACCTCCTGGCACGGTCGGTTGCCGACCAGCTCGAGCGGCGTGTGGCCTTCCGGCGGGCGGTCAAGCAGGCGGCGCAGCGGACGATGCAGCGGGGCGCTCTCGGTGTGCGCGTTTCAGTCGCAGGGCGGCTGGGTGGCTCCGAGATGTCCCGCCGCGAGACCGAGACGTCGGGCCGGGTTCCGCGGCACACGCTTCGGGCCGACATCGATTACGGCCTCGCCGAGGCGCACACGACGTTCGGCAGAATCGGCGTCAAGGTCTGGATCTACCGGGGTGAAATAAAGGCACCGCCCCATGCCGAGGTCAAGGAGGAACCGCTCGGCGAGCCCACTCCGCAACCGCCGCCGCCGACACCGGAGGTTCCGGAGGAACCGTCGGGACCCGCACCGATCGCGATCTCCCGAGAGCAGCAGGAGGCCGTGGAGCGTGAAGCCGGAGAGGAGAGTTCCTGATGCTGCAGCCCCGGCGAGTCAAGCACAGGAAGCACCACCGCGGTCGCCGCTCCGGCATCGCCAGCGGCGGGAACAAAGTCTCGTTCGGCGAATGGGGACTACAGGCACAGAGCGCCGCCTGGGTCGACTCGCGCCAGATCGAAGCAGCCCGCCGCACAATCACGCACGAAATGCGCCGCGGCGGAAAGTACTGGATCCGGATCTTTCCGGACAAGCCCGTGACGGCAAAACCCGCCGAGACCCGGATGGGGTCAGGCAAGGGCGCTCCTGAGCGCTGGGTGGCCGTCGTCAAACCACACCGCGTGCTCTTCGAGGTCGCGGGCGTCCCCGAATCCGTCGCGCGTGAGGCTCTGCGCCTGGCCGCACACAAGCTTCCGTGCCGCACCCAGGTCGTGCGGCGCGACCCACTGGCGGTCTGATATGGCGAACCCCAAGGCACTCGACGTCCGCCGGCTCGATGACGATCAGCTGGACCGGGAGATCAATGAGGCCTACCGGGCTCTCTTCACACTGAGATTCCAGCATGCCAGCCGGCAGCTTGAGAATTATCGCGAACTCCGCAACGTTCGGCGCCGCATCGCCAGGCTCAGGACCATCAGGCGCGAGCGGCAGCTGACAGAGGTCAAAGGCAACTGACATGGCGAAACGAGTAATTCAGGGGACGATAGTCGGCGATGCGATGGACAAGACTGTGGTGGTCTCAGTCGAACGTCGCAAGAAGCACCGGCTCTACCACAAGGTGATCACCGCCACGAAGCGCTACAAGGCCCATGACGAGGAGAACACCTGCAGGCTGGGCGACGTAGTGAACATAATCGAATCGGCGCCGTTTTCGAAAGGAAAGCACTGGCGGGTCACCGAAATCCTCAGCAGGGGTGACGTGGCCGAGATCTCCCCCGAAGTCATCGGGCGCGAGATCGAGGAGACCGCGGGCGCCGTGGTCGACGACGAGACACCGTCCGAGGGCCATGAGGATGCCGCGGAAGCGGCGGCCGGAGAGGGTAACGCGGACGAACCGCTGGCTTCCACGGAGGAGACATCCCCCGACGCGGAGGAGCAGAAGTGATCCAGCAGGAATCCAAGCTCAAGGCAGCCGACAATTCCGGCGCGCGGTCGCTGCTCTGCATTCGCGTGCTCGGGGGAAGCCGCAGGCGTTATGCGCGGCCGGGTGACGTGATCGTCGCTACCGTTAAGGTCGCGCAGCCGAACTCCAGCGTGAAGAAGGGTGAGGTCGTTCGAGCAGTTGTCGTGAGGACGGCCAAGGAGTATGGCCGACCGGACGGAACCTACATCAGGTTCGACGAGAACGCCGCGGTGCTTCTGGACACCGATGGCGAGAATCCGCTGGGGACGCGCATCTTCGGACCCGTCGCACGCGAGCTGCGGGACAGGCAGTTCATGAAGATCGTCTCCCTCGCGCCGGAGGTGCTGTGATGCCGGCCAAGATCAAGCGCGGCGACCGGGTCCTCGTGCTCGCCGGGAAAGACCGCGGCAAGCGCGGCACCGTGCGGTCGGTGGTCACGAAGACCAATCGTGTGGTGGTCGAGGGTGTCAACCTGGTGCGGAAACACCAGCGCGCCCGAAACACAGGGCAGCAGTCCCAGATCATCGAGCGCGAGGCTCCCATCCACATCAGCAATGTGATGCTGGTAGATCCGAGCAGCGACGAGCCGACGCGCGTGACCTTCCGGAGGCGCGAGGACGGGTCACTGGTCCGCGTGGGAAAGCGCAGCGGCGAGGACATCGAATAATGTCACCAAGGCTCAGAGACAGATACACAATGGAGGCCGTTCCGGCGCTTCGCGAGCACTTCAAGTACGCGAACGAAATGGAGGTGCCGCGCCTCGAGAAGATCGTCGTTAACATCGGTCTCGGCGAAGCACTGCAGGACGGGAACGCGCTGGACCGGGCGACGGAAGACATAGCTCGGATAACTGGACAGAAGCCCGTGATTACCCGCGCTCGCCGCTCTATTGCGAACTTTCGCTTGCGTGAGGGCAACGCGATCGGTGTGATGGCTACGCTTCGGGGAGTGCGAATGTACGAGTTCTTCGACCGGCTCGTCACAGCTGCGCTCCCGCGCATCCGGGATTTTCAGGGAGTGAACCCCAACGGCTTCGATGGGCGGGGCAATTTCAGCCTTGGTCTCCGGGAGCAACTCATCTTTCCAGAAATCGATTACGACCGGGTCGACCGTGTGCGGGGGCTGCAGTTGACCATCGTCACGAGCGCCAGAACCGACGAAGAGGGGCGCCGCCTGCTGGAATTGCTGGGCGTGCCGTTCCGGAGGAACTAGGAGGGCCAGTGGCTTCGAAAGGGATCATTCTGCGAGATCAGAGGCGGCGCGAGCTGAACGCGAAGTACGCACCTCGCCGGGCCGAGCTGCGAAGGCGTCTGAAGGCCGCCTGGGGCGATCCGGAGGCTGTGGCGGAGGTCTATGCCGAGCTTCGGAAACTCCCGCTCAACAGCAGTCCGACACGGATTCACAACCGCGATCGGGTCGATGGCCGGCCGCGCGCGTACATGCGCAAGTTCGGCCTCTCCCGCATCACGTTCAGGGAGATGGTTCACCGGGGCTTGCTCCCGGGCGTCAAGAAGGCGAGCTGGTAACGGCCAGGCAGCGAGAGGAAGGTCAATGCAAGTCAGTGATCCTATTGCCGACATGCTCACCAGAGTGAGGAACGCGGTTCGTTCCCGCCACGATTCTGTGATCATGCCCGCGTCCAAGATGAAGGTCGCAATAGCGAAGGTTCTGAAGGACGAGGGTTTCATCCGTGGCTTCGACGTACAGAAGGACAATGGACGTCCCCAGCCGAACCTCAAGGTCGAGCTCAGCTATGGCGGTCAGCGCCAGCCCGTGCTCACAGGCCTACAGCGCGTGAGCAAACCCGGACTTCGTGTGTATGTGCAGCGCCGGGAGATTCCACGGGTCTACGGTGGCCTCGGAATCGCGATTCTCTCCACCCCGAAAGGGGTGATGACGGGGCAGGAGGCCCGCCGCCAGTCGGTCGGCGGTGAACTTCTCTGCTACATCTGGTAGGAGGCCGGCATGTCACGAGTCGGATTCAAACCGGTACCCGTTCCTTCCGGGGTGCAGATCACCTTCGAGGACGGCAACATGGTTCGCGTCAAAGGACCCAGAGGCGAGCTGAGCCGGCGGTTTCCCGCCGAGATATCGTTTGACTCCGGCGAGGGCGAGATCCACGTGAAGCGCCCGAGCGAGGAGCCGCCCGTCCGTGCGCTTCACGGCCTTTCGCGTTCACTTCTGTCGAACATGGTCGTCGGGGTGAGCGAGGGCTTCACCAAGACTCTGGAGGTTCAGGGAGTGGGGTACCGAGCTCAACTACAGGGGTCGAGCCTCCAGATGGCGCTCGGGTTCTCCCATCCCGTTGTCGTGGATCCTCCCCAGGGCATCACGTTCAGTGTCGAGGGTCCGCGCGTCACGGTGCAGGGAATCGATCGCGAGCAGGTTGGTCAGGTCGCGGCGGACATTCGCAAGCTCCGGCCGCCGGAGCCGTATAAAGGTAAGGGGATCCGCTACCAGGGCGAGCGGATCCGGCGCAAGGCCGGGAAGGCCGGAAGGGTTGGAATCTGATGGTCCGAAAGACAAGGACGGCGGCCCGGCTCCGCCGGCATGCACGCGTGCGAAGGAAGGTTTCGGGAACGGACGAGCGACCGCGGCTCAACGTGTTCCGTAGCTCGACTCATATCTATGCCCAGATCATCGACGATCGCGAGGGGCATACACTCGTGGCGGCCTCCGACCTCGACAAGAGCTTGCAGTCGGAGCTCGAGGGGAAGAGCAAGACCGAGCGTGCCAAGGCCGTCGGTCGCGCCATCGCGGAGCGGGCCCGCGATCGGGACGTCAAAAGTGTCGTCTTCGACCGTGGCGGGTACCAATTCCACGGGCGGGTGAAAGCCCTCGCCGGCGCCGCCCGTGAATCCGGACTGGGGTTCTAGATGAGCCAGGCAGAGCGAACGCGATCATCGGACAGGCGGCCATCGGGCCGGCGGCCATCGGACCGCATGCGCCAGGATGATCTGAGCGAGAAGGTCGTTTCGATAAACCGGGTGGCGAAGGTCGTCAAGGGCGGCCGGCGCTTCAGCTTCAGTGCGCTCGTGGTCGTGGGCGACGGCGACGGCAACGTCGGCCTTGGGCTCGGAAGGGCCAATGAGGTTCCCGAGGCGATTCGCAAAGGGGCAACCGAGGCTCGTCGGGACATGATGAAGGTGCCCCTCAAGGGCACCACTCTGCCTCATCCGATCACGGTGCGCGTCAACGCGGCCCGGATCGTCATGAGGCCGGCTTCCGAGGGGACGGGTGTGATCGCGGGCGGAGCGGTTCGGGCGATCATGGAGGCTGCGGGCGTTAGAGACGTGCTTGCCAAGTCGCTTGGCAGCCGCAACCCGATCAATGTTGCGCGAGCCACGATGCATGGCCTGTCGCAGCTGCGTGACCCCGAAGGTGCGCGGGACCGAAGGCTCGCGATATCCCAGGGGGAGCTGGAATGACGGTTCTCAACGTTACCTACAGTAAGAGTGCGATTGGCTACAATCAGACTCAGAAAGACACCATTCGCGCGCTCGGACTGCGGCGGCTGGGACAGACCGTGTCTCACGACGACTCGCCGAGCCTTCGGGGCATGATCAGGCGTGTGTCACACCTTGTCGAAGTCGAGGAGGTGGATCAGTGAGACTTGATGCGAGTGAGCTTGCACCGGTGCCGGGTTCGGTTCGTGGCCCGAAGAGGATCGGTCGCGGCAACTCCGCCGGTGGCGGAACCTACGCCGGCCGCGGGCTCAAGGGACAGAAGTCACGGAGCGGCAAGAAGCTGCCCTACGATGCGTTCGAGGGCGGGCAGTTTCCCTCTTCGCGCCGCTTCCATGTCCTTCGTGGCTTCAACAACCGCTGGCGGGTGAGCTATCAGCCGGTCAACGTCGGTACGCTCAATCGCTTCGACGACGGAACCGAAGTAACTCCGGAGCTCCTGAAGAGCACGAGGGTGGTGCGCAATCTCAAGAAACCGATCAAGGTGCTGGGCAGAGGGGCGTTGGAGCGCAAGCTGGACGTACGCGTCAGCCGTGTCAGCGCCTCGGCCAGGGCGAAGATCGAGGCTGCAGGCGGCAGCGTGACCGAGGAGACTGGCGAATGACGGTACAGGAGGCTGCTCGTCCTCGCCTCCTCCAGGCGATGGTTGACGCCTTCCGCCAGGAGGACGTGCGGAAGAAGCTCCTGTTCACGATCGCCATGCTGGTGGTCTTTCGGTTTGTGGCCCACGTGCCCGTACCGAACATCGATCGCGATGCACTTCAGCAGGCTTTCGAAAACAACACTCTGCTCGACTTCCTGAGCATCTTCTCGGGAGGCGCACTCCAGAACCTCAGCGTTGCTGCGCTCGGCGTCTATCCGTACATCACAGCGACGATCGTGATCCAGGTGATGACTCCTCTTGTGCCGACGTTGCGGGCGGCGCAGGAGGAGGGAGAGGCCGGCCGCCGGCGGATACAGCTGATCTCTCACTGGCTCTCCGTGCCGATGGCCTTTGTGCAGGGTTATGGCCAGATCCTGTTCATCAACAGCACGACGGGGTCGCCGGTAGTGAGAGATTTCGGGATCACCGAGCATCCCATCGGCACGCTTGCGACGCTCTGCACGTTGACGACCGGAACGATGTTCCTGGTGTGGATCGGGGAACTGATCACGGAGAACGGAATCGGAAACGGTGTCTCGATCATCATCTTCGGGGGCATCGTGGCCGTTCTCCCGGGCATGATTCCGAGCGCGTCGACGGAGTCCATCATTGGGATCCTCACGATCGTCGGGGTCGCCCTCGCTATGACAGGGCTTGTGGTGTTCTTCCAGGAGGCGCAGCGTCGGGTCCCGGTCCAGTACGCGCGGTCGGCGTTCAGAGGTGGGCGGATGTACAGGCAGCAGGGACAGAGCCACATACCGCTCCGCGTCAACATGGCGGGAATGATCCCTCTAATTTTCGCTTTCTCGATCATGATTATGCCCGCGGTTATCTTCTCCTATTTCTCCGGTGCGGGCGGCTTCATCGGATCGATGGCCAACTTCTTCGTCGACCAGTTCCAGCAAGGTCGAGGTGGCGCCGGGGGAACGCCCGTGTACTGGGTCGTCCTGTTTCTCATGGTGATCGTGTTCACGTTCTTCTACACGATGGTTCAGTACCAGCAGCAGGATATGGCGAAGAACCTGCAGCGGCAGGGTGCCTTTATCCCCGGCATCAGGCCGGGCCGGCCGACAGAGGAGTATCTGATGCGCGTTGTCACGCGGATCACATGGGGTGGTGCATTCTTCCTCGGGTTTGTGGCGGTTTCGCCTTACTTTATCGGTCTCGCTACGGGTGTTCGCCAGTTGACAATCTCGGCGACGGGGCTCCTCATTGTGGTGGCCGTCGTGCTGGATACGATGAAGCAGCTTGAAGCGCAGCTGTTGATGCGCAACTACGAAGGGTTCATCCGCTAGTGTTCGTCGTATTGTTGGGCCCACCGGGGGCGGGGAAAGGAACGCAGGCGCAGCGGATCGCGGAGTCGACCGGACTCGTTCACATCTCCACGGGCGATATGTTCCGGGAGAATGTGCAAGCGGGGACGGATCTGGGTAAGCAGGCGTCAAAGTACATGGAGAGGGGTGATCTCGTCCCGGACGAGATCACCGTCCGGATGCTGCTGGAACGCATCGCCCGCTCCGATGCCGCCGGCGGCGCCATGTTCGATGGTTTTCCTCGCAACGTGGTACAGGCGAGAGCTCTGGACGATGCCCTGGCCGCTGCGGGGCGGCGCATCGATCGGGCGCTGATGATCGCTGTTCGGGACGAGGAGCTCATCGCCCGTCTCGGAGGCCGCTGGATCTGTCGCGGCTGCGGGCGTCTGTATCACGAGCGCAACGATCCTCCGTCACAGGCCGGTATCTGCGACCACTGTGAGGGGGAGCTATACCAGCGAGACGACGACCGCCCGGAGGTAGTGAAGACGCGCCTCGAGCGCCAGAAGCCGCCGGCGGAGCTGATAGATCACTACAGGTCGGCCGGTGTCCTTCGCGAGATCAATGGCGAGCAGTCTCTGGACCGGGTTACCGAGCTTCTCGTGAAGGCGCTCGACTGAGGTGGCCATCAAGCTGAAGTCCGACGCAGAGATTGAGAAAATGCGCGATGCCGGCCGCATCGTCGGCCAGACTCTTGCGCGGATCCGCGAGTCCGTCCGGCCGGGACTCAATCTGCTGGCGATCGAGCGTCTCGTGCGCGACGAATTCCGGCGCCGGGGCGCGAAAGAGACGTTTCGCGGTTACTCGCCGGCGCCGCGATACCCGCCCTACCCGTCGAATATCTGCATCAGCATCAACGACGAGTTGGTGCACGGGATCCCCACCGACCGCGAGCTTCGTGGCGGTGACATCGCCACCTTCGACCTTGGAGCGACCTACGGTGGCTATGTCGGTGATGCGGCGATCACCGTGGCGGTCGGGGAGGTGAGCGAAACCGCTGCTCGACTGATGCGGGTCACGGAGGATGCGCTCTGGGCCGGCATTCGGGCCTGCAGGGTCGGGGGGCACCTCAACGATGTTTGCGGCGCCATTGAGGACTCCATCAAGCCGAGCGGTTTCTCCATCGTACGGGGGTACGGTGGACACGGCATCGGCCGCGACATGCATGAAGAACCGCACGTCACCAACTACCGGATGCGCGTGAGGGGCGCACCGCTCAAGAACGGGCTGGTCCTGGCCCTCGAACCGATGGTCATCGCCGGCCGGCACGAGGTGTACGAAGCCGAAGATGGGTGGACCGTAAAGACGAGAGACGGTAGCTTATGCTGTCATTTCGAGCATACCGTGGCCATTCGTGAAGGTTGCGAGCCCGAGGTATTGACGCTTCCCTGAATAGAGCGAGGTCTTATGGCGAAGAAGGATGCGATCGAGGTCGAAGGCGTGGTTACGGAACCTCTGCCCAATGCGATGTTCCGCGTTGAGCTGGCCAACGGGCACGAGGTTCTCGCGCACGTCAGCGGCAAGATTCGCATGCACTTCATCAAGATCGTCCCCGGGGACCGCGTTCTCGTGGAGCTGTCCCCTTACGATTTGACCCGAGGGAGGATTACCTACCGCTTCCGCTGAGAGGTGGATTCAGGTGGAACAGTGATATGAAGGTCTCGGCATCAGTTAAGCCAAGGTGTGAAAAGTGCAAAGTCATCAGGCGCCGCGGGCGCGTGATGGTGATCTGCGAGAATCCTAAACACAAGCAGCGGCAGGGCTAGGCGATGGTACGGATATCGGGTGTAGACATACCAAACGACAAGCGGATCGAAATCGCCTTGCGGCAGATTTACGGTGTGGGGCCGACGCGCGCGGGAGCAATCCTCGAGGCGACCGCCATCAGCCCTGATACGCGGCCGAGCGACCTGACCGACAACGATGTAATCCGGCTGCGCGAGTTCATCGACAAGACGTACCTGGTCGAGGGAGACCTCCGTCGTGAGGTTCGGCAGAACGTGGCCAGGCTGGTCGAGATCAATTGTTATCGTGGCCAGCGGCATCGCCGCAACCTCCCCGCGCGGGGACAGAGAACCAGGACGAATGCGCGTCAGAAGCGCGGAGCCCGCAAGACCGTGGCCGGCCGGCGGCGGGTGGGCAAGAAGTAGGAGAGGCACTTCGATGGCTGAACAGAATCGGCGCGGCGCACCCGCGGCACGCCGGGGGCGGCGACGCGAGCGTAAGTCGATCCCGAGGGGAAAGGCCTACGTCAAGAGCTCGTTCAACAACACAATCGTGACGTTGACCGACCCGAACGGGAACGTTGTCTCCTGGGCGACGTCCGGGAACTCGGGCTTCCGCGGATCGCGTAAGAGCACCCCCTTTGCCGCCCAACTCGCAGGCGAGAACGCCGCCAAGCGGGCGATGGAACACGGCATGCAGGTCGTCGAGGTCTACGTCCGTGGGGCGGGCCAGGGCCGTGAAGCTGCGATCCGCGCGCTTCAGGCGACCGGTCTCACGGTCACTGCCATTCGAGACGTGACCCCGATCCCCCACAACGGCTGCCGCGCCCAGAAGCGCCGGCGGGTTTAGAGGAGAAGATGGCTCGTTACACAGGTCCTGTATGCCGCCTCTGCCGTCGCCACGGGGACAAGCTGTTCCTGAAGGGCGAGCGCTGCCTGTCGCCCAAGTGCGCCTTCGAGCGCCGCCCGAACCCTCCCGGACCGCGCCCGGCGCGCCGCCGTAAAGTGAGCGACCGGGGATTGCAGCTTCGCGAAAAGCAGCGTGCGAGAGCCAGCTACGGCATCCTCGAGAAGCAGTTCAGACGGTATTACAAGGAAGCTCTCAGGCGCCCCGGCGTTTCTGGTGAGAATCTCGTTCAGCTGCTTGAGAACAGGCTCGACAATGTCGTCTACCGTCTGGGGTTCGCTGATTCGCGAAACCAGGCGAGGCAATTTGTGCGTCACGGACTGATCAGCGTGAACGGACGCAAGCTCGATATCCCGTCCGCTCAGCTCCGGGTAGGCGATGCAGTCGGCTGGACTGACCGGGGAAAGCGAAGCGAGATCTACAAGATCATGGAGGAGACCATCAAGACGAAGAACCCACCATCCTGGCTCGTGCTCGATGCGGCGGCCATGTCCGGCCGGGTCGAGGCGGCGCCGGAAATCGTGTCGGGCGAGACGCACCGGTTCGCAGAAAACGTAATCATCGAGTTCTACTCGCGGTAAACCCCGCGAGCCCACACCGGGAGCGTTATTGCAGATGATGGAATTCACCGAAATAGTTGACGAGCCGGAAGTCGTCATGCCGGCTCTCGAGGTCGTCGACGAAGGCCCGGACTACGCCCGGCTTATCGCCGAGCCGCTCGATGCGGGCTATGGCATTACGCTCGGGAATGCTCTCCGGCGCGTGCTCCTCGGCTCTCTCGAAGGCGCCGCCATAACCTCCGTCCGGATCGAACAGGTCCAGCACGAGTTCTCGACGATAGAGGGCATGAGGGAGGACATCACCGACTTCCTCCTCAGCCTCAAGGAAGTCCGGCTTCGAGCGATCACGAATCGCCCGGGCACCATCACGCTCGACGCCGAGGGCTCAGCCCGGCTCACTGCAGGTGACCTCCGCGTGCCGGCCGACTTCGAGCTTGTCAATCCCGATCTCCACCTGGCGACTCTCGATGGGCCCTCGGCTCGTCTCAACGTGACCATGAATGTCCAGGTGGGCAGGGGATACGTGCCGGCCGGGAGCGTTGAGGGGCTGCCAATCGGAGTGATTCCGGTCGACGCCGTCTTCACCCCGATCCGGAAGGTCAATTACAGGGTCGAGAAGACCCGCGTCGGCCAGTCCACCAATTTCGACCGCCTTGTGATCGAGCTCTGGACCGACGGCACGCTCGGCCCGGTGGAGGCAGTCGGCCTCGCCTCGGACATCCTGATGGAGCAGTTCGCTCTGTTCAGCACTGCCGGCGGAGGCGACGCTCAGGCTCCGGCAACGCCGGGCACTGAGGGGTCATCGATCGGCCGGATTCTAAGCCCGGAGCGCTACAATACGGCCGTCGAGGAGCTTTCGCTCTCAGTGCGTGCCTACAACTGCCTCAAACGGTCGGGCCTCATGACAGTTGGCCAGGTCCTCGAGAAGACCGAGGATGAACTCCTCGGGCTTCGCAACTTTGGCCGAAAGTCCTACGACGAGCTCAGGGACCGTCTGGTCGAACTCGAGTTCATCGATGGTGAGCAGCCCGGCCTGGTCCCGGTGGCTGCCGACGCCGCCGGCGCCGACGCCCGCAGTGGCCGCGTCGAGCAGGCGGAGCGTCCCCCGGACATCCTCGACGAGGACGACGAGGAGGAGAGCCTCGGCGCGCTCGGCAAGGCACTTCGCGAAGCCCTTCGAGAGGTCGGCAACGACGATCTGCTCGGAGCCGATGATGAGGACTAAACAATGCGACATCGAGTAGCCGGAAGGCACCTCGGGCGAGATACGGCCCACCGGCGCGCGCTCTTCCGGAACCTTGTCACAGACTTTCTCCGCTACGAGCGCATCCGAACGACCGAGGCGAAGGCCAAGGAGATTCGTCCGCTGGCGGAGAAAATGATCACGCTGGCCAAGCGCGGCGACCTCCACGCTCGCAGGCAGGCTCTGCGCTTCGTCTACGACCCGCAGGTCGTCCAGCGCACGTTCGATGAGATCGCACCGCGGATGGCCGCCCGGCCCGGCGGCTACACCCGCATCACCGCCCTCGAACCCCGCAAAGGTGACGGTGCAAGAATGGCTGTGCTCGAGATGGTGGATCTCGAAGACGTTGCCATGCCGAGGCCGGAAAGGGCGACGGCCACTGCGACCCCGGCACCGGCCGACGATGTCGCTGAGGAGGGCGGGGACGATTCAATTGAAGCTGTCGAAGCGGCGGAGGAAGCGGACGCTTCGGCTTCCGACGAGGCCGCGACGGCGGACGGTGCCGAGGCGGAGACGAGCGACGACGGCGATCTGGAATCGTCGGCACCCGAGGGTGCTGACGAGACGGAAGAGGAGGCTGAAGTCGTTTCCGAGGAGGAAGCGAAGGAATAGGCGGCGCATGCGAAGATTCGCGGCCACCGTCGCCTATGACGGAACGGATTACTTCGGCTCACAGCTGCAGCCGCTCAAGCGGTCGGTGCAGCGAGAGCTGGAGTCGGCGACCGGGGATCTCTTCGGAGAATTCACAAGGGTCGCGATGGCAGGGCGCACAGACCGAGGCGTCCATGCCAGGGGCCAGGTGGCCGCGTTCAGCGCAACAACGAGGCTGGACGGGGAGACCATCGGGAGGGCGTTGAACGCGCGCCTTCCCGAAGATGTGGCGGTTAGGAGTGTTCGAGAGGTGCCCGCCCGGTTCGATCCGAGGCGGGCGGCCACCCGGCGCTGGTACCGTTACACGATCCTGGAATCCGCGGCCAGCGATCCGCTGACGAGGCGGACCTGCTGGCGGGTGCCTCCCCCGCACGACGTCGAGTCGATGCGGAGGGCGGCAGAAGCACTGGTCGGGACGCGAGATTTCGCAGCCTGCGCCGGGGCGATCGAAACCGGGCGGACGTCGGTCCGCAGCGTCTTTCGGGCGGCGTGGACGGCTCAGGGGCCGAACCTGCTGTTCGATATTGAGGGGAATGCTTTCCTTCCTCAGATGGTCAGGCGCCTTGCGGGGTCGCTGGAACGTGTGGGAAGGGGCAGCCCATCCGCCGAGGAGTTCCTGCATATGCTGGAGCATGGGAAGCCTGCCACTATCGGCCCGCTTGCCCCGCCCCGGGGCCTTTCGCTTGAGAGGGTGTGGTACGACGAAGGATACGCGCCATGAAAACGACAGTACGTATCAAGGCATCGCAGATTCGCAAGGACTGGCACGTGCTCGATGCCGCTGGGGTCCCGCTGGGCCGGCTTGCCACCCAGGCGGCCACGCTGCTCAGAGGTAAGCACAAGCCAACCTTCGAGCCCCATCTCGATGGCGGCGACTTTGTGATCATCGTCAACGCCGACAAGGTGACGGTGTCCGGCAACAAAGCGATTGCCAAGACTTACTACAGGCACTCCGGATATCCCGGCGGACTTCGCTCCCGGACGTTCCAGCAGGAGCAGGAGCGTTTTCCCGACAGAGTCATCCGTCAGGCAGTCTGGGGAATGCTTCCGAAAGGCCCGCTCGGTCAGGCGATCCTGAACCATCTCAAGGTCTACGCGGGTCCGGATCATCCTCATCAGTCCCAGGTGGTGGGCTCCGAACGTGCCCGGGTGGACCGGGACGACGCGATTCCGTGGTCGCCTCCGAAGCTCGCCCACTCGGCCGGGGACGACAGTCCTTTGGATGAAGCCCCGGCCGCCGAGGAGATTGCCGATGAGATCATGGCGGCGGCCGAGGGCGAGCCCGCTTCCGCAGACGAGCAGCAGGAGTCAGGAGAGCAGGAGTCGGAAGCGAAAGAGCAGCCAGCGGAAGACTCTACCGGCGATTCGGGCGATGATGACCAAGCCCTCGCGGATTCCGAAGAGGCGGAGGAGTAGGCGCCATGGCCGACCAGCAGTATTTCTACGGGACAGGGCGCCGCAAGACTGCGATCGCGCGTGTGCGCCTGTACCCCGGCAACGGTGCAATTGTCGTCAACGGCAAGCCGTACGAGGATGTCTTCCCTCGCGAGATACACCGGGCAGAAGTGACGGCCCCGTTCCGCCGGCTCGCCAAAGAGGGACGTTTCAGCGCCACGATAAAGTGCGAAGGCGGCGGCATCAGCGGCTGGGCGGGCGCCATCAAGATGGGCGTCGCACGGGCTCTCGTCGCCTCTGAACCCTCCTGCAAACCGCAGCTGAAGCGCGGCGACAACCTTCTGACCCGGGATGCCCGAATGAAGGAGCGCAAGAAGGCGGGACTGAAGAGAGCCCGCAAGGCGCCGCAGTTCACGAAGCGCTAGCCGTTCGCGCGGCACCCAGGACCTCAAACGCGGGCCCGGGCTATGTCAGTCGGGGCCCGCGTCGTGATCTGATCCGGTCGCCGGCTGCCCGACAGCAAGGTCCATCTGCCGGCGGCTCTGGCCGCGCGGTCCGCCAGGACGTAGGATCTTCTGTACGGCTCCGGCCTAACTCGATCACAGGAGTATTGCGTGGCGGACGCTTCTAACGAAAAAGGCTTCAACGGCAAGATCCTCAACGTCAATCTGTCCACAGGCGAGATCAACGTCGAGACCCCCCCCGAGTCCCTCTACAGAGAGTACCTCGGCGGCTACGGTATCGGCGCCCGAATGCTCTGGGACAGAGTGCCGGTCGGGGCGGACCCTCTCGGCCCTGAGAACATGCTCGGCATGTTTCCGGGAGTGCTCACGGGTACCCCATTGTTCGGCCAGCGCTGGCAGGTCGTGTGCAAGAGCCCGTTGACGGGCGGCTGGGGAGACGCGAACTGCGGAGGTGACTTCGGGGCGGCGCTGAAATTCGCCGGCTGGGACGGGGTCATGTTCTTCGGCAAAGCCGAAAAGCCCGTCTACCTCCTCATCAACGAAGACAAGGTCGAGATCCGTGATGCCTCTGACCAGTGGGGCACAGGTGCGATCGACAACGAGGCGAAGCTCAAAGAGATCCACGGCAAGCGTGCGAGCGTCGCCAACATCGGCCCGGCGGGTGAGACACTGTCGCCGATCAGTGGCGTCTGCAACGACCACGGCCGCCTTGCCGCTCGCTCCGGCGTCGGTGCCGTGATGGGCTCGAAGAACCTGAAGGCCGTTGTGGCCCTCTCCGAGCGCAAGATCATCGCCCAGACTCCCGAGGTCACGGCGATGCTGAGGACGAATCTCGACGACTTCGTGAAGCCGCTTCGGGACTTCTTCCATGAATTCGGGACAACCGGGATCACCGCCGGCAGTGCCCTCAACGGTGACTCGCCCGTGAAGAACTGGGGCGGTGTCGGCGTGGTCGACTTCCCCGACGCAGCGAAGATCGATGGTGGCTCCACCATCAACCCGAAGATGCACAAGTCGTACGGATGCTGGCGCTGCCCGATGGCCTGTGGCGCCGAATCCGTGGAATCCGAGAACCAGCAGTATCCATATCCGAAGGACACTCACAGGCCCGAGTACGAGGCCATGGGCTCCTTCGGGACGATGAACCTGATGACTGACCCGGATGCGCTGATCTACGCCAACCATCTCTGCAACCAGTACGGATTCGACGTCATCAGTGCCGGAGTCGCCATCTCAATGGCAATCGAATGCTATGAGGCCGGGATCCTCACCAAGGAGGACACGGGCGGGCTAGAGCTCCGCTGGGGCAACGGGGAGTCGATCATCGAGTTCCTGAAGATGATGGGCGAGCGGCGGGGGCTCGGCGATACGTTCGCCGATGGCGTTGTGAAGGCCGGAGAGCGAATCGGTCGCGGAGCGGAACAGTACGCGATGCATATCGGTGGTCAGGAGCTTCCGATGCACGATCCGAAGCTCCAGCCGGAGTACTTCACGACGTACAAGCTGGATCCGACTCCGGGACGCCACACCCAGTACGAGGGCAACCGCCGCGTCGGCTCCATTCCGCCTGCGCCGGCCGACAACAAGGACTACGCAGGCCGGGGCGAACACCACAAGGCAGCCAGCGAATACATGCACGTGGTCAACTCCGGCGGTATGTGCCAGTTCGTGATGATGGCTGCCAACACCGCCAACATCCCATCCTGGTTCAACGCCGTCACAGGGTGGGACATGACGGTCGACGAGATGATGAAGGCCGGCGAGCGCATCGCGAACATGCGAATGGCTTACGAGGTCCGTGAGGGTGGTAACCCGCGGCAGCGGGCGGTGCCCACCCGGGTCAGCGGCGAGACTCCCGAAGCAACCCACGCGGGTCCGCTGGAGGGTGTAAAGCTCGACACCGAGCGCCTGGAGGTCGATTTCCTCGAGGCCTGCGGCTGGGACGTCGCCAACTGCACGCCTTCGAAGGCGAAGCTGGAGTCACTGGGGCTCAGCGAGGTGGCAGCGGCCCTTCACTGAGCGTAGGACAGGGGAACCGAGCAGCGGGCCGTGGCGGAACTCCGCCACGGCCCGCCCTGTGCCCGCAGGTGGTCGTCGCCCGGAGTGAAGAAGTTCCGGCGTTGCCGTAAGCTTCGGCCTGCAGATGGCTACGTTGGGCAGGTCATGGGAAACCGCCTACCCGTCTCCGTTCGAGTCGAGAGGCCTCGTCCTCCAGCCCTGGAGCGAGAGCCTGATCGCGCAGATGGCGCATTGGACGGAGCGGGGCTTCCCTTACCACCCCTTCGACCTGGGACATCTGCGAGACCCCGGTGTCGCCCGTCAAACGCTGCTTCGCGTTCAACAGCCCGGTCCCCATCGCTACTTTGCCGCCACGGAGTCCGGAACTGCGGTCGGGCGGGTCACGGTCAATCTCAGGGACGCCGCGGGCCTTTACCTCTGGGCGGTTCACGTACCCCCCGAACACGAAGGAAAAGGTGTCGCCAGGCGGATGCTGGCCGGGGTGATGGAGTGGCTGGAGGAGGAGGTGCCGGGCGTCGGCTTCGTGCTGACCGCCAACACCTTCGCGGTCAGAGCGCACCGGACCTACACAGCGCTTGGTTTCCGCGTTGCAGACACCCGCTGGCATTTCGACCGGGAGATCGCCGAGCGGCTCTGGAACATCGGTCGCGAGGAGCGTGAGGCACTCGACGGCCATCTCCGCTTCAGAGCGGGGCAGTGGCAGGTCAGGACGTACCTGATGAGGCGCTCGCCTGGCGCAGAGATGCTGCTCGAGCCGTCGGAAGCCCAATCCGGCTAGCTTTTCTCCGCAGCCTCCCGGATCTCCCACGCCGCGTCATTGAGGGCCATGAGCCCACCGGAGACCAACGAGTGCCCTCCGAAGATGATGCGGCGCCCCCGCGCGGCGGCGCGCGTCAACTCGCGGAGCCACGGGCTTTCGATGGCTTCGGGTTGAAGCAGGTCGCTCTGAAACCGGTCCTCCCGGGACGCTTGCACCCGGGCGTGGCCGAGAACGACCCGGGTGTCAATGAACGCCCCGTCGCAGAGCGACTCCAGCACGTCGACCAGGCCTTCGGGCCCGCGGCTCTCGGCGATAAATCCCAGGACGGAGCGCGGAGTGTGACCATCCGGTGCGGTCGCGAGGCCTCTTTCCTCGCTGATGATGCGAACCCTGCAGGCCGTTTGTCCTTCCAGGTAGTTCCAACTCGCGCTCCCCACCCTCCCCGCCACCAGGATCTCCGCTTCGCGATCACAAAGGAGCAGCATCACTCTGCGAAGCCCCTCCTCGAGCAAAGGGAACGGCCCCTGTGTGCCGCGGAGCACGCCGAGGATTGCTACATCCGTTGGGGTATCGAGGTCGAACTGGGTCGCGGTGGTCCTGGCGAGTATCGTGACGTCGGCGCCGGCCTGCTCTCTCAGCCGCCGCGGGAGGGAATTGTCGCGGGCGGGAGCATCTATCCGGTTGAGGAGGTCAGCCGGATACCACCCCGTGAGGTCGGACGAGTAGAAGTTGTTGGTTACGCAGACCGGGCGGTTCCCGGCCAGGGATGAGGCGACCGCCGCGAATTCCGACGGGCCCGCCAGCGGGAGGGCGCCTGCGCCCATCACCACGGGCCGCCGGACGCGATGCCTCTCGATCACTGAGGCCAACCTCGTGGCGAAATCGAACGGAACCCCGGCCGCGTCGGGCTCGATCAGCACTGCCGGCGTGCCGGAGTCGAATTCGTGGGGGACATCCGTAGCCACGATCGCGCGCCCGAATCCAGCCGCCAGTGCGGCCCGAATACTCCCGCGGGCTTCCTCGACCCGGGCTGCCGCCACGGTCTTCTCGGCGGGCCCTGCTGCTGTCCCTCCGTGAAGGATGAGAAGCGTGGGGGCGTTTTCCGGCATGGGTCGAGCCTAGCACCGGTGCACCGAGAACAGTCGGGTGGGGTGAGGTCGACATCGCGCTCCGGTGCAGTTTCGGACGGTGCTTTCCGGCCTGCACTGAGCGCCTGCGGTATTCTCCTGCCAGCCTGAATGCATTGGAGGTGCAAGCGATGGGATCCGACGAGGCCCGGTATGCAGCTGTCTCTCGGGCCATAGATGATGAGGCCGCCTCGCTCCAGGAGCTCAGCCTCGCCATCCACGGCAAGCCGGAGCTGAACTTCGAGGAGTACCACGCTCACGATCTCCTCAGTGACTACCTCGAACGCCACGGCTTTCGCGTGGAGCGTCACGCATACGAGATGGCGACTGCGTTCGAGGCGGTGGCAGGGAGCGGCGCGCCAACCATTGCGGTGATGTGCGAATACGACGCACTGCCGGGGATAGGGCACGCGTGCGGCCATAACCTGATCGCGATGACCGGGGTTGCCGTTGGGCTGGCGCTGAAGAGCGTGCTCTCCGAGGGAACTGGAAGAGTCATCGTGCTCGGATCTCCTGCGGAGGAGGGTGGCGGCGGAAAGATCTACATGGTTGAGCGCGGTGCGTTCGAAGACATCGATGCCGCTCTCATGCTGCACCCTGCGCCATATGACGGCATCTGGCTTCAGGCGAACGCCATCCAGAGTCTGACCGTCACGTACCACGGTAAGAACGCTCACGCGGCCGGCGCGCCGTGGGAGGGTGTGAATGCCCTCGATGCCCTGATCGCGGCGTTCACGAACGTGTCGCTCGCGCGGCAGCAGCTTCGGCCGACAGACCGGGTTCACGGAGTCATTACCGACGGAGGACTGAAGCCGAATATCATTCCGGACCGGGCATCGGCGGAGTTCTACGTACGGGCTTTTGACATGGACCAGCTGGAGGAGGTGAAGGAGAAGATCCTGCCCTGTTTCGAGGCCGCCGCAGTGTCGTCTCGGTGCACGTTTGAACTCGAACTCACGGGCCGTCCATACGCCGACGTTCTGGTGAACGACGTCATGGCGGAGCGCTACGCGGGTCACCTGGCGGCGCTCGGTGTCGTGGCGCCGGCGAAGGGTGAGCTCTCGGGCGGAGGCTTCAGCACGGACATGGGAAATGTGAGTTATGCGGTTCCGTCCATTCATCCGATGTTCGGCATCCCGGTCACGGCGGGTGCGGGGAATCACACGCCGGGGTTCACGGCCTGTGCGGCGACGCAGGAGGCCCACCTGGCCGCGCTGCGGGCCGCGAAGGCACTCGCGCAGACGGCGCTCGACCTTTACGAGAATGGCGACCTGCTGACCGCGGCCAGGGATGAATTCGATTCGAGGACCGGAGGCGAGAGGACAGTCTGAGGGGTTGCGGGCGCGAACATTTGTTCTAGAATGGTCATAAGGCCTGAAGACGCATTAAAGGTGGGCCCAGGCGACGATAACCGGTTGAGCGCGTAGCATTGTTACCATACGTTCCACCGGTGTTTCCCGGTGGAGAACGCACCCGTTTCGGGTAGATCCCCACTCAGTCGAGGACTCAGATGAAAGTCGTCTTCTTCAAGGACGTCGAAGGAACCGCGCAGACCGGCGACATCAAGGATGTGAAGCCGGGGTTCGCGCGAAACTATCTCCTGCCGCGCCGGCTGGCCGGACCGACCACCAAAGACAACGTCCAGCACGCGCTTGCGCTGGCGGAACGGGAGAAGCGCGTCCAGGCGAAACTGGATGCCGAAGCAGAGGTCACCGCGGGCCCGCTCGCAGGCGCGGAAATCACGGTCGAGGCAAGGGTCGGTGACAGCGGCCGCCTCTTTGGCTCCATCACCACTCGGGACGTTGCAGCGGCTCTCCAGGAGACACACGGTGCCGAGGTAGACCCCCACGCCGTCCTCCTCTACGAGCCCATCCGCGAACTCGGGCAGCAGACCGTCACAATCAGGTTCACACGCAACATCACCGCCGACATCCTGGTCAATGTCGTTCCAGACGAGGAATCCAAGGAGATCGTTGCTCGCCTCGAGGCGGAAGCGGAAGCGGCCCGGCTCGAGGAGGAGAAGAGGGCGAAAGAGGAAGAGTACCGGCGCCAGCAGGAACAGGCGCCCGGGACTCAGTCGGCCGACGGCGAAGAGACTGCGGCAACCGCCTCCTCAGAAGACACCGAGACCGCGGCCGAGTAGAGGCCGGGAAGGAGGTCAGACTTGCCCTCTTTGCGCGGCTGTCCAACAGCAGTGCGAGGGGCGTGTCACCACCTTCGATGGTCACTCTGCCTGCAGTCGATCGCCTCCCCCCGCACGATACCGAGGCCGAGGAGGCCGTGGTCGCATCGCTCCTTGTCGATAGTGAGGCTATCTACCGCGTCACGCCGATCCTGCATTCGACGGACTTCTTTCGTGAGAAGAATGGGTGGGTCTACGAGGCCTGCCTCGACCTCTGGGGCCGTGACGAAGCGATCAACCAGATCACGGTTGCACATGAGCTGGCCCGCCGCGAGCGACTGGATGACGTGGGCGGCCAGACCTACCTCGCCGACCTTATCCGCGCCCTCCCAACCAGCATCGGTGTCGAATTCTACGCCCAGATCGTCAGGCGTGACGCTACCTACCGGGGATTGATCCAGGCCGCCGGGGCAATTCAATCGCTGGCCTTCGAGGCGCCGGCCGACCTAGAGCAGGTGCTTGACCGCTCTGAGACACTTCTCCAGCAGCTTCGCGGCGGCGAGAACTTCCGTGACTTCGTACACATCGCCCAACTGTTGCAGGCCTACCTGGAAGAGGACGCGGAGGTGTTCGCGGCCCGCCAGCTGCAGACAATCCAGACCGGATTCCAGGATCTCGACTTCCTGCTCGGGGGGATAAAGCGAGCGGATCTGGTCATTGTCGGAGCCCGTCCGAGCGTCGGGAAGTCCAGCTTCGCGCTCGGTATCGCGCGCAACGCGGCCCTCAGTCAGAAGGCCAGTGTCGCGTTCTTCTCGCTCGAAATGTCTGCCGAACAGCTGGCCATCCGGCTTCTCTCTGCCGAGTCGGAGGTCGACAGCACGCGCCTCCGGCTCGGGGAGCAGACTGAGATCGAGGAGCGGCGTGTTGTCCGTGCGCTCGGCCTTCTCTCCGAGGCGAACATATGGTTCGACGACACGCCCATTCTCAGCGTCGCCGAGATCCGCGCGAAGGCCCGCCGGCTTGCTCAGGAAAAGGGGCTGGACCTTATCGTCGTCGACTACCTCCAGCTCATGCGTGGGGACGCGGGCAACTCGGGCCGGGAGAACCGGGTCCAGGAGATCAGCTTCATCTCGCGGATGCTCAAGGGGCTGGCCCGTGAGCTAGATGTGCCGGTCATCGCCCTGGCCCAGCTCTCGCGGGCCATCGAGAACCGCACGCCGCGCACGCCCTTGCTGTCGGACCTGCGGGATTCGGGATCCATCGAGCAGGATGCGGACGTTGTCATCTTCCTGAACCGCGAGGAGCTCTACCTCAACCTCGAACAGTGGACGAAGGAGAATCCCGACCTTCCGGAGAGCGCCTACCCACGCGGTGTCACCCAGGTCAAGGTGGCAAAGCACCGAAATGGACCGATCGGCGAGGTGGACCTTCGTTTCAGGGAGAAGCTCGCCAAATTCGAGGACTGGGCGCTCCGGCGCGATGAACTCGAATGACAGCCGAGCGGTTCACCGGCTTTCCCGGTCTGGCGAGCGCGACGGCGATTCCGAACATCTACTTCAGTGCCGTCTTGCCGGAGCTCACGGACGTTGCCGAGCTCCTTGCGTTCCTCTGGGTCCAACGGATGACGCAGGCCAAGACCGGCGACGTCCGGTTCACGACCGAGCACGAGCTCTGGGGCAAGGAGGCAGTTCGGCGATCATTGGGCCGGTTGTCCGGTGGACGGGACGGGCTGCGCCGCGGACTCGGAGCGGCGACCGAGCGGGGCACGCTGCTGTCACTCGTGCTGGCGTCGCGAAAGGGCCGGGAACAGGTCTACTTCGTCAACAATCCCGCTTCGCGGCGCAATATCATTCGGGCCCGCTCGGGGGAAATCGCGATCCGACCGGGGGCGGCAGTGGTAGAACCGCCGGCCCGGCAACGTCCGAACATCTACGCGCTCTACGAAGAGCACGTGGGGACGATCACTCCGATCGTCGGAGAGCGGCTCGCTGCCGCCGAACAACGATTCTCGCGCGCGGACATCGAGGCCGCTTTCCGTGAGGCCGCCGAGCTGAACGTGCGCAATTGGCGCTACATCGAGCGGGTACTTGAGAACTGGGAACGGGAGGGAAGATCTGATGGAGCGAATCGGGGAGATTCTCTCGAAGAGCGCAAACGCAAGTTCCTCGCCCCCGACCGACCCCGGCTCCCTCGCTGACGAGATCTCATCGGAGCCGGACGAGGATCTGTGCCCGCGGTGCCGGGGGGCCGGATTCGTGCGACGAGCGCTCTCCATGGACCACCCTCGTTTCGGCAAGGCGGAGCCGTGCTCATGCGTGCTCGCCGAGAGCGATGACGAACGTCGCGAAAGGCTTGCCAGGCTGAGCAATCTGAGCCGGCTCGGTCACTTCACCTTCGAAGCGCTGCATCACGCCCCCTTCGCCGGGCTCGTGGCCGAGGAGTCGATCGAGCTGGCGCATCGTTATGTGGAGGAAGCTTCCGGCTGGCTGCTCATAAGCGGCCGGAGCGGGTCCGGCAAGACGATCCTCGCCGCCGCCCTCGCGAACGCTCGTATTGAAGCCGGCCTGCCTGCCCTCTATATGGTCGCCGCGGATCTCCTCGACCACCTGAGGGGAAGTTATGACGCGGCCGGCCCCGACCTCGGCTACGAGCAGATGCTAGGGCAGGTCAGAGACGCGCCGTTGCTCATTCTCGATGACCTCGATGCCGTTGCCACGACGGACTGGACGCGAGAGAAACTCTTCCAGGTTCTCAACCACCGGATGGTCACCGGGCTCGCGACCGTTCTCACATGCACAGACGTTCGCCGGCTCGACGAACGCATCCGGACGCGTTTGCGGTCCGGACTCGTCGCTCAGATCGATCTCGGAGGTTTGCTCCGCCGGTATCGCCAGATCGGCGGGATGACCGACGAGAGCCTCTCCCTGTTGACGTTCTCGAACTTCGACCTTCGGGGGAGCGGGCTCCAGCCTGAGGAGCAGGAGTCCCTTGTCGCTGCCCACGCAGCGGCGCGCGAATTCGCCGCGCAGCCCGAAGGGTCTCTCACCCTGCTTGGGGTCAACGGCTGTGGAAAGACCCATCTGGCTGCCGCCGTTTCGAACAAAGCCCTGGCCAGCGGTCTGTCGGTCTGCTTCGCAGTCGTCCCGGATCTCCTGGATGAGCTCCGTCCGTCGGACGGGCAGGACCGGGCGTCCGCGGATAGAGAGGTCTGGACCGATGTACGGGAGTCAGACGTCGTGATCCTTGACGACCTCAGCGCGCAGGCCAGCTCTCCCTGGGCGCAGGAGAAGCTGTTTCAGATCGTCAACTACAGGTCGGTCGGGGGCAGAGCGACCGTGTTGACCAGCGACTCTGGCCGGAAGCAGCTCACAGCCGCCCATCCGCGGATCGCCGCCCGGGTACTTGATCCCAGGCAGGGAGTGACGATCGCGATAATTGCACCGCACTACGCACTGGGTCGGATCGAAGCGAGTGGCGGAGCACGGCGGCGGCGCTGAGCACTCTCCGGACCCGTCACCGGCCGCCGCTCAACCTCTTCAGCTCCCCCTTGTCGAGGAGGTCGCGGAGCGCGGCCGCGGTGGAGTCGAACGCGAGGTCCTCCCAGGGGATCTCCTCGGGACGGAACCAGCCGACCTCGCTCGTCTCGTGTCCCGCGCTCGCGTCGGAAAGAGCGGTGGCACTGAAGACGATGATCACTATGCCCGGGTCAGGACGGGTGTAGACCCCGAGTAGGCGGAGGTTATCCACCGCGAGATTCGCTTCCTCTGCCGTTTCGCGGCAAGCAGCCTCCTCCGCGGTCTCGCCGACGTCCATGAATCCGCCCGGAAAGACCCACTTGCCTGACTGCGGCTGGATTGCGCGGCGGACCAGCAGAAGTTGCCCTTGGGAACGTCTTAGCGGCACCGTACCGGCCACCGGGCGGGGATTCAGGTAGTGGATGAATCCGCACGACGAACACACCAGACGGGACTCCAGGTCACCCCGTGGGACCTTCTCGGTGAGACTGCCACCGCAATGCATACAGAAGCGGCTGCCGGCGTGCGGGTGGGAGATCAAGAGTCTGCCTGAAGAGGGGAAGCGTCCGCGAGGCCCATCGATTCGGGCCCCTCGATCCACTCCTCGCCGTTCGTCCAGACCTCCTTCTTCCACACCGGAACTCGGCGCTTTATCTCATCGACAATCCAGCGTCCGCCGTCGAATGCTTCCGCCCGGTGCGGCGATGAGATGGCGACGAGCAGGCTCGTCTCACCTATCTCCAGCCGGCCGGTCCGGTGCAGGAGCGCGCAGCCCTTGAGGTCGAATCTTGCGAGGGCCTCTTCGCCGATGGTCCGCATCTCCTTCTCAGCCATCTGCGGATAGGCGTCGTACACCAGATGGCTCACGGGGCGGTCCAGGTTGTTGTTGCGAACGACGCCCAGGAAGACCTGGATGGCGCCTGCCTCATCCGCAGCAACCGCGGCCGTCGCCTCATTCTGATCGAGAACATCCCCGGTCACGCGTATCAGCATCTAACCTCCCGACACCGGGGGAATCAACGCGAGAGTGTCTCCCGCCGATACAGGCTGCGCGGGTTTCACATACTCCTCGTTCAGCGCATAGAGGACGCTCGGAAGGAACGGCGCGAGCACCGGATGATCTCCAACGAGGCGGTCGCGGACGCTCTCGATTGTGTCACCTTCGCGCCAGGCAATCTGAAGCGCGCGCGCCCCCACTTTCTCGGCGATGCCGGCGAACAGAAGTACCGTAACCGTCACAGTGCCATTGTAGGCGATGGACTGTGCGGGAATCGCCCTACGATCTGCTGGTGGCGTTTCTTTCGGTCCTTGCGGAGATACTCTACCCGGAGCGGTGTCTGGGCTGCGGCCGATTCGGGGAGCTCCTCTGTGCGGAGTGCGCGGCAGCCCTGCCGCTTATCGGAATCGAGGGTCGGTGCGGGCACTGCCGGGGTCGGTGGGCGGAGGATCTGAACTGTCCCCGGTGCCTCGGCTGGCTGCCGATCGATGAGACCGTCGTTGTGTGCGAAATGGACGGGGTCGCGCGCCGTCTCGTTCACGGGCTCAAGTATCGGGGCATCGCGGGATGTGCTCCGCTCATGGCAGGCCGGATCCATGCAGCCGGCCCGGCGGCTGCCCCCGACGGCGCGGTCGCAGTTCCGCTGCATCGGGATCGTGAACGCCGCCGGGGCTTCAATCAGGCCGAGCGCGTCCTGCAGGCCCTCGAATGGCCGGCCCTGCCCGGGCGTCTCCGCCGCATCCGCAGCACGGCGACTCAGGTCGGCATGCGCGAGCGGGAACGCCAGCGGAACGTTGCCGGAGCGTTCGAGTACGAAGGACCGGCGCTCGGCGGGCGCCGCGTTGCGATCGTCGATGACGTAATCACGACCGGCGCCACGGTCACCGAATGCGCACGCACTCTGAAGGAGCACGGTGCGGGTGCGGTCGTGGCCGTTGCCTTTGCCAGAGCTCACTACGAGCCGGGGTGGAGCGGGACGATTCGCGACTGAAGACGCTTCGGCCCGATGCTGAGGCACAATGGATCTGAGCGTTAATCTCCGCTTTCGCGGAGCGACGTTAGAATCCGGCGTGCAATTGCCGTCTGCAGGGAGCGCTTCTTGACCCAGCACGCGCACGTTCTTTCGCCGACCGCCGCCGCCGCTGCGGAGGTGCTGAGTCGCGTCCGTGCGGAGATCCACCGCGTGATAGTCGGTCAGGATCGACTCATCGACAGGCTTCTGATCGGCCTCCTCTGCGATGGCCACGTCCTGGTCGAGGGGGTGCCGGGCCTGGCCAAGACGCTCGCCATCTCCTCCCTCGCAGAGAGCCTCGCGCTGAAGCATGTGCGCATCCAGTTCACTCCGGATCTTCTTCCCGCCGACCTGATTGGAACCGAAGTCTTCGTCCCCGGAGAGGGTGAGTTCACGATCCGCAAGGGGCCGATCTTTTCGAATCTGGTGCTGGCGGACGAAGTGAATCGCGCACCTGCGAAGGTCCAGTCAGCCCTCCTCGAGGCGATGCAGGAGAGGCAGGTCAGCATCGGCGGCACCACATTCGGGCTGGTGCGTCCGTTTCTCGTGATGGCGACGCAGAATCCGATCGAGCAGGAAGGCACCTACCCGCTCCCCGAGGCCCAGCTCGACCGATTCCTTCTGAAGGTCCTCGTGTCCTATCCCAGCCGCCAGGAGGAACGCCGAATCCTGGAGTCCAGTATGGACGGGGGGCCGGCCACGGTGACGGCGGTAGCCTCGAATTCCGATCTGGAAGAGGCGCGGCTGGGAGTCGCATCCGTCCATCTCGACGACGTTCTTCGCGACTACGCCGTCCAGCTTGTGCGGGCGACCCGCGATCCGGCCGCCTACAGGATGCCCGAGCTGTCGACGCTCATCGCGTATGGGGCCTCGCCGCGAGCGACCATCGCCCTCGCCCAGGCAGCGCGGGCCCATGCCTTTCTTCAGGGTCGAGCCTACACGACGCCGGACGACGTCAAGTCGCTTGCGCCGGATGTGTTGCGCCACCGGATTGTGACGACCTACGAAGCAGATGCCGAGGAGCTATCGGCGGACGATATCATCGATCGTGTGATGGACGGCGTCGGCCTGCCATGAGGGCGCCCTGGCACCGTGGTCGGGCGAGCCGAAGCGTTCTGGAGGGGCCCGCCGCTGAGGAGATCCCGGCTGACCTGCTCGAGCGTGTTCGAGGCATCGAGCTTCACGCACGGCGGCTCGTAAGCAGCCAGTTCCTCGGCGAGTATCGGGCCGTGTTTCGAGGGCGAGGTGTCGAGTTCGACGAGCTGCGGCCCTATGTTCCGGGTGATGACGTCCGGTCCGTCGACTGGCGAGCCCTGGCACGAACCGGCGAGGCGTTCGTTCGGCGCTACACAGAGGACCGCGATCTGACTGTCATCTTCGCCGTCGACGTGTCGGGTTCCCAGAGGGTGGGGGCCCACCGATCGTCAAAGGCAGACCTCGCCGCCGAGGTCTGCGCGGTGCTGGCGCTCGCGGCCATCCGCAGCCGGGACAGGGTTGGCCTTCTGCTCTTTGCGTCGCGGCCGGAGCGTTACCTTCGTCCTTCAGGCGGCGCCCGCCACGTCCTTCGCGTTGTGCGTGAGGTGCTCTGGTCCCAGCCGGAGACGAGCGGCACCGATATCGGGTCGGCGCTCGAGTACATATCAGGGGTGCAACGGCGTCGTGCCATCGTATTTCTGATCTCCGACTTTCTCTCGTCCGACTTCGACCGCCAGCTGCGTGCGGCGGCCCGACGCCATGACGTCATCGCGGTGCGGGTTCGTGAGGAGGTGGATGCTCATCTGCCGGACGGCGGGCTTCTCATGCTGCGGGATCCGGAAACCGGGCAGGAGCTGGAAGTGGACAGCTCGAATCCGGCCGTGCGGCGAGCCTATGCAGGCTGGATGACGGAACTGGACGAGGAGCGGAGCCATCTGTTCGGGCGCCTCGGGATAGATGAGATCGAGTTGGCGGTGGGTGAGGACTATATCCTCCCGCTTCTGCGCTTCTTCCGCCGGCGGGTGGAGGTATCTGCGTGAAACCGCGCCGGCTCGCAGCGGCGCTCCAGACCCTGATGGTGGCTGCCGTTGTTGCGCTCTGGGCGGCCCCGGCCGGCGCTGCCGGAGGTGATGCGGCGGGTGCCGACCGGACGTCGGCTTCCGTAGGAGAACGGTTCGTCCTGGTCCTCGAAGTCCACGCGCCGCCGGGAGCATCGGTCGATCTCGATTCTGCCGCGGACAGTTGGAACGGCGTGGAGGTTGTGGCGGTCCTGGACCGGTCATTCGATCCTGACTCGGAGACCGGGGTCCACCGGCTCGAACTCGCGGCGGCCGGCTTCGTCCCGGATGCTCGTTCGTTTTCACCCGCCGTGCTGGTCACCGACGGCTCCCTGGTGGAGAGTCGTGAGCTGCCCGAGGTCCGAATCCACATTGTCCCGACGCTCGCGCCCGGCGAGCCGCTGCTCCTCGCGCCCTTGCCGGATCTGGAAAGCACGTCCGGGGAACAGTCCGTGTTCCTGATCCCCGCCATCGTCGGCGCCGCTGTCGCCGGCTTGATCGCTCTGCTGCTCTTCGCGAGGCTGGCGCTGGGATTTGGCGTTCGGTTCTGGCGCGCGCGACGGTCGCGCCGGCGAGAGCCGATCCCGACGCCGGCTGCCGGGGCCGCCATCGATGGTGGCGGCGGGGTGCCCTCCTCTGGTATCGCTCTAGGGCGCTTGGCTGATTGCCAAGCTCTCGCGGACGCTGCGTCCCCGCT
>CAZHMF010000016.1:0-5818 GCA_964533605.1 uncultured Anaerolineaceae bacterium
GCGCGACAAGAGTGCCCGTCTGAGGCTCTCCTCCAGGACACCCTTGCGGATTGGGGCGCTGGCGATCTCTTCCCCGCCGAGTTCGACCACCGGCACGCGAGAGCCGTAGCCGGCTTGCCCCGCAGAAGTCGGGTCCACGGCAGTGACTTCGAGCCTGAAGAGAAGTCGCTCGGCAAGTCGCTCCAGTTCCGCCCGGGCTTCGGCGCAGAGGCCGCAGGAGGCGGTCGTATAGAGCGTAACGACGGGAGGGTCACCTCCCGGTTCATCTGTCACGTCGCCTCCACAGGCTCCGTGGAGTCCTCTTCGGGCGGTACCTCTCCCCAGACACGTTCGGCGTACTCCTCCGTGATCGGCCCGGGATGCCGGTAGAGGATGCCGGCTGCGATGACGGCGATTCCGACCGTCAACGCAGCGGACAGCTGCGGGATCGGGATGTCGGAGATCGTCATTTCGTCGGTTCGCGTGTAGGAGAGGAAGAATCGCATCACGCCGTAGAGCACGACGTAGGAGCAGAAGACCCAACCAGGGGTCTTCACAAACCTTCGCAGCACCAGCAGGAGCGCCGCCAGGATTAAGAAGTCGCCGAGAAGCTCGTAGCCGCCCGCCGTGGGGTGGACCGCCACTCCGAGTTCGCCCAGCGTGTTCGGGTGGGTGTAGCGCACCGCCCATGGGAGGTTGCTCGGGTCCGCGTGGTGTTCACCGTTGATGAGGTCGCCGATCCGCCCGATCCCCTGCCCGAGCAACATTCCCGGCGCAGCGGCGTCGAGCCCGATGGCGAGCGGCCAGCGGTGGACGATCCCGTAGATGGCGCCGCCGACGATTCCCCCGATGAGCCCGCCGTAGAGGGTGATTCCACCCTCCGTGATCCCGAGAACGATATCCTCGGGTGAGCCCTTGAAATTGCTCCAGTGCTCCGCGACGTAGAACAGCCGGGCTCCTGCAATCGCACAGGGAACACCGACCAGCGCGATCTCCTGGCCGACGTCGGAAGGGATACCGTCTTTCCACGCGAGACGCACGGACAGCGAGACTCCTGCCAGGATCCCGACCGCCGTGAAGAGGCCGTGCCAGGAGAGCCGGAACGGGCCGAATTGACCGATGTCGGGATCGAGATTGATGTCGATGACGAGGAGCACGGCGGAGTGAATGAGGTCCACCGGCCCATCCTAAGTCCGCAGGGTCCGTCGTTGGAAGAGTCGTTTGAGGATCCCACACTTGCCCTTGTCGCGACGGGGGTCGGGGGGCCTCGAAATCGTTGACCGTGGGGTACCTGCCTCGTACGGTGGTTCGGCGTGATCGCCATGACGGGAACGGCTTGGCGATACCCCAACAAAGGAATTCAGACATGTCAAAAAGCGTGCGGGATCGCGATCTTGCGCCCGTCTCAGCCGTCCTCGGCTCCCGCGTCCGAACAGCGCGGAAGGATGCGGGACTGAGCCAGGGGCAACTGGCCCAGGAGCTCAGCACAACGCAGAGCGCGATAAGCCTTTACGAGGCCGGCCAGCGATCGGTCGGAATAGACATGCTTCTCAATGTCTCGAGGGTGCTGAATCGGCCCCTCCACTACTTCCTCGGCGAAGCCGGAGAGATGTTGTACGTGCAGAACAGCGAGATCGCGGAGCTCATCGGGCACCTGGAGCAGCATCCGGAGGACATGCCGGAGCTGCTCGCGTTCTGGAGCTACCTCCGTTGGCGGAGTAACGGGCACGGGTCCGGCAGCTAGAGGGGTAGTGGGAAGTGGTCCGCCGCCTGTGTGATGAGACAGATGCACGCCGTCTGCTCAATCCCGGACCGGTAGCAATCGTCACGTCGGCCTGGCGCGGTCTGACCAACGCTGCTCCCGTCGCGTGGACGGCCCCCCTTTCGATGGACCCTCCCCTCGTCGGCTGCGTGATCCATCCCAACAGGCACACGGCCGACATGATCCGTTTCAGCGAGGAGTTCGCGCTGAACATCCCCGGCCCGCGGCTCCTGAAGCAAACGGCGTTCTTGGGGTCTGTGACCGGTCTCAACTTCGACAAGATTGAGGCCGCGGGCCTGGAGACCTTCCCCGCCATGCGGATCGACGCTCCCCTCCTCGACGGCTGTCTGGCCTGGATCGAGTGCGGTCTGCAGGACGTCATCCCAATCGGCGATCACAATATGTTCGTGGGTCGCGTGATACGTGTTCAGGCGCTCGACGAGGCCTATGCCGGCAAGTGGTTGTTGTCCGACGGCGAATTCTCGCCACTCACTTACATCGGCGGCACGTCATATGCCGTCGTTGGCAGCCCGCAGCAGGCGGAGTTCTCCATTGATGAGAGAGGCGTGCTGATCAGTGAGACTCCGGAAGAACGGGAGGAGCGCGAGGAAAATGAGGCGCGGGAGAGAGACCTGGAGCAGGCAGAGGGCGCTGAGGGCATGGAGCAGAGGCTCAGCGGGGAAGCGAGCTAGTCAGAACTCAGGTCCTGCGGGGTAGCGGGATCCTCTTCGTGAGGAATGCGTGCCATGTGCTCCAGCCCCGAGATGCTGAAACCAAGGTGGCCGAGTTCGCAGAGGAAACTGCAGTAGGTGAGCCGCAAGGAACTCGTCGATTTGGCGGGCGCATAAGAAAGCCCACAGCGTTCGCATTTCCTTGCGAGGGCGTCCGTCGACTCGCCGAGTGCGGGTACAGAGTCCGGTTGTTCCGGGGCTGAGGTGGACATGACCCCTCCGCGGGACAGTATGCCTGATCGGCCCGCAAAGCGCGCGTCCGGCGGACTCTCGACCGTTGACGCCCCCTTGCAGGCCTTCGTACTGTAAATCGGGAGGGGTCTGCGCAGGGGACAGCGTCTATGATCTATCTTCGTCAGATCTGGGAAGCGCAGAAGGCGCCACCTCCCGGACGCTGGTTCCGGGACCCGGCCCACCTGAGCGTCATGCTGGCCGAGCTGAGTGTGACCGTCGCGTTCATGGTCCTCTACTTCTGGATCAGGGGAATCCGGCCCGATGACGTGGACGAGAGCGTGGCACGCTCCCTCCATTTGATCCGTTTCGAACAGCAGGTCGGTCTCTTCCAGGAGGTCCGCTGGCAGGAAGCATTCCTGGGGCACGCGACCATCATGTCCGTGGCGAACCAGATCTACGCCTGGGGGCATTACCCGGTGATGCTCGCAACAGCCATCTGGCTCTTCTTCTTCAAGGGCCCCACGCGCTTTCGGTTCGCCCGAAACGTTGTGGCGATCTCGGCCGTACTCGGGATCGTGAGCTACTACCTGCTCCCGACCGCCCCGCCCAGGCTCATGGCGGCGCATGGATACGACTTCGGTTTCGTTGACACTGTGTTCGGTGCGGCCAGCGACGTCGGGTACTTCCAGCCGGAGCCATTTGTAAACGATTACGCTGCGCTCCCGAGCTTCCACTTCGGCTGGATGGCTCTGTCCTCGGCCGCGCTCTGGGTCAACACTCGCAATTACTTCGTCAGAGGCCTCGCGGTTGCCATGCCCGTCATCATGTGGTGGGCCGTAACGGTGACCGGAAACCACTACTTCTTCGACATGATCTTCGGAGGGGTTGTCGTCGCCGTGGCGTGGCTTCTGGTCGCCGCCTTCGCGAGCGCTCCGCTGCCGCGACCGGTGGCTGCTCTGGTCGGCGAACCGTCCGCGGCCTCCGGCCGGGTGACCGGGGCGGACGGAGGCGGAGCGGCCTGAGGCGAAGGCAAGGGCACCGGGAACGCCCCGGGTCAGGAGATCTCCTCTACCAGCGCCGCCCACTCCTGCTGCGTCAATGGCTCACCGGTGAAACCCGGGCAGTCCAGATGCCGGAGGAGCACCGGCTCAGCGCTCCGGGAAGGGCCGGTCGCCCTCGCTCCCCGGTCCGCCGGGCGGGTTTCCGCAAGAGGAGCCACGTCGAACGGATAGGAGCGACAGGCTGACGGGCGTGATCGGTAGATTCCGCATGAGCCGTCGGGGCGCAGGAGTGCGCAGGCGGCGTTCTTCCTCGCCAGCACAAAAGGGTCGACCAGGGGGAGAGCGAGAGGGACACCGTCCTCGCATTCGAGAAAGGTCCGGCGTGCCCGTCCCGTACCCAGCTCGATGCGCGCGGCGTCCTCTTCGCTTGCGGGGACGGTGAGCGAACGGCAGCAGCGAGAGTTGCATTCGTCGGGTTCGCAGCGAAAGGATGGGTCTCCCGCCATCACGGCGGCATAGGCCGGATAACGCTCTCGCACCAGATCACGGACATCATCCGTCGGCTCGAAATCCGGCAATCTTTCGGTCCTCCTTCCCCGAACGATAGCGCCCCCGCACAACCCTCTTGCCCAACTGACCCGCGGCGGATACGTTATGGCCCCTTGATGAACCCTCGCGAGCACGGTAGTGGTGGTGAGTTCGATGATAAGAAATGACTCGAGTCGTCTGCGCCGGCAGATGGCTGAGCAGGCGGTGAAACTGGCGGTCAAGAGCCGCTGGGACGAGGCTGCGGCGGTTAACCGGGAACTGCTTCGAGTTGCCGGTGACGACATCGATGCGCTCAACCGCCTTGGGAAGGCGCTCAGCGAACTGGGACATATGGGTGAGGCGCGCCAATCCTACCGCCGGGCATTGGAGCTTGAACCGGCGAACACAATCGCCCGCCGCAACCTCGACCGGCTTTCCGCCATGGACGATGAGAGTGACCAGCCGGCGAGTCAGCTGGACACGAGTATCTTCATCGAGGAGTCCGGAAAGGCCGGTGTTGCCACGCTTCAGGCGGTCGACGCCGGAGAGGCGGCCAAGCTCGACGCCGGGGATCTGGTTGAGTTGGAAGTCCAGGGGAAGGCCGTGAATGTTCACAGCAGAGCGGGGGCCTATATAGGCATGATCGAGCCTCGCGTGGGCCTTCGCCTCGCTCGTCTCATCGAAGGCGGCAACCGGTACTCCGCCGCGGTTCTGACGGTGAGCACGGACGAGATCCGAGTCGTGCTGCGCGAGACGTTCCAGCACGCTTCGCAGGCCGCAACCGTCTCATTTCCTCAGGTGCACCGCTCAGATGTTCGCGGATACACGCGTCGAAGTCTCATCCAGGAGGAGGTGGAATACCTCGACTCGGATGCGGAGGACACAGCGGATGAAGAACCCGAGGGGTGGACCACGACGGACGCCGAGACCGAGGCGAGACGCCAGGCGGCCGCGGCGGGTTCCGACGATGAAACAGACTAGTTCCTCGCGGCAGTTCCGGTCCTATCCCAGAGCGCCCGGATCCATTCCGTCATCTCCGTCGGCGTCGCTGTAGATTCCGGCGGGAGAACCCTTCCAGACGCTCACCACAAGATCATCGCGGAATGGGTCGGCCGTCATGACCAGGCGCTCGTCGACGGCATCGATAAGGGATTGGATTCGGCTCTCGTCCGCATCGGCCGTGACGCAGAGGGAGGCGTAGACGTTGGCACCCTGATAGTGGACGTCGACCCGCCCGACGAGGCCCTCGTCCTCCCAGACGGAGTACGCCTCCGATGTACGAGTCCGCCACTCTCGTTCAAACACAATCACGGCGCTCTCACCTGACCGGTGCCCAGCACAGTCCATTTGTAGCTCGTGAGCTCTCGCAGGCCCATGGGCCCGCGGGCGTGAGTCTTCTGGGTGCTGATCCCCACCTCGGCGCCGAGTCCAAACTGGGCGCCGTCTGTGAACTGCGTGCTCGCGTTCACGTAAACCGCCGCGGCATCAACCTGGTTGAGAAACTCCATTGCCGTGCGGTAGTTGTTGGTGACGACCGCCTCCGAATGGCCGCTCCCATGTGCTGCGATGTGCTCGATGGCGCCCCTGAGGCCGTCGACGACCGCGATCCCCGCCCGCAGAGCAAGGTGCTCCGTATCCCAGTC
>CAZHMF010000016.1:5918-31964 GCA_964533605.1 uncultured Anaerolineaceae bacterium
CCGACTCCGCCCGCGACCACCGGCATCGTCGCATGGTCACGAACGCGCGTGATGAGCCCCCTCCCGCCTCTCGGGATCATGAGGTCGATGAGGTCGTGGGCCCGAAGAAGATCTTCAACGTGGCGGCGGTCAGGATCGGTGATGACCTGGACTGCCTCCGGCGGGAGAGGGGACCGCGACAAACCGGTCCGGACAGCGGCGGCCAGAGCGGAATTGCTCTCGACCGCCTCCTTGCCGCCGCGAAGCACACACGCGTTTCCGCTCTTGAGCGCGAGCGAAGCGATGTCCACCGTCACGTTGGGCCGCGATTCGTAGATGCAGGCGATGACGCCGAGCGGCACCCGCCGGCGGCCGGCGATCATTCCGTTCGCGAGAGTTCTCGTGTCGAACATCTCGCCTACCGGATCCGGAAGCCCGGCAACGGCCCTCACCTCGCGTGCAATTCCGGCGAGCCGGTCCTCGTTGAGAGTCAGCCGTTCTGTGAAGGCGTCGCTGAGGCCCGTCTCGGCAGCCTTCTCGAGATCCCGGGCATTTGCGACCAGGATGGCCGATGTCGCAGCTTCGAGAGCGTCGGCGATTTGGGCGAGCGCAGCGTCTTTCTCAGCGGTTGAGGCCGTAGCCAACCGCCGGGAGGCTGTTTTCGCCTTCGTCGCGTACTCCCTCGCCAGGGATGTTTCGGCAGCCGTGGCCATGACAACAGTGTAAACGAGGCCACTCCGGGGAGCGCGGCAGCGACTCTCGGAGGCGCGGTACAATCCGGCCGGCAGGGGACCGCGGGACGGCCCCGGAGCCGGAGCGTACGTATGCTGCTTGCGTTCGACATTGGCAACACCGCCATCCACCTTGGGCTTTTCGAGGGAGAGCGGATCCGCGCGACCTGGCGAATAGGCGTAGAGCGCGAGAAGCTCGCCGACGAGTACGGGGTTCTCATACTCTCGCTCCTCGGTGCCCGGGGCTGCAGCCCGGAGGAAATCAGCGACTGCATCATCGGCTGCGACGTCCCTCCCCTCATCCCGACATTCCAGGATGTGTGCAAGGGCTACTTCGGCCTGGAGCCTCTGATCGTCGGGCACGGTCTGCGAACGGGGATCCGGATCCTCTACGACAACCCCAAACAGCTCGGTGCAGACCGGATCATCGATGCCGTGGCCGCCATCCACCGCTACGGCAAACCGGTGATCGTCGTCGACTTCGGCACGGCCACCGTATTCGACGCCATCAACCGGCACGGGGATTACCTCGGAGGCGCCATTGCCCCCGGGATCGGAATTGCCAGCGAGGCGCTGTTCGCCAGGGCCGCGATGCTCTACCGAGTCCAGCTCGAGCGCCCGCCCTCGGCGATCGGAAAGAACACGATCACCGCGATGCAATCGGGCATTCTCTTCGGGTATGTAGGGCTCGTCGAAGGGATGGTGAGCAGGTTCAAGGAAGAACTCGGCGGCGAGCCCTGCGTCGTCGCGACAGGCGGCCTCGCTCCCGTCGTCGCCGCGGAGACCGACTGTCTCGACGTGGTCGACGCCGACCTCACACTGACCGGATTGCGCCTGATCTGCGAATTGAACCGGGCGGATAGGAGTTCCTGATGTCCGATTACAAAGAGCTTCCCCTCGCCGGCCGCCGTATCGCGCTCGGCGTCACCGGCTCGATCGCCGCCTTCAAGGCGGCGGACCTGTGTTCGAAGATCCGGCAGGCAGGGGCCGACGTCGAGGTGATCATGAGCGAGGCAGCGGCCGAGTTTGTAGCACCGCTCACGTTTCAGTCGCTTTCCGGCCGGCCGGTGGTCCTCGACATGTTTGGCGCCGTCGAGCCCGAGGCACACATCGAGGTTGCGAGGAGGGCGGACGCTCTCGTGATCGCCCCTGCAACGGCGAATACGATTGCCGCGCTCGCCCATGGCGCCGCGTCCAATATGGTCACGCTGACGGCACTGGCCACAACGGCCCCGGTTCTTCTCGCGCCGGCGATGGACGGCCAGATGTGGGAGAACCCGGCGACGAGAGCGAATGTCGAGCTCCTGCGGACCCGGGGGTTCAGATTCGCGGGCCCCGTCGAGGGGAGGCTCGCCACTGGGAGGAGCGGCTCAGGGCGCATGGTCGAAGTCCCCGAAGTGCTCGGTCTCCTTCGAGCGACCGTGGGCTCGTCTTCCGGCGATCTCCGCGGCCGGCACGTGCTTGTCAGCGCCGGCCCCACACACGAGCCGCTCGACCCGGTCCGCTTTATCGGCAACCGCTCCAGCGGAAAGATGGGCTTCGCGATCGCGGAGGCTGCCCGTGATCGGGGGGCGCGGGTGACACTTGTCGCCGGCCCGGTGGCACTTTCGACGCCGCCGGCCGTCCAGCGGGTGGACGTTCAGACCGTCGAAGAGATGATGACGGCGCTGCACCGGGCGGCGGCGGACGCCGACGCGCTGGTGATGGCCGCGGCACCTGCGGATTTCCGTCCCGCCAGCGCCGCCCGGCAGAAGCTGAAGAAGCGCCCCGGCGAAGAGTCGTTCAGCGTGGAGGTCACACTGAACCCCGATATCCTCGCCGGACTCGAGCGCGGCGGCGTGAGAGTCGGCTTCGCTGCGGAAACGGAGAACCTCGCGGCGAACGCCGTCGCGAAGCTCGCGGCCAAGCGGCTCGACATGATCGCGGCGAACGATGTCACCGCCGCCGGCAGCGGTTTCGGCACGGACACGAACCGGGTCACGCTGTTCCACACGGGCGGGCGAGTCGAAGAACTGCCTCTTCTCACGAAGTACGCGGTCGCCAACGCCATCCTCGACCGGGTGAAAGAGCGGCTGCCGGAGCCGGACTGAGGACCCGTTGCGGTATCCCGGTGGTCTCTAGCCCGCCAGGCGGTCGGCGAGCGCTGCGCGGAAGCCCGCGTCGCTGAACTGTTCGACCCGTGCCCGATGGCTTTCGAAGAACTGAGCGGCGCGCGAATTCCCGCGCACGAAGACCTCGCGATAAACCCAGGAGTCGTGAAGCGTTGCCTGCCAGTACATCTCCACCGCCCTCCGGTAGTCGGTCAGGGGACGGACAACCCTGGCGCGATAAGCGTCCATGAACGAGGCGAACACTTCCGCCCGGTCGATCAGGCCGAGCAGCGTCGCAGATCTGACCAGCTCGTATAGCGGAGGGAGCAGAGAGACTATCTCCCAGTCCACGACGCCGGCGACGGTCCCGTACGGCCCCAGCAGCACGTTTCGTTCATGAAAGTCGCCGTGGCAAGGCTGGCGTTCGAAGTCCTCAAACGCATCCGGCCCGATCGGGGCATGGCCTTCGAGGAGTTCGAGCTGCCGGCGGATGGCAAGCTGAACCTCGAGTCGCTCAGCCGGGATCGCGGGGTAGTAGCGGATGAGATCGTCGACCCGGCTCAGGGTCTCGATGGAGTCGTTCGTGTCCCAGTGGGAACCGGCCTTGCCGGTTTCAAGAGTCGGGTCGGCGTAGTTTCTCAACCGCAGCTGGAGATCGCCGAGCAGGGCTCCGAGTGTGACCGCTTCCTTCCTGCTCAGGGTCCCCCGCGGAGCGTGCCTGCCTTCGACCCATGGGTACAGCGACGTAAACACTCCCCAGACCCGCTGTACGGTTTCCCCCTGCCCGTCGGGAATCGGTCCAATTGCCGGAAGCCCTGCGGCAGCAGCCCAGGCGGAGACGCGGTGTTCACGCTCGATGCGCTCCCGATCGCGACGCGTGGCGTGAATCCTCGCGAATCGGGGTCCTTCATCTGTTTCCACCCTGTAGTTCGTATTGAGAACGGATTCGGGCACTGCGGCGGCCCCGCGCCTCTGGAGCCCGTATGCAGAGAGAAGCGAATCGAGGATGTTCAGGTGGCCGCGTGGGATGCCGGCTTCGCCCGCACTCACCCGTCCGTCCCCCGGCCGGGGCAGGAAACCCGCAGCGTGCAGCCGGTGCAGCGAGGCGCTCGCTTCAGGCACAGATGCTTGCAGTGAAGAACCACGAGACCATGGTATCGCGCCCAGAGGGCTTGCCTCGCATCAGCGTTCCCGGTAGCCAGAGCTCCTTCGAAGTAATCCTTCCACTCCTGATATGCAGCCCCAGCACCCGGACCGAGCCGGAGCCTGGTGAACAGCCGCCGCGTGTAGGCGTCCACCACGAACGAGGGCCGTCGAGCGGCATAGAGAAGGATGGCGTCGGCGGTCTCCGGGCCGATGCCCCAGACCCCCAGCAGGCGTGAACGGAGATCTTCGGCCGGAAGACTGAGGAGTTGCGGAAACCCGCCGGCGGCTGCGGCCGCCCGGAGGAGTTCCTGAAGCTTGCGGGTCTTCTGACGGTATTGACCGCTCGGTCGCACGAGCTCCGCGAGTCGACCCCCCTCCAGGGCTCCCATCGCTGAGGGCTCCAGCGCCGCCGTCCCGCGGAGGTTCGCGAGCGCTCGCTCGGCGTTGTCCCAGGACGTGTTCTGGACGAGGATCGCGCCAACTGCGACTTCGAACGGATCGGACTCCGGCCGCCAGTGCCAGACCCGCTGCCGGTGCATCCGAGTCAGCGCCGCAAGAACGTCCATCAGGGCGGCGCTCTCCGGTCCCCGGGATCCCGCCCCGAGTCTCAAGTCGCGGACCGCCTTCGCTCTACGATCACCGTCCGGACGGTGACGCTGGTGATGATTACCGCGCCTCCCGCGACACCCCACCAGCCGGGTGATTCGCCGAGGAAGAGAAACACCCATACCGGGTTGAGGACCGGCTCCAGCATGCCGATGAGTGCTGCTTCGAGGGCCGCTACGCGAGCTATTCCGAATCCAAAGATCGCGTACCCGAGGCCGATCTGAACCGCCCCGAGGAACGCCACTCCGAACAAATCGCCGGGCGCCGGTGTGAAGCCCCCCCAGGCGCTGCGTCCCATGTTGACCGCGAGCAGCCCGACCACCATGAGCCCGTTTCCGAGTGCCATCGCCCGCGGCCGTGTGGCCGAGGTACAGCGAGGGTGGCGGAAGAAAGTGAACATCGCTGCCAGAGAGAGGCCCGAGCAAAGGGCGAGGAGATTGCCCCGCGTCGCTCCCGCATCGAGTCGTTCAATGAAGAAGAGCCCCATCCCGCCGATCGCAACCGCGACGGTCATCACGTCCAGCAGGGTGATCCGTTCGCGGAGGAAGAGCACGCTCGTGCCGATGAGGTAGATGGGCGCCGTGTACTGAAGGAAGATCGCGTTCGCTGCTGTGGTCAGCCGCGTAGCAGCAACGAACAGTATGAGAACGGCCGAATACGAGATAGCGATTCCCCAGGTAACCGGGTCTTCCCGCCACGGGGCGCGGATGCCCGGCCTCGAAACGACGAGCACGGCCAGGTAGGCAAACAGCGCCCTCCACCAGCTGATGGAGAGCGTGTCGAGGTCGACCCACTTGATGAAGAGCCCGCCGGTGCTCCAGAGCAACGCCGCGCAGAGGACGGCGAGCAGTCCCTCGCGATGCTCGGTCAAAGAGCCAGAGAAGAGGGGGCCCTGGGGGGCCGCCGGCTCGCCGTCAGGTCGCGACACCCTTGTCCTCGGCCGGGAACTGTCGCTCCAGCCAGAAGAGGCCAACCATCACCGCCGCCCCGCCCCCGAGACCGATCACGATCCCGAGCAGGATCGCGTCGGCACTGAAGCGAACGAACAGGTAGATCACGAACGTGATCACAAAGCCGATGAGGAAGTAGGTCAGCTGCCGCCGCAGGAAGTTCCACATGCGAGTCGCGCCTCCAGTTGCGCAAGCATATTCGGCGTCGCGTTCACCCCTGTAAAGCGGGGAAGTCCTCGAGGGACGGACGTGACCGCGGGCGGTCGCTTCGGGGAACCGCCAGGAGTCCCTCCACGCGCTCTCTGACCGCGGCTTCGAGATCGTCCACGACGGATTCAACAAGCCCCCATTGTAGTGCGCCCTCCACATCGATCGGTTCGCCGGAAAGGAGCATGTGTGCCGCTACGCCGGGCGGAACCGTTCTTGCCAGCGTCTGTGTTCCCCCGGCAGAGGGGATGTACCCCAGAGTGACCTCCGGCACCGCGAACTTCGTTCCGCGCTCGGCGATGCGGATGTCGCAGCAGAGGGGGAGCTCGAGGCCTGCGCCGTAGCAGTATCCATGCATGGAAGCGAGCGTGGTGACCGGGAGGGAGAGGAGCAGCTCCCAGACGGGGCGCCCGTGGCGGGATCGGCGGGACGCCATGATGCTCGGGGCGCTCCCGAACTCCGAGATGTCCGCCCCCGCAGAGAATGCCCGGCCCGCTCCTTTGAAGACGAGGATCTCCAGGTCTGGCATGTCCCTGCACGCTGCCAGGTACTCCCAGAGCAGGTCCCGCATCGCCATGTTGATCGCATTGAGGGCACCGGGCCTGTTCAGGGTGATCGTTGCAACACCACGCTCATCCAGATCGAAGAGCACGAGGTCGGCCATCCGAAGATGGTAGAGCGCGAAGGCGGCGGCGTCCCGTACCGCGCGCCTCGCTAATATCGATCGGATGGCCCCACCCGTCCTCGGACGCCGAATATGTGTCTACGGCCCTTCCGGATCGGGAAAGACAACCCTCGGACGGCTGCTCGCCGGCCGCCTCGGCCTGCCGTTTGTCGAACTCGATGCCATCTTCCACAGCCGCCCGGACTGGAAGGATCTGTCCACCGGGGAGTTTCGGGACGCGGTCCGAGGCCGGTTGGCGGACCTCGAAGCGACCGGCTGGGTGTTCGACGGCAACTACAGTGAGGTCAAGGACTTGATCCTTCCGAAAGCCGACTCCGTCGTATGGCTGCGGCTTCCCTGGTTGGTCGTATACCCGCGGCTCGTGAAGCGGACCATGGTGCGAATGTTCACGGGGGAGCTTCTCTGGGGCGTGAACCGGGAGTCTTTTCGCCTCGCGTTCCTCGACACGGACTCCATCCTCCTCTGGGGGATAAGAAACTGGCGACCCGGACTGGCTCGCACCGAACGTGCCTTTGAGGAGATCCCGAACAACGCTCGAGTCTTTACGATTCGCAGTCCTCGCCAGCTGCGGGCGTTCATCAGACGCCTGGAGTCCGGGGGCGCGTAGAATCGCCCCCAGACGCTCAGAGGAGGACCGACATGGCGGGGACCGTGCTTTACGAGCGCGACGACCACGTAGCGACGATCACCTACAACCGGCCCGAAGCACTGAACGCGATTAACCAGGAGCTTCGCGAGGACCTCGACGCAGCCTGGCTGCGATTCCGCGACGACGAAGAAGCATGGGTCGGGATCGTGACCGGTAGCGGTCGCGCATTCAGCGCCGGTGCGGACATCAGGTCAACTGCCCGCCCGCGCGGCCGGACCCACTGGGAGACACCGTCGTTGACCTCGCTCGAGAACGGGCTCGAGGTCTGGAAGCCCACGATCGCAGCCGTCAACGGGTACTGCCTGGGCTTTGCCCTCACGCTCGTCGCCGCCTGCGACTTTGCGATTGCTTCGGAGCGTGCCGAGTTCGGGTTTCCCGAGGTGCGCCTCGGCGTGCCCACGATCCAGGGGGCCGTTCGGATGCCCCGTAAGATTGCCTGGCACCACGCCATGGAGCTCCTTCTCATCGGCGAACGGGTGGACGCCCGGCGCGCGAAAGAGATGGGGCTGGTGTGGAGGACGGTGCCTCACGAGTCCCTCATGGACGAGGCGCGCGCCCTTGCAAAGCGGCTCTGCCAGTCGGCGCCGCTGGCCGTGCGGGCCACGAAAGAGGTCGCCTGGCGGGGCCAGGAGATGCCCTGGGCCGAAGCCATCCGCTTCGGCGAGACGATGCGCCGGGTCGCCGGTGCGACGGACGACGCCGGCGCCGGCCTGGCCGCTGCCCGAGAGAAGAGCGAGCCGAGCTGGAAAGCGCGCTGACGTCGAGTGCCCGTTCGCTGAGCGGGGATCCGGGTCCGCAGCGCAGAACGGAGAAAGCAGAACGGGTACGCTGATCGTCTATGGTCTACGTTCCGCTCGACCACCCGTTCATCGACCGACTGCGGGAACATGTGCTCTTCGCGGCCGGCCCCATCGGGTCGGCGATCCTTGCGCTCGATCTGGGGCCGGAAGCCTTCGTGGCGAATCCCGGTACGGACCGTGAGGAGGAGCACGAAGGTTGTCCCGAGTGGCTCAATGTCAGCAGGCCCGACATCCTCGAGGGCATCTTCACACCGTTCTTCGAAGCCGGCTGTGATGCCGTCGATTCCGCTTCTTTCGGCGCCAACGAGGTCGTGCTAACCGAGTTCGGCCTCGCCGACCGAACCCGCGAGATCAACCGTCTCGCCGCGGAGACGCTGAGCCGGGTCCGCGACCGCTTCTCGACTCCCGAGTGGCCGCGCTTCGCGTTTGGAACGATGGGCCCGGGCACGAGACTTCCTTCACTCGGCCAGATCCGCTGGGATGAACTTGTCGTCAGCTACCGCAACCAGGCAGTGGGACTCCTCGAGGGAGGGATAGATCTCCTCAAAGTGGAGACCTGCCAGGACCTGCTCCAGACCAAGGCGGCAGTAGCGGGCTGTGTCGAGGCGATGCAGCAGTCCGGTTGCCGCGTGCCTGTCCTTGCCAGCGTCACGATTGAGACGACAGGAACGATGCTTCTGGGAACGGACATCGATGCTGCGCTGACTGCGCTCGATGCGCTGGACGCCATCGACATCCTCGGGATCAACTGCGCCACCGGTCCGGCTGAGATGATCGAGCACGTCCGCTACCTCACGGAGCACTCCCGACGGCCCGTGTTCGTTGGCCCCAACGCCGGGCTTCCCGAGGTGCGCGAAGGCAAAGCCTGTTATTCCCTGACGGCTGAAGAGTTCGCCCGCCATCACCGGATATTCATCCGCGATTTCGGAGCCAACATCGCTGCCGGTTGCTGCGGGACGACGCCGGACATGTTCCGGGCCGCAATCGAAGCGGTCGGACGCGAAGCTCCGGAGGCTCGCACGACCGCGGCACCCTTCCTCCAACGGCTCTCACCCAGACCGCCCGCCGAGCCCTCGGTGTCCTCGATCTACAGCAGCACCGCGATCCGTCAGGAGACGTCCTTCCTCGTCGTCGGCGAGCGCCTGAACGCCACCGGGTCGAAGGCCTTTCGCGACTTGCTGACCGCGGGCGACGTCGACGGGATCGTCAGCCTCGCCCGGCAGCAGGCGGAGCAAGGCGCACATGTGCTCGACCTCATGGTCGATCACGTGGGGCGGGACGGTGCCTCCGACGTCGAGAGCATCGCCGGTGCGCTGCGAACGCAGTCGACGCTGCCGCTGATGTTCGACTCGACCGAGGTCGACGTGATCGAGGCGGCGCTGAAGCTCTATGGCGGGAAGGCGATCGTCAACTCAATCAACCTCGAAGACGGCGAGAGCAAGATTTCGCGACTCCTTCCTCTCATCAAGCGGCACGGCGCCGCTGCCGTGGCGTTGACGATCGACGAACAGGGGCAGGCGCGGACCGCAGATCGGAAGCTGGAGGTTGCGCACCGGATCCGCGAGATTGCGGTCGAGCGCTTTGGGCTCGAGCCTTCCGACCTCCTCGTCGACTGCCTGACGTTTCCCCTCTCGACCGGACAGGAGGAGACGCGGCGCGACGGCGTCGAGACTCTGGAGGCAGTTGCCCGGGTGAAGGCCGAGCTGCCCGGGGTCCACACGCTGCTCGGTGTCTCGAACTGTTCTTTCGGGCTCAAGTCTGCGGCACGGCGAGTCCTCAACTCGGTCTTCATCCACGAGGCGGTGGGGCGCGGACTGGACGCGGCCATCGTAAATGCCCGGCAGATCACGCCCCTCGCGAGGATCCCCGAAGAGCAGGCGGCGGCCGCTCAGGACCTCATCTACGATCGCCGCCGCGAAGGTTATGACCCGCTCCAACACTTCGTGTCTCTGTTCGAGGGCGCCTCCGGCACCGCTGCCGCCGAGGTCGACGCACGCGAGCTCCTGCGGCCACCAGACCGGCTCAAGGCCCGGATTCTCGACGGCGACCGGCGCGGAATCGAAGCGGACCTCGACGAGGCGCTGACGGAGCTCGATCCGCTGGCGATCATCAACGGCCATCTGCTCGAGGGGATGAAGGTGGTTGGCGATCTGTTCGGCGCCGGCGAGATGCAGCTCCCGTTCGTGCTTCAAAGCGCCGAGACCATGAAGGCGGCCGTCGACTACCTGGAACCGCAGATGGAGCGCAGCGAGGGGAAGAGCAAAGGCTCGATCGTGCTGGCAACCGTCCGCGGTGACGTGCACGATATTGGAAAGAACCTCGTGGACATTATTCTCTCGAATAATGGCTACACGGTGCACAACCTTGGGATCAAACAGCCGGTTGCAGCGATTGCCGCCCGGGCCCAGGAGACCGGTGCGGACGCAATCGGACTGAGCGGTCTCCTCGTCAAGAGCACGGTCGTAATGCGAGAAGACCTCGAGGAGTTAAACCTCAGAGGCCTCTCTCACTACCCTGTGCTGCTCGGCGGCGCAGCGCTCAACCGGCGCTATGTGGAGGACGACCTCAGATCGGTCTACGAAGGGAGCGTCTACTACTGCAGGGATGCATTCGAGGGCCTTGCCACAATGGATGCGATCTCACAGGGTCGGGCTCCTCAGCCGGTCGGGCAGCCGGCACCGGCGCGCGTGGCCGAACCAGCGGGGGATCTGGGCGATGTGACGGCCTATGCGGTCAGCGCTGTCCGGGAGGCGCCGAGGCCTGAGGTCCCCGAACCTCCGTTCTGGGGCAGTCGCGTGGTGAAGGGTCTCCCACTGAAGAACATCTTTCCTCTCGTCAACGAGGTCGCACTCTTCCGGGGGCAGTGGCAGTACCGCGCCGGCGGGCGTACCGACACCGAGTACAGGGCGTTCATCGATGCGGAGGTGCGGCCCGTCCTTCGGGCGCTTCAGGGCGAAGTAGTCGCCGAGGGCCTGCTTGAGCCGCAGGTCGTCTACGGGTATTTCCCGGCACTGGCCGTCGGAAACGAACTGTTCGTCTGGCCGGATCTCGAGGGCGGCCGCGGGGCCGGCGAGACGACTCGCTTCAGCTTCCCCAGGCAGCCGTCGGGCAGGCGGCTCTGCATCGCCGACTTCTTCCTGTCGGCGGAGGAGGCGGGCTGGGCACCGGGCTCCGGCACCGGCCCGGAGAAGTACGACACCGTAGGGTTTCATGTCGTGACGGTGGGAACGAAGGCGACCGACCGGGCACAGGAACTCTTTGCGCGCCACCGCTACCGGGAGTACCTGCACTTCCATGGTTTCGCGGTGGAGGTCGCGGAGGCGCTGGCCGAGTACTGGCACCGGCGAGTTCGGCAGGAACTCGGTATCGACGGTGACGACGGAGCAACCGTCCAGCAGCTCTTCCGGCAGGAATACCGAGGGGCACGCTACTCGTTTGGCTATCCAGCCTGTCCCGACCTCGAAGAACAGGCCGGCATTGCTCGCCTGCTCGACCCGTCCCGGATAGGGTGCGAACTGAGCGAGACCTTCCAGTGGCATCCCGAGCAGACGACGAGCGCGATAATCGTCCACCACCCCGAAGCGCGCTACTTCGCGATTCGGCAGGGGACATAACGTACCTTGCACGAGATGCGTTCCTTCGGCACGGTGGCCTCAAACGGGGTGACGGGGGTGGCGACCAGATGAAGCTCAGGCCGCGGTCTCGCCGTGTCCGGGGCGCCCTCTCCCGGACGCGCCTGACGGCCGCCCTTGTTCTCACGGGGACCCTCTTGTCTGCACTGGTGCTCGGCACCGACGCTCGCTCTTCGGTGGAGGCCGCCGTTGCCCAGCCTGGAATGCCTCCGGCTGAGGCAGTCCCGATAACCGGGACGGGAGTGTCTCTGATCTTCGCGGGGCTTGCGCGCGACGGTGACCCTCCGCCATCGCGGGTGCCGGCGTCGCCCGAGGGACTGCGAATCTGGTCGGACGGCGATTCCGTCTCGTACTTCATGACCACCAATCTGTTCAATACGATGTCGAGCTTGGGGGCCGTGCCCGTCCGGGCCGCCGACTACAAGATCTCGGCCAGGCTCGCGGACCCCAGCGGCTATTCGGCGGTGCTCGGAGTGCCCTATTCGTGGTGGCTGACCTACCTGCCGGCCGAGGTCGCTCTCTACTCCCCGGATGTCGTTGTTCTCATGGTCGGTGCCAACGACGCCGTGTTCGTTTCGCCGGCCCTCTACGGACAGCGTGCCGCGGAGACGATGGATCTCTTCGCCTCCGGGGGGCCGCTCCTGGTATGGGTCGGCATACCCTCGCTCCTTCGACCGGACCTCGCCGCAAACGCGCCGGCCCTGAATGAGGCTGCGCGGACCGAAGCGGAGTCACGGGATTGGGTAGTATTCGTTGATACCTCTGACGTCACTCCCGACGGCGCCGACGGGGTGCATTTCGGACCGGTCCGCGCCAGCCTGCTGGCGGATGCAGTCGTCGAAGCCCTCTTTCCCGGACGAGGGAGCGACCCGAATGGAGGGGCCCGGTGACCGATGACACCACCGCCTCCGGTGTCCCCTCGATGCGCGGCGGCGGGCGGTACCTGCCCGGGCTCGACGGCATCAGGGCTCTCGCAGTGCTCGCGGTCATCCTCTTCCACAGCTATCTCGGGATCGCTCCCGCCGGCTTCCTCGGCGTCGAAGTATTCTTCGTCATCAGCGGATTCATCATCACCCTCGGCCTCGTCCGCGAGTGGCGGCGGAGCGGTGGGATCCGGTTTGGCATGTTCTGGCTCCGACGAGCACGCCGCCTCCTGCCGGCACTGTTCCTTCTACTCCTCATCGTCGTGGCCTGGGCTGATCTGTTCTTACGAGAAGAGGTGGCGGATCTGCGTGCCGATGTTGTCGCTGCGCTCGGCTACTTTACCAACTGGTATCTTGTTTTCAGCGGCGAAGACTACTTCGATACGTTCACGAGGCCTTCGCTTCTCCGGCATCTGTGGTCATTGGCGATCGAGGAACAATTCTACCTGGCCTGGCCACTTCTGACGTTCGCCGGCCTCAAGTTTCTCCGGCCGAGAGGCTTCGCCTTGTTCGTCTTTGTCGGGGCGCTCGCCTCGGCCCTCTGGATGGCCCTCCTGTTCGACCCGATGGCGGATGTCTCTCGCGTGTACTTCGGGACCGACACCAGGCTTTCGGGCCTCTTCCTGGGCGCGGCCCTGGCTCTGGTTTGGAGCCCGCCGCAAAGGCCCGTATCAGGTCTCTGGAGACGGAGTTACCTCGAGGGCTCGGCGCTCGTTGCCCTGGCACTGCTCGCCGCCGCGAGCCTGTTCCTCAATGAGACCCATTCACTGCTCTACCGCGGAGGGTTCCTGGCGGTGGACGCGGCGACGCTTCTTCTCATCGTTCCCGCTGTGTCGACCGGCACCTGGGCAGCGCGCTACCTGGGGTGTTTCCCTCTCCGCTGGCTGGGGCTTCGCTCGTACGGAATCTACCTCTGGCACTGGCCCGTGATGGTTCTCTCGCGCCCCGGTGAAGACGTCGCCCTGGATGGGCTCCCATTGTTCGCGCTTCAGCTGGCCGTCACGCTTGTGCTCTCCGCCGCCTCCTACCGCTGGCTCGAACTCCCTGTGCGCGAAGGCGCGCTCGGCCGTTTCCGCTCACGATTCGCGTCCTGGTGGGGTGTCCGCCCCTGGCGCGTCGCCTCGACGATGCTGGGAGCTCCGGCCGTTCTTGCTCTCATCGCGATGGTCGGTGTGGTGGCAGCGGCAGCGGAGCCACCGGAAGAGCCCGACTATTTCCAGCTCGAAAGTGTGCGGATCATCAACCACGCCGAGTCCGACGGCGAGAAGGTGCCATCGGCCAGTCGACTGCCGGAGGACCTGCCTCGAAGCCGCATGCAGGTCGTGTTCACCGCCGGCGTGACTCGCTCGACGGCTCTGCTGGGACGAGTCGAGGAACTCCTTCTCAGTCCGACCCCACCGGGTACCAACGTGATGCTCAGTCCTCCAGGGCACCTCGTTCAGGGAGTCGTCCCGGAATTCCCGACGTTGCCGGAGGCCCCGCCGGAACCTCTGCATGTCACGGCTATCGGCGATTCCGTGATGCTGGGGGCCGCCAATCAGCTCGCCGCCGACGCCGCGGCCGAGGACTTCGATATCGACATCGACGCCGCCGTCAGCCGCGCCATGGTCAATGCCCTCGGATTACTGTCCCGGCGGGAGGCGGCCGGCGAGCTCGGTAACGTCCTTTTGATCCACATGGGGAACAATGGCCCGATCGATGACCAGCAGGTCGAGCGCGTGTTCGAGATCGCGGGCAGCGATCGGCGAATCGTGTTCCTGAATCTTCGTGTGCCGCGCTATTGGGAAGAGCCTAACAATGAGGTACTCGCTCGCGTCGTGCCGGAGCACAAGAACGCCGTTCTCGTCGATTGGTACGGTGCCACCGAGGCTCACCCCGAGATCTTCTGGCGGGATGGAATCCACCTTCGGCCCGAAGGCGCGGTGTTCTACTCAGACCTCATCCGGCCCCATCTGGAGGCCCGCTGAGAAACAATGGAAGTTGCCACCCCCCGGCGTGCGGCCTGGCTGATCTTGGTGGCGGCCGTCCTTCTGCTGGCTGCGGCGTGGCTCGCCGGGGAACTGACTGGCCGCGCCCCGGGAAGGGCCATCGTCACGTTCGTCACGAGCCCGCTGGGAGACCCTTCGCCGGCGGCCGACGAACCGACGGCGCTCCCAACGGAGACCCCCGCGCCGATCCGCCTGACCGCTCTCGGCGACTCGGTGATGCTCGCGGCGGCCAACCTGCTCGAAGAGAGGTTCCCCGGCGCAATCGTCGATGCAGCGGTCGGACGGACGGTGCCGGAGGCGCTTGTGATCCTTCGCAGCTGGGCCGCCGGCGGCGAGCTGGGCGATGTGGTCCTCATTCACATAGGGAACAACGGGCCCTTCTCGGACGAGGAATTCGAGGAGATCGTGGACCTGGTGGGGCCCGACCGCGCCCTGGTCTTGATCAATCTGGTCGTGCCGAGGGATTGGGAGGGGCCCAACAACGTGGTCATCGCCAGAGGGGCCGCGCGCCACGGCGGTGTCCCCGTTGTCGACTGGCACGCGGCGGCACAGGCGCATCCGGGGCTGCTCTGGGATGACGGGGTCCACCTGCGGCCGGCCGGGGCCGAGTTCTACGCGGACCTGGTGGCCCCCTATCTCCATCGATGAGCGGTCGTGATGTCATCCTCAGTCAGAGGGAGAGGCTCCTGAGCCCCCGTGTCCAGCGCTCCACTCTCTTAGCCGCTCCCCCGCAACCGGGGGTCGAGCACATCGCGGAGCGCGTCCCCGAGCATGTTGAACCCGAACACGGCGAAGAAGATCGCGAACCCCGGGAAGAGGGCCAGGTGGAGGTTCGTCTCAGCGAGGTCTCTGGTGCGGCCTGACAGCATCTGACCCCAGGTCGGGAAGTTGGTGATCCCGACTCCCAGGAAGCTGATCGTCGCCTCGGCGAGGATGGCGACGCCAAGCTGAACTGTGGACAGAACGATCACGGTTGCCATGATGTTCGGCAGGATGTGTCGTGCGATTATCCTGGGGCTCGAAGCGCCGATAACAATTGCCGCATCAACGTAAGGGAACGCCTTCACCCCGAGCACTGCGCTGCGGATCACGCGTGAGGCACCGCCTGCGAGCACGAGGCCGAGCGAGAGGATGACGATTGTCGTCCTCGGAAGCGTGTTCCAGATCCAGTCGCCACCCTGCGGGTCGGGTCCCCACTCGGGGCCTCTGCGGAGTCCGAGAATCCCCCAGCTCGTCGATGTCTGGAGGACCGCGACGAGTGTCAGGATGAGAAAGATCGCGGGGAAGCTCATCCAGACATCGACCATCCGCTGGATAGTAAAGTCCGCTCGACCGCCGAAGTATCCGCTGACAACACCGATGATCAACGAGAGGAGACCGGTAAGGACCACGGTCCCCACCCCCACGAGAGCCGTCACCTGGGCTCCATAGAGGATTCGGGAGTAGATATCTCGGCCGTTGTGGTCGACTCCAAACCAGTGATCGGCGCTGGGGCCGTCCAGCACCCTCGCTGTATCGAGATCGGAGATTCCATACGGTGCGATCCAGGGCGAGAAGACCCCGACGACCAAAACGAGAACGAGCATGAAGGCGCCGAAAGCCCCCAGAGGCTTCGTCCTTACAAAGGTGACCGTCGCCCGCGCGGCTCTGGCGGGAAGTGGCCGGCTCGCGACGGCGGCGAAGTCGAGCTCGAGATTCGTGCTTGTTGTAGTGGCCACGGTCCGTTCCTAAGAAAGTGAGACCCTCGGGTCCAGGAACCCGTAGGTGATGTCGACGACGAGGTTGGTGACAATGATTACCAGCGCGATCATCATGTTCACGCCGATCAGGGCCGGAAAGTCCCGGTTCAGGATCGAGATGAACAGATACTGCGCCACTCCCGGGATGCCGAAGATCTGCTCCAGCACGAGCGAGCCGCCGATAAGGATCGGCACTTGCAAACCAAGGATTGTGACGACCGGGAGCAGAGCGTTGCGCGTGGCGTGCGAGATGACCACCCGTCTTTCGACGAGTCCCTTGGCACGCGCCGTCCGGATGTAGTCCTGGCGGAGCACTTCCAGCATCTGAGCCCGCGTCAGCCTCATGAGCGTTCCGGACAGGGCGAAGCCGAGGATGATCGCGGGGGCGAGCACGAGCTGCAGGTTCTGGGAAGGGTTGTCCCAGAAGTCCTTGTAGAAGATCGGGAACGAATAGCCGGCCCAGCGGGCCGAGAAGGCGATCAGCAGCGTTGCTATGAAGAACGACGGCAACGCCAGCATAGCGATTGCGATGCTCCGGCTGACGTAGTCGGGCCAGCTGTCCTGCTTCACAGCCGAGATGACGCCAACCGGGATGGCGACGAGCGTGCCGAACATCATGGCGAAGAACCCGAGCTGGAAGCTCACCGGGATGCGGCGCTGAAGCTCATCGCGGACCTCGACCCCGCCGACAAGCGACTCCCCGAGATCCCCGCGAATTGCGTGCCAGACCCAGTCGGACCACTGCTCCATGAAGTTCTTGTCGACGCCGAGCTTCCTCCGGATGTCGTCCTTGAAGGCCTCCAGCGCCAGCGCATTCTTCGCGCTCAGACGGTCAGAAGATCCGGCGGTCTCGGGGTCCTTGCCCTCCTTCAGGAGGTACTCGTTGATTATCTCTTCCTCGGCGGCCAGGCGGTCCTGGTAGGTGATCGAGGCCTGATCCTTACCCTCCTCGGTGAGCCGCTCGTCGATAAGGAGGTTGAACGTCGCGTTGCCGCCGCCGACGGCGTTCTCGGTGACCAGGAGGTCGACAGCGTCGCCCGGCAGCAACCGGAGAAGGGCCGTGACCAGCAGCGAGACGCCGATGAGCGTCGGGCCCATGAGCAGGATGCGGCGGACAATGTACTGCGTCACGAGCGAGCCTCTGGATTGATGGTCTGCGGGGCGCCGGGGGAGACGCCTGGAAGCACTGACTCTCCCGGCGCCCCCCCCGCACTGTCGACGAATTAGCCGCGGTCCGCACGCTCCTGCGTGAACCAGGCTTCGCTGATCGAGGTCCGGTGTACGGCGTAGCCGATCTTGTCGTGATAGTTCTCGACCCAGGGCTGCACGTAGCCGAAGCCGGAGCTCCCCGTGTAGGGCACGATGAGCATTGACTCGGCCATCTTCCGCTGGATGTCCTGGATGAAGTTGACCCGCTGCTCGACATCGAAGATCGTCCGCTGCTCGGCAAAATCAGCGTCCAGGTCCGGCATCTCGTCGATCGGCGTGCCCCCCCAGTTGTTCCGCGGTGACGACGACTCGTAGTTCCTCGAAAAGATGTCGTTGGGGTCCCGCGGTGACCCGATCAGGGGCCCGATCGCCACCCCCTCGGTCATATCGCCGAGGTAGGTCGACTGTATGTACGAACCGTACTCCTGGAAGACGAGCTCGACGTTGAAACCGCTCTGGCGGAGAAGATCTGCCCATAGCTCCCAGGCCTGCTGGGCGGCGGCGCCGTAGCGGTCGACATTGCCGGCCATCTTCATCGTCACCGTGTCGGACCCGGTGGCAGCCTGGATCAGCTTCTTCGTCTCCGCCGGATCGTACTTATAGTACTTGGCGTTCTCCCCGAACTCAGAGGACTTCGGGTCGAGGTAGTAGGGGGCAAGCGCCGGCGACAGGTGCGCCTGCCAGACGCCTTTGCCGGTTTGGTCGAGGACTTTGAGGACCTCGTCCCGGTCCACCGCCATCGAGAGAGCCTGCCGGAGCCTCTTGTCGCGCCAGATTCCGCCGTCGGTGTCGAAGTTGAAGAATACTCCGCCCAGCACACCCGTCGGCGCGAACAGCTCGGTCCCGGCCGGGTCGAGCTTGCTGTGGGCATCGTTGTAGACGGTCCCGCTCAGCCCCGACAGGTCGAAGTCGCCGGCCACGAGCCCGGCGATGAGCCGCTGTGGGTCCTTCAAGAGGCTGGCCTCGACTGCGTCGAACCACGGCACGTCGGGCTCGTAGTATTCTTCGAACCGCTTCCAACGCATCGCGACGCCGGACTCCCATTCCTGAAACACCCAGGGTCCCGTTCCGACCGGCTTGTCTTGCACCTGGCCGCTGTTGATTATCTCGACCGGGATGAACCAGAAACCCTCCGGGGTGGAGGCGTGCGTAGTGAGGAACGGAGCGTATGGAAGCTTCGTCTTCATTGTGATCGTCAGGTCATCGGTGACGTCGAACGAATCCACCACGCTCTCAAAGGCCGAGGCATTCTGCGAGATCTGGATGAACGCCCCGTATGAATCCCCGAGGTCCTGAGCCGTGACGGCACGCCCGTCGAGCGGGGACTCGTTGTGGAACTTGATGTTCGGCTTCAGCGTGAAGACGAAGGTCTGATCGTCCGGCTGTTCCGGGAGCCCCGCTGCGAGATCTCCCTTCAGCGCCGTGAAGTCGCTGGATGCGATCCCCGGGCCCGCTACCTCCGTCACGAGACGGCTGTAGTGAAGCGTCGCCGGGTGTTGGGCGAGGTAGGTCAGGTTCTCGTACGGGAACAGTGTCGGGGGGTCGCCCGAGGACATGCCTTCGAGCGGGTAGCGGATGGTGCCGCCCCGGATTCCCATTGACGTCGATTCGGACGTTGCGGTCGCTCCCGGCGTTCCCCCCGCGCTCGTCGTTGGCGTCGCCTCGCCACCATCGTCGTCGTCGCCGCAGCCCACCAGTGCGAGCCCGGCCGCCCCGGCCCCCAGCGTGGCCCCGGTGCCGAGGAAGCGTCGCCGCGTGAGGTGCCGCCGCTTCCAGTAGTTGTCAGCCATGTCGCTTCTCTCCCCTGCAACAGGTCAGATTGATTCGCGTAGAATCTCCGCGACTATAGAACTCGCCTTGGTCACGTAGCAACAGCACTTATCGTGTAGTTCACCTTGGTATGGTTAAGTTCCGGGGCCATGCAGCGGGCGCAACTGACCAGCCCAGGACCGGGAGCCCGCGCGGGAAACGCTCGGTTAAGCGTCCCTGACCAGGGCACTTACTTTGTGTGAGTCACTCTTAGGGGAAGCCGGCTGAGCCTCTCATGGACTCCATTCTGGTACCGCTGGGGCACCCCTATCTGGGAAGCTACTTGTCGAACATAATGACGGAACGCGCCACTTCTCCGGCCTTCATGGCACGAAAGGCCTCGTTGATATCCTCGAGCCCGATCCGGCGCGTGATCATCTCGTCCAGCTTCAGGCGGCCCTGCAGATAGAGGTCGATGTACTGCGGCATGTGGACCCGGAATCGGTTCGAACCCATCGATGAGCCCTGGATCTTCTTCGCACTGAGGAACGCGCTTCCCTCGAGCTCGACCTTCTCCCCGACCGGGATCATCCCCACGATTGTCGCCGTCCCTCCCGGGCGGATGCACTCGAACGCCTGCTCGGCTGCCTTCTTGAGGCCGATGCACTCGAACGAGTAGTCGGCTCCGCCCCCGGTCATCTCCCGAATCGCCTCGACCGGGTCCGAAGATGAAGCATCGACAACGTGCGTCGCTCCCAGCTCCCGGGCCGTCGCGAGTTTGTTCTCGAAGATGTCGACGGCGATGATCTGCCGTGCTCCGGCGATCCGCGCTCCCTGGATGGCCGACAGCCCGACGCCCCCCGCTCCAAAGACGACAGCCGTCGATCCCGGCTCGACCCCGGCAGTGTTCATCGCCGCTCCCACGCCCGTCGTCACGCCGCACCCGATAAGGGCTGCGGCGTCGAAAGGCATGTCCTCGCGGATCTTCGCGACCGCATTCTCGAAGACCAGCATCTTCTCCGCATAGCTCGAGAGCTGAGCGAACTGAGCTACCGGGTCGCCGTTCCAGGTCAGCTTCGGCGGCTCGTTCGGCGCCCGCATCCGGTCCCGGCTGCGGCAGAGGAACGGCTCCCCGCTGAGGCAGCGCTCGCAGTTCCCGCAGAAGACGGACAGACACATGATCACGTGGTCGCCGGGCTTCACATAGGTGACGTCCTCTCCCACCTCCTCGACGATGCCCGCGGCCTCGTGGCCGAGGACCGCCGGAGCCGTGAACGGGTAGTAACCATCGACGAAGTGCAGGTCGCTGTGGCAGACGCCGCTCGCAACCGTGCGCACGAGGACTTCCCGGCGCATCGGCTTGTCGATCTCGATGTCTTCGATCGTCAGTGGCTGGTTGGGTCCGTGAAAGACGGCGGCCTTCATCAGGTCCCCTCCGAAAACAGGAATACGGTCGATCATAGACCTCCGGGAGGGACATCGGGATTTGGCTACGATGCGCTCAAATGTTCTAATGTCTGGCAATGCCCTCCCCTCCACCGCCCGCGACCATGGCCGATGCCAGGCGCATCCTCAGGGAGGTTTTCGGATTCCCGGAGTTCCGGCCGGGCCAGGCGGAGACGATTACAGCAGCCCTCGAGGGACGCGACGTGCTCGCGGTCATGCCAACCGGCGGCGGGAAGAGCCTCTGCTACCAGATCCCGGCCATCGCCGAGGTTTCGCGGCTCACGATCGTCGTTTCCCCGCTGCTCGCACTCATGAAGGACCAGGTCGATGCCCTGCGCGCCGCCGGCGTCGCCGCCGCCGCCGTGAACTCCACGATCCCGCGAGAGACTCAGGCTCGCGTCCTGCAGGAGGCTGCCCGCGGCGAAATCCGCCTCCTCTACGTCGCCCCGGAGCGGTTCGGCGACGGCCAGTTCATGGCGGCGGTCCGCCCCCTTCAGCCGTCCCTTCTTGCCGTCGACGAAGCCCACTGTATTTCTCAGTGGGGCCACGACTTCAGGCCCGGGTACCGTGAGCTGGGGGCAGTGCGCGACCGCCTCGGTGGCCCCCCCCTCATGGCGCTCACAGCGACCGCGGACCCGCAGGTCCGCGACGACATCGTCGCCCGCCTGGCCCTGCGCTCGCCCGTCATCCACATCTCGGGCTTCGACCGGCCGAACCTTCGCTACGAGGTTGTGCGTGCCCGCAGCCAGAAAGAGAAAGCGGAACTCATCGCGAATAGGCTGCAGGAGCATCGCGATCAGTCCGTGATCGTCTACTGCGCAACCCGCCGTCGAGTCGAGAATCTGACCGACGCGCTCCAGCGCCGGCGCATCCGCTGTGCCCGTTACCACGCCGGGATGGAGGACGAAGACCGAAAGCGTATTCAGAACGCCTTTGCCCGCGACAGCCTCCCGGTGATCGTTGCGACGAATGCCTTTGGTATGGGTATCGACAAGCCGGACGTCCGCATGGTTCTCCACCACGACATCCCCGGCGGCATTGAGCAGTACTACCAGGAGGCGGGCCGCGCGGGCCGCGACGGAGACCCTGCCGAGTGCGTCCTCTACTACTCCCCCCGCGATCGTGGCACCCAGGAGTTCTTCATCGAGACGTCGAACCCAACGCCGCAAAGAGTTCTCGAGGTCTACCGGAGTATCGCCGCGGGGGGCGGTGATCCGGTGTTTGTGCCCGACCTGGCCCCTCTCCGCGAAGACGAGGTCCCGGTCAATGCGGCGATAACCGCGCTCGTGGAGTCCGGCCTCGTCGCCCGGCGCGGGTATCGGGTCACCGACATCGGGCGCGGCGCGGAGGAGCGAATAGACCTCAGGGCTCTGGAGGAGCACCGCGGTCACTCCTTCGCCAAGCTCGATGCCATTCAGGCCTACGCCGAATCCGTGACCTGCCTGAGACACAGGATCCTCGGCTACTTCGGCGAGCCCGCACCACGGTCCTGCAGCAATTGCGGACCCTGTCTGAGCCCGTCACCGACCCTGAAGAGGACGGTGGACGATGGGCTCTTCAGCGAGCTCCGTCTCGTACGGCGCTCGCTGGCGACGGAGCTCAGCATCCCCCCTTACATGGTCTTCCCCGACTCGACCCTTCGCGAGATCACCCGCCGGCGGCCCCGTACCCGTGTCGAGCTGCTGGCCATCCCCGGTGTCGGAACGACCAAGCTCGAGCGCTTCGGGAGCCGCTTCCTCGAGGCCGTGGCAGCCAGTGATGTCGGGTTGCAGCCCGCAGGCGGAGAGCCCCCGAAAGACAAGGCCACCAGAACTGCCCCGGCCCGAAGGCAAAAGGCTGCGAGCACGGGCCTCTCGTCCAGCGCTCAGAGGACGGTCGATCTGATCGACCAGGGCCACTCGATCGAGGAGGTGGCGAGGCGGCGGGGACTGCCGCCTACCAGCGTCGCGATGCACATCGCGGAAGCGATCGGCGTGGGAGTTGTCGGCGACCCTACTCTCTGGGTCGACGATACCGCGCTCGCCAGGGTGAGCCACGAAGCAGGCGGCCCCGTGGGAGCCCTCGGGCCGCTGCGCCAGAAGCTCCCCGACCTCTCGCTCGAACAGCTCACGATCGCCCGCGCCTGGATCAATCGTGCGAGGGCCGGGCGTGACCGCTGACGGCCGGTTCCTCGCGGACCATCATGCTTGCCCCGCCGGCCGAGAGATGGCAACGCCCCCGGTCAGTCCCGCCTCCCGAGGCTGAACTCGAGGATCTCCTGTTCTCGTCCTCCCAGCCGCCGCTTGTACTCCTCGTCGCCGCGGAGGAAGTCGAAGCGAACGATCCCGGACCGGGCTCCCGCCCTCATCGCCAGAGCCTTCGAGAGAAGTCCGACGGCGAGCTTTCCGAACTCAGGGTCGAAGCCGCTGTTGTAGAGGAACCTCGTGCCGTCCTGGTCGAATCCGAGCAGAATGGCGGCTTCGCGACCGTCGAGCGACAACCGCCAGGCTCGGCCGCTGCCGGCCTTCGCCATCGCCGGCCCCATGTCGAGGAAGAACGCCTCCATCTCGGGCGTGAGGAATCGCGTCTTCCCCTCATGGCTCTCCCGCATCATCCGAATGAGCACCGCGACTGTCTCTCGGACGGCGTCGGGGTCGATGATGGTCTCGAACGCCACGTCTCCGGCCGACTCGAGGTTCCGGAGCTTGCGCCTCAATTCGTGCCGGTTCTTCTTCGAGAGCGTTGATACGAACGTCTCCCACTCGTTCCCGACCTCGGCCAGGGGAGCCACCGCCTCCCGGCGCGACTCGGCAGTCCAGCCGGCGGCGGCAGTCGTGGGGGGCAGCTCACGGGCGAGCGCCGATCCACCCAGGATGCCCCAGAGGCGTATGCCCTTGAGTTGCTCGCTCTCAGCCCACTCGAGGAGCGCGGAGAGGACGGGCCCCTCCCAGCCCCGGGCAATGGCCAGCCCGGCGTAGTCCTGGATCTTCGGGTTCCCGAGGCCCGTGGCCATGAGTCCGTCGACGGACAGGGGTACCACCCCCCGGAGCCGTCCTGCGCCGTCGTGGAAGGCGGCAAAGAGCGGCCGCTCGGCTTCGAAATGTGCGAGCCATGTTGCGTACCAGACCGGGCTGGCGAAAGGTGGCGCCCCGGCCTCGCTCAGAAGTCCCTTCCACGCGCCGGACAGCCGGTCCAGGTCAGCCGGGGCGATCAGCGATGGCGTTGGCAGAGTCTCTCGCTCACTCATCCTGCTAGCGGTTCCCGGTGACGAGCGAAAGGAATTCGCTCCGGGTCACTGCAGAGCGCCGGAAGTGGCCCCGCATCGCGCTGGTCACCATCCTGCTCCCCGGCTTCTTGACGCCTCGCATCGTCATGCAGAGGTGCTCGGCTTCGATCACCACGGCGACTCCGTCGGCCCCCAGAACCTCGACGATTGCCTCGGCGATCTGCGACGTCAGTTTCTCCTGCACCTGGGGCCGTCGCGCGTAGCCTTCGACGACCCTGGCCAGCTTCGACACACCCACGATCCGGCCGTTTGGGACGTAACCCACGTGCGCTTCCCCATGGAAGGGAAGGAGATGATGCTCGCACATGCTGTAGAAGGGGATATTCCGAAGGATGACCATCTCATCGTGCGCGACTTCGAAACTCACCTCCAGGTGTTTCCGCGGGTCGACGCCGATCCCTCCGAAGACCTCCGCGTAGAGATCCGCCACCCTTCGCGGAGTTTCGCGCAGGCCTTCCCTCGCCGGGTCCTCTCCGAGAGCGTCGAGGACCGTGGCGAATGCCTCCCGGAGGCGGTCCCGGTCTATGCCCGCGGGGCTCTCAGTCTGCTCCATCGAACGTCCCGCGGGCGAGCGTATCAGTGCCCGCCCCATCCCGCGATCTTCTGACTCCGCCGGATGCGCCCGATCCGACTAATCTTGGCCCATGACAATGACGATCTGGCTCGTGGTGCTCATCGCGGCCTCCGGAGTTGCTGCCCTCTCACTGTTGGTTCTGTTCGCACTCCGTGCGAGCGAAAGAGGGCGCCGTTTCCGAAGGCTCCCGCTGAGAGCAAAGCTGGCGTTCGGGCGTGCCCTACTCGCAGACGGAGGAACTCCTCGGGGTGCTCGTCTGCTGCTGCTGGTCCTCGTCGGTTACCTGCTCATGCCGTTCGATCTCGTGCCCGACTTCATCCCCGTGCTCGGCCAGCTGGACGACCTGCTGATCGCGGGAGCTGCAGTGGCCTGCCTCCTCGTGATGATCCCCGGGCCGGTCCTCGATGCTGCGCTGGCCCGGGCCGAACGAGAAGGTTGACGCTGGTCTTCTCGTTCACCGGGCCCCACCGGGCGGAGTTCGCCTTCGCGCCATCCGCTCGCTTCGCTCCCGCTCGGTTGCCATCTCCGCAATTGTGCGGAGTTCGCCCTCGAGCCTGACGCCCCGCTCGGCAACAGCCGCAAGGCTCAGCCTGCCCTCACCAACCCTCGCCCAGACGCGCCGCCTCGGAACGTAGAACGTGATCGCCAGCCCGGTGAGCGCCATCGTGATGCCAATCCAGACGAATGAATCGCCCGGATCCCGCCGCACGTCGAGGCCTGCACCCTCGAGTGGCTCCACAAAAGTGAGCCGCATCCCGTCTTCCAGTTCTGCTTCGGCGCCCGCCTCGATCTCCAGAGGTTGTTCCGCGAGCCCCGACACGACCAGGTGCGGCCCGCCTGCCGGACCGGTCAGCTGGAATGTCACCGTTCCATTGCTCGCCGGAAAGTCATCGATCTGGATGGCCGGGATCGCCACAGGTCCCGCAAACTCCACGCGAAGCTCGCCCTGAGCGAAACCCTCGCCGGCTGCCAATGTTTGCGGGCCCTCGGCCGTCCCGGCGGTGAGTTCGAAGCTGCGGCCCGTCCGCCAGAGCAGAGGGATCGACTCCAACTCCCCACCCTCCCCTGAGCGAATCGTGAGAAGGCCGAGCGCTGAGTCGTCCGCTCTTGTATTGCCCGTGCCGCGCTCGGTCGCCAGCTGCGGAACCGGACCGTCGAAGACAGTTTCTCCCAACCGGTCGGTCACCAGCATTCGCGGGACCGGCGTCGTCCTCCCTCCGAAGTCCACGATGTCGTCGAACAGGACCTCGCCCTCCCCTCCGGCCAGCCGGACGCGGACGAAATCATCGAAGAAAGCCGCCTGGTGGACCCTGTAGCCGAACGTCTCGCAAGGTCCGTTGACGGTAACCCGGCAGGCCACTGTCTGGTCGCCCCTCCGGACCTCGACATCGGTGTGGAAGTCGACCACGTTGCCTTCGGGATCGATGCCACGACTGGCGTCTACGACCCTCAGAAACAGCTGTCCGGGACCGGGGGTAGCGAAGACCGGCGCCGCCGGAGCGGACTCCGCGACGACCAACCGGCGGCTCTTGCCTGCAGCGACAGTCAGCAAACCACCGATGAGGAGGACGAGCAGGGCGAGATGACTGAGAAACGTACCGTACTGTGCCCAGGCAAACCTGTCGGCGAAGAGATGGGCACTGGCGCCGCGCGGCCCCATCGAGTCCACGCTGTACCG
>CAZHMF010000017.1:0-13599 GCA_964533605.1 uncultured Anaerolineaceae bacterium
AGCAAGGAGACGAGGCACAGCCGTGGGATCCCGATTTCGTCGGGGGCGCCGAGGTCGCGCGCGACGAGGAGAACCTGTACCTGTCGCTGGACGAAGATGAGCCGGACGTAGATGAAGACGAGCGATGGGGCTGACCGTGCATCGGCTCCTAGACGGCGCTCAGGCGGGGCGTCGCTCTGTCGCGCGCGGATGTGGTGGCCGGGGGGCCGGCCCCTCCCCCCATGGCCGCCAGTCGAGCGCCGTCGGCGAGCATCTCCAGGCAGATGGGCCCGAGCAGGTTCAGTTCCGACTCCTCGAGCACGACCGCCGCTCCGCGTCCGGAGAGCCACTGTGCGTTGTGGCGCTGGTGGCCACCGGCGTAGGTGCCGGGAACGAGGACCGAAGGCAGGCCGGCCGCCGGAAGCTCCCCGAGGATGCTCGCGCCCGAGCGACATACAATCAGGTCCGCGGCCAACATGAGCGACGGGAGGTCGTCCCGGAATGAGGCCGGGTGGTACCTTCGGCCTGCCCCGGGCTCGAGGGCTTCACGCGCCCGAAGAGCCTCCCGCTCGCCGGGCCGGCCCGTGATATGGAACACGTGGCAACGTGGGAGGAGCGACGGAAGCGCCTCGAAGAGGGCTCGGTTGATGGTGAGGGCTCCCTGTGACGCTCCGGCGACGAGAAGTACCTGCTCCTTTGCGGCAAGGCCGAGGCCGTCGCGAGCGGAGGCCCGAGATTGAGAGAAGAACGAAGCCCGAACCGGATAACCGGTGACCGTCGTACGGTCCCTCGGGAGGTGCTCCAGCGCCGCGTCAGTCGAGGTCGCGATTCTCGTTGCCAGGCGGCGTTCAAGGCGAACCGCCCAGCCGGGTTCGACGTCCGGGAGGAATATCACGATGGGAAGGCGCAGCAATCGCGCCGCCAGGCAGCTGGGGAAGCTCGCGTAACCACCGGTGCTGAAGACGACCTCCGGCCGGTAGCGTCTGAGCGCCCGTCCGGCAACAAGGACACCCCGTCCGACCCGGACGAGGCCGCGGAACATCGCAAACGGGCTTCGCCCCCGGAGACCGGCGGACGGCACGGTCTGGAATTGGACTTCACGTCCCTCTACCAGGTCCCGCTCTCCCCTGTCGTCCGGTCCGAAGAATGTCGCTTCCGTGTCCGGACACTCGTTCCGCAGGGCATCGAGGACGGTGAGTGCGGGAATGATGTGGCCTCCGGAGCCCCCGGCAGCAATGGCGACTCTCACCGCGTGCCCCCCCGTACTCTGGCGGGAGCGGTTGGCCTCCGCTCGGGCTGTGCCCGATCCCGCTCCGGTCGCCGGTAGGTTTGCCGCGAGATGCTGATCAGGATCCCTACGGCGAGGAGTTCGGCGGCGAGAGCATTGCCACCGTAGCTGAGGAACGGGAGCGGGACGCCCGTAAGCGGCACGACCCGCATTATCCCGCCTATGTTGAGGAGGGCCTGAACTGTTATCCACGTGGTGATCCCGACGGCGAGCAGCCGCCCGAACTCGTCGGGGGCCCGGCGGCTGATCCGGAAACCCCTCAGGAGGAAGAGGACGAAGAGCACGATCACCGCCGCCGCCGCGACGAATCCCGCCTCCTCAGCGAGGATCGCGAACACTCCGTCGGTGTGGCTTTCCGGGACATAGAAGAACTTGCTGCGGCTCGCCCCCAGTCCCAGCCCGGTGAGGCCGCCGTTGCCGATCGCAATGAGCGATTGGAGAGTCTGGAAACCCTGTCCCTGCGGATCCTGCTCGGGGTGCAGGAACGCGAACAGCCGGTCGCTTCGGTAGGTGGCCGTGGTTGCCAGCAGCGCCACCGCGGTGAGGCCGATCGTGCCGAGCGTGAGGGACTGGCGCACCGATGCACCGGCCGACCAGAACATCGTCCCGGCGATGAGGAGGATGACGAGCGTGGTTCCGAGATTGGGCTGTTGCATGATCAGGAAGCCGACGCTGCCCACGATCACGATGAACGGGACCAGCCCGTGCTCAAAGCTCTTCAGCTGCTGGCCCTTGCTGCCAAACCAGGCGGCGAAATAGATGATGACGGCAAGCTTGGCGAACTCTGATGGCTGGATCGTGTAGGGGCCCACGGCGAGCCAGCGCCGCGCACCGTTGACCTCGGTCCCGACCAGCAGCACCGCGATGAGCGCCAGGATCGCCGCCAGCAGGATGGGTACCGCCAGGGGTTTCAGGCGCCTGTAGTCGATCCGTGTAGCGGCGACCAGGAGGGTGCCGCCGAGGGCGGCCCACATGACCTGGCGGATCAGAAAGTGCTGAGGATCACCGTAGTAAGCCAGGGCCACGACGAAGCTTGCGCTGTACATGACAATCAGGCCGGTGACGGACAGGATCACCGTGATCATCAACAGCGGGATGTCCATTCCTCCGGTCACCGAACGCGGCTTCACGGCGCCGCCTCCCGGAAGCCTTCGAGCCCCCGAACGAGCTCGCGAAACGCCCGTCCCCGGGCTTCGAAGTTAGGGTAGGCGTCGAAGCTCGTCGCTGCCGGGGAGAAGAGGACCACGTCTCCGGCGGCGACCAATTCCGCCGCTTCGGCGACGGCCTCGTCCATTGTCTCGACGCGCCGGCACTCCGCGACGCAGTCGTGAAGCGCTTCGAAGAAGAGGCCGGCCGCCTGACCGAAGCAGACGACCGCCCGGCATCGTTCGGCGGCGCGCTCCCGGAGCCTGTCCAGGGGCAGATCCTTCTCCCTCCCTCCGAGGAGCAGGACAACCGGCTCCGTGTAGGAATTGAGACCGGCGACCGTTCTCTCAGCCGTCGTGGCGATGCTGTCGTTGACCCAGGTCGCTCCGGCGGCTCGACCTACGGTCTCGAGTCGGTGCGGTACGCCGTGGAAGTTCCTCAGTCCCTCGGAGATCGCGTCGGCGGGGATCCCCGCGGCGGTCGCGAGCGTGCAGGCCATGACCAGGTTCGCGGCGTTGTGGGCTCCCCTGAGCGGGCTGTCGGCCAGTCGCGCAACTCGCTGTTGGCGCCGGGACCGGCGGACGACGATGTGCTCCTCTTCGATCCAGCCGCCGTCGCCCTCGACAATACTCGCCGTCGACGTGCGGAGGAGGGAACCGATCACTGCCGGAACCAGAGCCCGGCTGGTCTGGTCGTCCTGGTTCAGGACTGCCACGTCGCCCGGCCCCTGATACTCCAGGAGATGGCGCTTCAAGCCAACATATTCATCCCAGCTGAATTGATCCAGGTGGTTCGGCGTGACGTTCGTGACCGCCGCTATCTGAGGCGAACGGTCCGTGTACTGAAGCTGTGTGTGGCTGACCTCGAGGATGACCAGAGTCTCGGGCCGGATGGCAGGCAGGTGTTGAAGAAGAGCCGACCCCATCGCCCCCCCGATCCCGAGGTTGCCACCGAGGACGTGGTCGATCCCGGCCGCCCGCGCCATGGCGCCGACGAGCGACGTGGTCGTGGACTTGCCGCTCGCCCCTGTGATCCCGACTACCCGCTGGGCCGGACAAAGCTGAAGGAAGAGGCGCATCTGGGACGTAAACGGGACCCCGAGTGCGCGGACGCGCTCCATGGCGGGATTCGAACGAAGGATCGACTGGGCGACTGCAACGAGATCGAACCCCTCGGGATCGAGGAGCGGCCCGCCGCTGTGGGTCGCCTCCACTCCCGCCGGAGCCGACGCGCCTGCCGCGGCAAGAGCCACTTCGCTCCGCGTGTCCGACATGGTGACGGTGGCCCCTTGGGCGAGGAGCCAGGACGCGAGGTCCCTTCCTTCGATTCCCATCGAGTAGACCAGCGCCCTCTTCCCCTCGAGGTCGTGCGGCCAGCTCATGCCGGCACCTCCAGGGCGAGGGCGACGCCGAGCATCGCCGCGGCGATGCTCACGATCCAGGCTCGCGTTACGACCTGGGTCTCGGTCCAGCCGCCCTCTTCGAAGTGGTGATGGATCGGGGCCCGCCGGAAGATCCGTCTGCCCCCGGTGAGCTTGTAGTAGCCGATCTGGATGACATCGCTCATCGCTTCGAGGACGAAGACGAAGCCGATCAGGGGGAGCAGCAGCCACTGCCCCGTCATCAGAGCCACGATCGCGAGACTCGATCCCAGTGCCAGTGCCCCGGTGTCGCCCATGATGACCATGGCCGGGTGGGCGTTGAACCAGAGGTAGCCGAGGTTGGAGCCCGCGATGATGAACGAAAAGGTCGCGACGAACGTCTGCCCCTGCAGGAAGGCGATCACGCCGTAGGCGACGAAGGCGATGAGAGTCGTCCCGCCGGCCAGGGCATCGAGACCGTCCGTGATCGCAACCGATGCGGTCGTCGCCACGATCACGGCCACCGCGATCGGGATGTAGAAGAGTCCCAGCTCGGCGCTCCCCAGCCAGGGAGCATTGATCGATTGAACGTCCACCTGGTCGTATAGCACCCACGCCGCTCCCAGCGCGAGAATGCCCACGAAGGAGAGCTTGAACCGCCAGGAGAGACCACCGCCGCTGCGATGCTGGAGGGTTCCCATGTCGTCGACGAAGCCTGCAGCGCCGGTGACACCGATCATCGAGAGGGGGAGCAGGATCGATTGGTGGTTCCACCAGTCCACCGCGACGGCGGTTACGAGGAACGTGGGGACCCAGATCATGAAGCCGCCGAAGGTCGGCGTGCCCGCTTTCGTCTTGTGGGAGGCGGGCTGGTCCTCCGAGATGCTCTTCCCCACGTTGCGGCTCTGCAGATAGCGAAGGATCGGGTGCCCGAGCGCGAGGGCAAGCACGAACGCGACGCAGCCCGAGATCAACGCATGCGTCATCCCGCACCCTCCCCCGTGAGAGTGGGGACGACCGTCTCGAGCGCGGTGGTGCGGGAGGCTTTCACCAGGACGACATCCCCGCGCTGCAGGTTCTTCGCAATGGCGAGGGCGGCCTCCTCCCGCGTGTCGTACCAGTGAGCGTCTGCCAGTCCGGCGGCCCGTGCCTCCTCCACCAGCTCGCGGCAGGGCTCTCCGATCGCAACCAGGCGATCGCAGTGGCGGGCGGCCAGGCGGCCGGCTGCGCGGTGTTCTTCGCTTTCGAACGCCCCCAGCTCTGCCATCGGGCCGAGCAGCGCGAGCCGCCGGCCGGGCCCTTCGCCGCGGACCGCATCGAGCGTGCGAAGGGCGCCGGCGAGCGATGCTGGACTGGAGTTGTACGTGTCGTCGAGGACGGTGCTGCCCGCGGGGCCAGGAAGGCTCTTCATCCTCCCCGTCACCTCGCCCGCGTTCAATGCGGCGGCCGCGTCTCCAAGCTCGAAGTCGAAGGCGAGGCCGGCCGCGAGGGCGGCGAGGGCCGCAGGGAGTGTGTGAACTCCGATCAACGGAGAGCGCGCGGGGATGGGATCTTCTCCCCGCAGGCTGACGTCGAACCGGACTCCGTCAAGGCCACAGTCGTCCACGTTCGACCAGACGAGGTCGGCCGTTGCGGGATCCGGCCCAAAGCCGATCTCCCTGCAGGCGAGTGTGCCTGCCACCCCGGCCACGCGCGCATCCTCGACGTTGAGAATGGCGGTCCCGTCCGGACTGAGATAGCGGACGAGCGACAGCTTCTCCTTCTCGATTGCCCCGATCGAGCCCAGCTTCGAAACGTGGGTCAGTCCGATGTTCAGGAGGACGCCGACATCGGGGCGTGCAACCTCACACAGTTCGAGTATCTCTCCCGGGCTGTCCATCGCCATTTCGAGCACGGAGATCTCGTGGTCAGGGTGCAACGTCAGGAGCGCAAGCGGCAGACCTTCGCGGGAGTTCATGTTTCCCGGACTGCGGTGCACGGCGAAGCGAGACTCGAGCAGCGTGGCGACGGCTTCTTTGGCCGTCGTCTTGCCCACGGTCCCGGTGATCCCGACGACTCGCGCGCCGCACGTATCCCGCCAGGCGGACGCGACTTCCTTCATTGCCACTCGCGTATCGGGAGAGATGACGGCCGTCACGTCCTCGGGGAGGTGCTCCGGAAGACGTTCGCAGACGACGGCAACGGCGCCGGCGGCCGTTGCGTCGCGCACAAAGTCGTTCCCGTCCCGGTTCTCACCTCTGAACGCCGCGAAAAGGTCGCCCGGCCGGACCGTCCGCGAGTCCGGCGAACCGCCGGTGATGGGGCGGTCCGTTCCCGGCACGACTTCGTACCCGCGGTCTCCCATGGTGGTCGCCACGAAGCCGGTCGTGAGCGCCACCTTCATCGGGCCCCCGCGTAGCGAACGTCGTCGGGTTCGACCGCGAGATAGAGCAGTGCTTCATCGACGAGGTCGGCGAAGATCGGAGCAGCTGCCTGCGTTCCCGTCAGGAAATCCTGATTCCGGTCCAGTTTCACGAGCACGAGGATCTGCGGGTTGTCGGCCGGTGAGAAGCCGATGAATGAGGCGATCTGGGTGTCGTCATAGCCGTTCGGGATCGGCACGTTCGCCGTGCCCGACTTGCCGCCTGCCGTGTAGTTGCGGGGCTTGCCGGGGTGGTGGAAGCCGGGTTCGATCACGGCGCGGAGCATCTCGCGCATCGTCGCGCTCGTCGCTTCGGAGATGGGATGGCCGTTGATGTCTGGAGGGAGCTGTTGATAGGTGCCTTCGGGGGAGACGACGGCCTGGACCACGTGGGGCCGCACGAGGCTGCCGCCGTTGATGATGGCAGAGTAGGCGGCCATGATCTGGAACGGCGTCACGCTTATCGATTGCCCGAACGACTGGGTGAGCATGTCGACCGATGAGTAACCCCGGTCCTTCGGGGTCCTGAAGATCCCGCTCGCTTCACCGGGGAGGTCGATGTTCGTCGGCCGCCCGAACCCGAAAGCATCCAGATAGCGGTGAAACAGCCGTTCGCCCAGCTTTCGGGCGATGAAGACCGACCCGGTGTTGATGCTGTTCTGAAGGACGCCGGTCATTGTCTGTTCGCCGTAGATGTTGTTCTCCCAGTTCGTGATGGTGACGTCCGCTTCCGTCACGGATCCGGTGTCCACGTACGTCGTGTCGGGAGTGATGACCCCTTGATCGATGGCGGCTGCCGCGGTGACCGCCTTCATGACGCTGCCCGGCTCGTAGAGGTCCGAGACGGAACGGATCCGGAGAAGGTCGAGCTGGCTTTCGTCCGAGAGATCCAGGGTGCTGAACCGCAGAGAGGGGAGGGTCGCGACGGCGAGCACAGAGCCATCGTTCGGGTCCATCAGGATGATGTCGCCTCCCGCTGCCTCGTGGTCCCTCACGGCCTCCGCAAGGGTTGACTCGGCGAGTCTCTGGAGCCGCCGGTCGATTGTCAGAATGAGGTCCTGTCCTGGTTTCGGCTCGGTCGCGAGAAACCTACCGAAGGGAATTGGCTCGCCTGCCGTGTCCCGTTCGAAGAATGCGCGGCCGGGCTCGCCCCGAAGGACGTCGTCGTAGGTGAGTTCGAGTCCGGCGAGGCCTGTGTTGTCGGCCCCGATCAACCCGAGGAGGCCGGCGGCGAGATCTCCCTCCGGGTAGTAGCGGGCGAAATTGAGGTCGAGTGTCACGCCGGGGATGGCTGCCGCATCGATCAGATCTCCGGTTTCCGCCGAAACATCTTCGGCGACGCGGACGTTGATCCCCGGCGCGGCCTCGAGGGCGGCGAGGATCTGGGGTCCGCTGGTGTCGAGCAGGGAGGCAAGCAGTTCGGCCCTGCCGGCGCCGTCGATCAGCCAGATGTTCTTGTTGACGTAGACGTCCCACGTATCGACGGTCATGGCAAGGACGTTGCCGTTGCGGTCGAGGATCGCGCCGCGCCGCTCGTAGACCGTGGTGCTGCCGTCCAGTTCGGACCGGGCGGCCTCAGAGTAGGACTCGTGATCCAGGATCTGAAGTTGAACAAGGCGGCCCAGAAGCACGGCGGCGAAGATCGCGAGCAGTCCCGCGGGAAGCCAGGCCCGAACCATCGTTGTGGCGCGCTGCAGTGCCATGGCTCTTCTCCTTCAGATTGGTACTCCTCTGACCCTCACCAGAGCCGCGGGAGCCAGCCGAGCAGAGAGCGCCACAGCGCCGGGGGTTGCTCGTCCGGCGTTGCGATGACCTCGAGGTACTCTGCCGGGATCTTTGCCGGCTCGGGGCCGGGTACGTCCACTTTCACGTAAATGGGGATGTCCGCGGGACGAAGGCCCAGCTGAAGCGCCCTTCGCTCGATTCTTTCCTCGGACATGAGGCGGGACACCTCGGTCTCGAGATCGCGGGTCTCCAGGGAGAGGCTCTCCTCCCTCGCCTGATGCTCCTGGAGCGTGAAGCCTTTGCTGGTCAGGGTGCTCTTCTCCAGTACCGGCAACATCGCGCTCAGTCCGAGGATGACGATTCCGGCGGCAACCCAACCGCCGGACCCGGCAGCCGGTCGCGGAACCCTGACCGGCGCCTCGAGGCCCCGAAGGGGATGGGGAATGCTTACCACGTCAGGCGATCCTCTCCGCGGCACGCAGAGTCGCGCTGCGGGCCCGCGGATTGGCTGCTACCTCGCCTTCCGTCGGACGAACGCCGCGCCTTGTCAGCAGCGCCATGCTCGCCCTGTGGTCGCAGATGCAGACCGGCGTCTTCGGCGGGCAGACACAATCAGTCGATTCCCGCCGCAAGAACTCCTTGACGATCCGGTCCTCCAGGGAATGAAAGCTGATGAGCGCCAGGCGGCCGGAGCCGCGTGATCCAAAGCCGAGCAGGCTGCGGGCGAGCGGGAGTACCTCGCGAAGGCAGTCGAGTTCGCCATTCACTCGGACCCGGAGCGCAAGAAAGACCTGGGTGGCGGGGTGGGTTTTGGTTCGGCCCCTTGCGCTCCCCGCAGCCTGCTCGACGGCTCTGGCTAGCTCCCGAGTGGTCCGGACCTCGCGGGCCCGGACTATCCGGGAAGCTATCTGGCGTGCCCTGGAGACTTCGCCGCAGGTGCGCAGCACATCGGCGAGGTCCTCCTCGGGCCAGGAATTGACTATCTCAGCGGCAGTGAGCGACTGCCGGCGATCCATCCTCATGTCCAGGGGTCCGTCCAATCCGAAGGCGAAGCCCCTCTCTCTGCGGTCGAGTTGAATAGACGACACGCCGAGGTCGATGAGTATGCCGTCCACGGACTCGAGCCCGTGGACGGATGCGATGGAATCGAGGTGAGAGAAGTCGTCGTGGACGAATTCGACGCGCTCACCGAAACGGGCCAGCCGCTCGCGAGCGAGAGCGAGAGCGTCGACGTCACGGTCGATGCAGATCAGCCGCCCGGAGGCACCACAGGCCTCGGCGATCGCTTCGCTGTGCCCTCCGGCTCCGGCGGTGCAGTCGATGTAGACCCCGCCTTCACGGGGGGCGAGAAGGGCGATGGCCTCCTTGAGCAGGACGGGAGTGTGTGTCGGGCGCTCAGTCATCAAAGCACTCACTATTCGCCCTCGTCCTCGGCGACCGCAGCCCGCCTGCCGCCCATCGCGGCCCGTCGCGTAGCCCGGATCTGGGGCTCACGCTCCTGGAAGGCCGCCCGGTCCCAGATCTCCAGGCGGGAGCCGGTTCCGACGACGCGGACCTCGCGCTCGAGGCCCGCGTGTTCGATGAGCGGGTCGGGCAACTGGATGCGACCCTGGCCGTCTGGAGTGATGAGGGCGGCGTTGCTGAAGAAGTCGCGGTGAACATCGCCGCCGTCCTCGGTTTCAATGAAATGTTCCTCCACCGCTGCGCAGGCACGCTCCCAGGAATCCATGGTGTGGAGAACGAGGTAGGGTCCGATTCCGGTAGTCACGAATCCTCCTGCAGCGAAGGCGGCGCGGTATGCTGGTGGGATGGGGACACGTTTTCGGTCCAGCGAGTAATCGTGCTTGCCGACGAAGTACATGCCACCCCTTGCGACCCGGGGTTACCCATGGCTCCCCATGGCTCCCCAAATTCCCCCACCGGAGCAGCATAACTCGCCATAAGGCGTTGTCAATAGGTTTGGGGTCCGGATCCCACGAGATTCTTCGAACTCGGGCGGCGACCTTCATCGCGAGTCCCGGCTGAATGAACGTGGTCGCCTGTAATGGCCGTCCGGCGCGCTGCTCGAATCTGAACTCGACGTAAGGTGGCTTGCTCGCCGGTGGCCGGGGGAGAATCGGGGGAGTTGTGGGGTGAGTATCGGTGGGATTGCCCCTGCTACGATGCCTCTGTGGCGCGAATAGCGATTCTGACCGCCTCCGACCGGGGCGCAGCTGGGGAACGTGAGGACGCAAGCGGCGATCTGATCGTCTCGGCAGTCGTCGAGGCCGGCCACGAGGTGACCCGCCGGACGCTGGTCCCCGATGACCTGGAAGCGCTCGCGTTCAGCCTGGCGGCTTGGTGCGACGACGGGATCGCCGACGTTCTGATTACGACAGGTGGGACCGGCCTGGGCACCCGGGACGTGACCCCGGAAGCAACTCGCCGAATCGCCGAGCGCGACGTCCCCGGCATCCCTGTGGCGCTGGCGCTCGAAGGTCTGAAGCACACCCCCTTCGCCGTACTGTCACGGGGCATCGCGGTGACCCGGGGGCGCACACTGGTGGTCAATCTTCCCGGCAACCCGAAGGCTGTGCGGGAAGGCCTGGACGTTCTCCTCCCATTGATCGACCACGCGGCGAAGGTCCTCGCCGGCCCCCTCGAGCACGAGACCGCAGCCGACAGTGGCCACTCCTGACCAGATGCGAGTCGATGTCCTGACGCTCTTTCCCGAGGCGTTTACCGGCCCTCTCGATGTCTCCATCGTCGGCCGGGCCCGACGCCAGAGCCTTCTCACGGTCGTCCTCCATGACATCCGCGAGCACGCCACAGACCGGCATCGGAGCGTCGACGACGCACCCTTCGGCGGGGGCCCCGGCATGGTCATGCGGGTCGACGTGCTCGGTCGTGCTCTGGCCCACGTGCGCGGGCTTGCCGAGCAGCCCGGTCGGGCTATCTACCTGACGCCACAGGGGCGTCCCCTGGACGACCCGACCGTTCGCGAGCTTGCGGCCGAGACTCGTCTCGTGCTCGTTTGCGGGCGTTACGAAGGCGTCGATCAGCGGTTCGTGGATCATTTCGTAGATGATGAGATTTCGATCGGTGACTATGTACTGACGGGGGGCGAGCTCCCGGCCATGGTGCTGATCGACGCCGTCGCGCGCCACCTGCCCGGGGCGCTTGGTGATGCGGCGTCTCCCGAGGACGAATCGCACGCCCGAGGGTTGCTGGAGCATCCCCAGTACACGCGGCCTGCGGAGTACCGCGGGTGGAACGTTCCGCCGGTGCTCCTCGGTGGGAACCACGCCGAGATCGAACGCTGGAAGGCGGAACAGCGGATCGAACGGACGCGTGCGCGGAGGCCCGATCTGCTCACCCCCGAGAACTCCCTGCTGCCGCCGCTGAAGCGTCGCCGATCGCTCTCTGACCTGCACTGCCGGTCGGGGTCCGCCGGGGATGTCGCCGCCGTGGTCGGACTCTTTGAGCAGTGTGGATTAACGGGAAGGCAGCCGGCCTCGACATTCGCCAGGGAGCTCCGCTCCGGCCTCGCGCGGAAAACGCTGCTTCTCGCGCTGGCCGAACGCCGCGGCGAGATGATGGGCGCGGCCGTTGCAGGGTGCGATGGACTGAGCGGGCGGCTTCACATGATCGCAACGGCTGCGGCACAGCGACGGCGCGGAATCGCGACGCAGTTGATCCGGGCGATCGCGGACCAGCTCCGATTTCGGGATTGCCGCGTGCTGGAAGCCCTTGTTCCAGACGAGCGCTTCGAGACGATGGCTCTTCTGCTGAGGAGCGGCTGGGAGCCGGCTGCCCGGCGCGGCTACCGCCTGGAGCTGTGACGGTCCCCCACGCCTGCCGCTTCGAAAACCTGCGTTCCTACTCGCCGAGCCACCAGCGCCGTCTCGGCCGCCGGCGGTAGCTGAGCCCGAAGCGGTCGATGCCGATCCTTCGCACGTGCTCCGCCGCCTCTTGCGGTGAATCCGTGATGATCAGCCGTTTGAGATCCCAGGAGTCAATCGTGTGATGGGCCAGCAGTGTCTCGCGCATGTACTCCACGAGCGGTTCCCAGAACCACTTCCCGACGAGCACGACGGGAAAGTCCCGGATCTTGCCCGTCTGGATGAGGGTCAGTGACTCGAAGACTTCATCCAGCGTTCCGAGCCCGCCGGGGAAGGCGATGAACCCGTAGGAGTACTTGACGAGCATCACCTTCCTTATGAAGAAGTAGCGAAAGCTGACTACTCGATCGAGGTAAGGGTTCGCGGTCTGCTCGGCCGGGAGCTCGATGTTGCAGCCGACGGTTCGTCCTCCCGCCTCCTTCGCTCCCCGGCTGGCGGCCTCCATGATCCCGGGGCCCGCTCCCGTCATCACGGTGAATCCGGCGCGGGCCAGTGCCACCCCGGTCTCCCGCGCCAGGTCGTAGCTTTCGGCCGTCTCCGGCATGCGGGCCGAGCCGAACACCGTCACGCAGGGACCGAGAAAGTGAAGCGAGCGGAGGGCGCTCACGTACTCCCAGGACACTCTGAACAGGTGGCGGAGCTCGAAGCCCCGACCCTGTGGCCCCTCCAGGAAGAACCTCTCGTCCACCAGCTCCGTGCTTGGATGCAGCGGCAGCTCCTCGACCGACAATTCTTCAACAGTCATCACCTGAATGGTCGACCAGAGGCGCCGGTTGCTTCAACCCACCGGCGTCACCATGACCGGGGCTTTCGGATGCTAAGCTCGATTTCGGGCGGTCCGGCGAGCAGGGCCGTGAGGAGGGTGCATATGAAAGTCCGTGTGGACCACGACGTCTGCGAAGGCATCGGCCGCTGCGAGAAGGCCGCTCCAGACGTCTTCGAACTCCGCGACGATGACCTCAGCTACGTGAAGCTCGACCCGGTTCCTGAGAAGCACGCGAACGCGGTCGCCGACGCGGTCCGCCGCTGCCCTCGCCAGGCAGTCATTGTGGAGGAAGAGTAGGGGTCGAAACGCGGCCCTGCTTCCTCAGTGATCACCGTCAGGGCTCGGCGTACGGCCCGATATGTCTATAATAGCCATATGCAAAGCGCCACCATCTCTCAGTTGCGAAACGGACTCAGCGCGTACCTCCGTCGAGTGGTTGCGGGAGAGACGCTCATCGTTCTCGATCGTGATAGGCCTATCGCGAGGCTCGAGCCGATCGCCGCGGATGACATGCCTGAGGCGAGGCTCTCTACGCTCGAGCGCGAGGGGCTCATTCGCCGCCCGACGGAAGGGCTGGACGTGGCACGGCTCCGGAAAGGGATCTCCCGCGCCGAGCGCAGCGCCGTCGATGCTCTTCTCGAGGAGCGCCTGGAGGGCATTTGAAGTTTTGGGACGCATCTGCCGTCGTTGCTCTCCTGGTGGCGGAACCCGCAAGCACCCGGCTCCTGGCGCTGCTTGACGAAGACCCGACGGTGGTTGCCTGGTGGGGTACCCCTGTGGAGTGCGCATCGGCTCTCGCGCGGCTCGAGCGTGAGGGGGCTCTCTCACACAGAGAGGCTCGGGCCGTCGACGATCAGCTGGACCACCTGACCGCGGGCTGGATCGAGGTGCGCCCGGTCGACTCGGTCCGTGTGGCGGCGACTCGGATGCTTCGTGTCCATTCGCTGCGGGCCGCCGATAGCCTCCAACTTGCGGCCGCACTTCTCGCCTCCCGACACGACCCCCGATCGCTCGAGTTCGTAAGCCTCGATGCGCGACTGAATGAGGCTGCCA
>CAZHMF010000017.1:13699-16952 GCA_964533605.1 uncultured Anaerolineaceae bacterium
GACCCCCGATCGCTCGAGTTCGTAAGCCTCGATGCGCGACTGAATGAGGCTGCCAGGCGAGAGGGTTTTTTGCTCCGGAACAGCTGATGCAGACCATATGCGCTTGCGGGGCACCCCCGGCACCAGGAAAGGAACCCCAGCTTTGGGCAGGACTGGTGGCGCTCGGGCCGAGCTTCGAATTCAACTGCACTTCAGTGTCCAAGAAACGCGTCCACACGAATCTTTGTTAGCCTGCACTCATGCCGTTCGCTCCCTCGCTCTCGAGCCTCGCCGCGCACCGCGTTCCGGCCTGGTTCGAGGACGCGAAGCTCGGCATCTTCGTCCATTGGACTATGTCCTGCGTACCCGCCTTCGCCCCCCAGGAAGGCCCGATGAACCAACTCGCAGTGCGGGGCGTCGACAATTGGATGTCGCTTCTGCCCTACGCCGAGTGGTACGAGAACGCCCTTCGCTTTCCCGATAGCCCGACCGCCCGCTTCCACCGCGAGCGCTACCGGGACGCTCCCTACGCGAACTTTCGGGTGCCCTTCGAGGAGGCTCTCCTCGCCTGCGACACGGCCTCTCTCGCCGACCTCGTCGCGGCCAGCGGCGCCCGCTACTCGGTGCTCGTCACGAAGCACCACGACGGATACTGCCTCTGGGACACGAAGGTCGCCAACTCGCGCCGGCCGGGCTGGAACTGCCCGCGCGACATAGTCGGCGAATACGGCCGGGCGCTCCGGGAGCGGGGCCTGCGCTACGGCCTCTACTATTCGGCGGGTATCGACTGGACCTTCAACCAGCATCCCATCGGGACGCTGTTCGACATCCCGCGGGCCGTTCCGGGGGAGCCGGATTACCGTGACTATGCGCTCGCCCACTGCAACGAGCTCATTGACCGCTACGCACCGGATGTCCTCTGGAATGACATCGCTTTCCCCGGGGGCGGCGAACTCCTGGGATTGCTGGCCCGGTACTACAACGACGTTCCCGACGGCGTCATCAACGACCGTTGGGCGCAGCCCGACGGCAAGGGCGGGATGACGCCGCCGCCGCACTACGACTTCAGCACGCCCGAGTACACCTCGTACCCGGACATCAGGCCGGGCAAGTGGGAGGCCTGCCGGGGGATCGGGAACAGCTTCGGGTATGCGGCGAACGAGGACCTCGTGCATTCTCTCGATGGACCCGGCCTCGTGCGGATGCTGGTCGATGCCGTATCGAAGAACGGGAATCTGCTGTTGAACCTGGGGCCGCGACTCGACGGTACGGTCCTCCCGGCCCATGAGCGGGTGGTACGTGAGCTCGGCGCCTGGCTGGCGGTGAGCGGCGAGGCGATCTACGGTACTCGCCCCTGGATCCGGGCCGAGGGCACGGCAGTCGACGAAGCCGGGGGAGAGCAGCCGGTGCGGTTCACGGCGAAAGATGGTGTCGTGTACATGATTCTGCTCGGGACGCCGGCAGGCCGGCGGCTTCGCACGGGAGACACGACCGGCCTGCCCCAGGCCGAGGCCCGCCTTCTCGGCGGCGGCGCGCTGGCGTCACGGCGAGAGGGTGGGGACTTTGTCATCGACCTCGAACGGTCGCTGCCCGAGGCGCCTGCACACGCGATCCGGCTGGCGTAGGGCGCCGGTGCCGGGCTTGCGAGACCGCATGTCCACGGCCCGCAGCTCGCTCGTGCGGTGATGCAAGCCACTTTTCCAGGATGGCACCCCACCCGCTGATTAGCCGAGCTTAACGTTCCGTCTTCGTGTCAGTGAAGGTACCGGGTGATCGTGTACGCTGATCGGTAGCGAACCCGGCAGAGTGCCGACGCGGGGAGGAGCGAGATGACAGCCACGCCGTACGCGGAACTGAACCTGAACCATCCCTTCATCTTTGAGGAAGGCACGCAGCACGAGGTCTTCAAGGAGCTGCGCCGCCGGCCCGGTCTCCACTGGACGGCCGAGACCGAGGACGCGAAGGGGTTCTGGTCCGCCACCCGCCTCGAGGATGTGCTCTTCATCTCGCGTCACCCTGAGATCTTCAGCTCGGAACGGGGCATCGTCTCGTTCGAAGGGCACGAAGGCGAGACCGAGGAGAGCGCGGCCGCCGCCGGCAACGGAAAGATGCTCATCACCATGGATCCGCCCCGCCACGTGCGGCTCCGGCGGCTCGTGAACAAAGGATTCACCCCCCGCGCCGTGGCCGCCATGGAGCCCGATATCCGCCGCATCACGAACGATCTGCTCGACGGCATCGCGAAGAAGGGTGAGTGCGACTTCGTCCTCGACGTTGCCTCCCAGCTTCCCCTGGCCGTCATCTGCGGAATGATGGGACTGGAACGGGAGGATTGGGATCTCATGTTCGAACTGACGAACAAGGTCCTCGGAGCCGGCGACCCCGAATACCAGACCGACGTGCCCGAGGAACAGCGGGGAACGGACGAGGCCGCCCGCCTCACGGGGAACATGGGGACGATGCAGATGTTCGGCTTCTTTGCCCAACAGCTCCAGGCGGTCCGCATCCAGCCCCGACCGGGACTCATCGCGCTCCTCAGCGACGCCGAGATCGACGGAGAGAAGCTGAGTGACGAGGACGTCCTCTGGTTCTGCTTCCTCCTCATCCTCGCCGGCAACGAGACGACGAGAAACGCCATCTCGGGAGGACTGCTCACGCTCTGCGAGCACCCGGAGGCGAAGGCCAGGCTGCTCGCCGATCCGGAACTCATGGAGACAGGGGTCGAGGAGATCCTGCGCTGGGTCTCCCCCGTGATGCATATGGCCCGCGTCGCCAAAGAGGACGTGATGGTCGGCGAGACGCCCGTCAAGGAGGGCGACCGCGTCGTCATGTGGTATCCGTCGGCGAATCGCGATGAGGCCGCCTTCGAAGATCCGGACCGCTTTGATATCACCCGCGAACCGAACGACCATCTCGCCTTCGGAATCGGTGAGCACTTCTGCCTCGGTGCCGGCTTCGCCCGGCTTGAGCTCAGGGTGATGTTCGAAGAGCTCCTCCGCCGCTTCCCCGACATCGAACTCGCCGGCGAGCCGGAGCGCCTGCGCTCCAACTTCATCGGCGGCGTCAAGCATCTGCCCGTGAGGTTCAGCCCCGAGGCGTAGCGCGCGTAGCCGCACCCCCGGCCGCCACCTCCCCAACCGGCGCTCTTCCGAGCGCGGCTCGGATCCCGTTGTGTGGCCGCACGCCGCGGCGCTTTGTCCCCTGGCCGGCGTTCTACCCAGCGCGGCTCCGATCCAGTCGTGCGCCGGCACCCTGGGTTGCCAGCTCGCCGGCC
>CAZHMF010000017.1:17052-24983 GCA_964533605.1 uncultured Anaerolineaceae bacterium
AGCGCGGCTCCGATCCAGTCGTGCGCCGGCACCCTGGGTTGCCAGCTCGCCGGCCGGCGCTCTTCCGAGCGCGACTGGGACCGGGGTATTTCTTATCCGGACACATTGCGTTGACGCCGGTGAAGAACATATGTTCTGATGAGGGCCATCAGCCCTGCACCCGAGAGGCAAGCCCCGTCATGTCTCATTCGCTTACCGTCTTGCTCCTCGGCGACACTCACCTCGGCTTCGACCTGCCGCAGAATCCCCGTGTGGCACGTCGCCGGCGCGGTCCGGACTTCTTTGCGAATTTCGAAAGCATCGTCGAGTACGCGCTGCGGATACGGCCCGCGTTCGTCGTCCACGGTGGCGATGTCTTCTTCCGCAGCCGTGTGGGACCGGTGGTCGTCGACCGGACTTACGCCGGTTTCCGGAGGCTGGCCGGTGCCGGGATCCCCGTGTACATCGTGCCCGGCAACCACGATCGCTCCCGCCTCCCGAACGCGCTCTCGCTGAGCCACCCGCAGATCCGTGTCTTCGACGCCTCCCGGACGTTCACGGTCGAGGCCGGTGGCGTGCGAGTGGCGCTGGGGGGCTTTCCTTTTCTTCGCGGCGACCTCCGCTCTCGCTTTCCGGAGGCGCTTATGGCGTCGGGGCTGTCCCGCGCCGCCGGCGACCTCCGCCTGCTCTGTCTCCACCAGACCATCGAGGGTGCGAAGGTCGGGCCGAACGGCTACACGTTCCGGCGGGGGCGGGACGTGATCCGCCGGAGCCTCCTTCGCGGTGCAGCCGACGCCGTCCTTGCGGGCCACATTCACCGTGCCCAGGTACTCGAGGGCGATGAATCCGGCCTCCCGCCCGTCCTCTATCCCGGGTCGATCGAGCGGACATCGTTCGCGGAGCGCGAGGAGACGAAGGGGTTCTTCGAGGTGACCTTCGCTCCGGATCAGAACGGACGCTGGCGATGCGCGGCTCACCGCTTCAGCGAACTCCCGACGAGGCCTATGTGCGACATCCAGCTGCCGCGGGATGTCGCACCGGGGCGCGTGCACGCCGGCCTCTCTGCCCGCGCCCGGACGCTCCCGCAAGACGCGGTCGTCCGCATCGGCGCTGCCGATCACCCGGCTCCCGCTGTGACGGCTATGCTGACGGCCTCGGCACTTCGGGCTATCTTTCCGCCGACGATGAACGTGCAGCTGAGCGTGAACCTTCGCGCCGACCTCCCCCGGAAGCAGCGACAGCCGTCCCGAGTTCGAGCCCGTGCCGGCGAATAGTGCCGCCGCGGCGCTTCGCGGGGCGATCCGGGCCGAGGCGCCGCAGCGGCCCGGCGTCTACACCTTCCGCGGAAGTGACGGCCGTCCCCTGTACGTCGGGAAATCGGTGAACCTGCAGGCTCGGATGCTCAGCTACCTGGCTCCCGGCCAGACGGCTCGCGACAGCCGGATCCGGCACCTCGCACACGCGATCCGAGGTTTTGAGTACCGGGAGACGCAATCCGAGCTGCTCGCTCTCCTGCTCGAGGACGCGCTCATCAAGCAGCTGGATCCGCCGGCGAACACGCGCCAGCGGGATTACCGTGAACGGGTCTATCTACTGCTCACCGACGATCCCTTTCCCGCCCTCCGCGTCGTGGACGGACTTGGGCCGAATGGCGGCGAACTCTATGGGCCGGTCAAAGACCGCTTCTTCGCGGGCCGTCTCGTCGAGCTCCTTCGCGACCGCTTCCGCCTCCGCCATTGCACAGACCCGGTGCCCCACCGCCGAAGCTCCGCCTTCGACCTCGGGCTCTGCCGGGGGCCGTGCCGGGGGGTGGTGACTGAGTCCGCCTACGGCGAAGGAGTGGACCGGGCGCGGCGGTTCCTTGGCGGCGAGGGCACCTGGCTCGAGGCGCAGATCTCGAACGAGATGGCGGAGCGGGCCGCCCGCTACGAGTTCGAGGCGGCCGCCGCGCTTCGGGAGACGCTCGACTTCGTCTGCCGGTTCAAGCGACGGCAACGCTTTGCGAGCCGCTTCCTCGAAAAACTGCTCGAAGTGCGGGATGCCGGTGGAGGCGGGCGGGGTCCCTGGTCCTTCCGGTTTCGACGCGGGGAGCTCGAGAGTATCGAATCGCCGGATGGAGGCCCCACGCTTTCGATCCCGCCGGAGCTTGGGGAGCCGGTCACCGATTCCAGATGGATGCTCGACAGAGCCGAGATCGTCTTCCACTGGCTCGGCCGGACTGCCCTCACCGGGACGAGAGACCACTCGCGGGCTCCTGCCCTTCGGCCGGAAGTGGTGTGAAAGCTCACCCCCACGCCGCCGAGCGAACGGGCCTACACGGTCAGCAAGCCTTTTCGGGCGGCGAGCATCACCGCCTCCGCCCGGCTGGCCGCTCCGAGCTTCCCGAGGATCGAGCCCGCGTGGAATTTCACGGTGTTGTCGCTGATCCCCAGGCGCAGTGCGATCGCTTTGTTGGGTAGCCCATCGGCGATCAGCGTGAGCACGTCCAGCTCCCGCGGCGAGAGAGTCTCGCCGCCCGCGGCTCCACCGTCCCCAGACTGACGGTCACGCCCATCGGTCGCTTCGCCGAGGAGCAGGCCGAACGATGGGGAGACCGTGAGAAGTCCCGCGCTTGCGGCCGTCACGGCGGCCGCCACCTGGCTTCCGTCCGCATCTCCCGGGATGGCAGCCGCCACGCCCTCCCGCCGGAGGATCTCTGCCGCCTCATCAGCCGTCTCCACAACGGCCACGACGGGGGCAACGCTCGAATCGCGGGCCGCCTCGATGTCTGCCGCAAGGAACACGTCCGCGCAGGATTCGTCTGCGTCGGGCTCGAGCACATCGAATCCCTCCCGGGCGGAAATGAGGGCGCCCAGCCCGGCCCTGAGGGCCGGCGTACCTCCCGAGATCATGACCCGGATACGTTCCGGTCCTTGCATCAGCTCGCCAGTGCTCCTTCTGACTCGCAAGAGATTGCGAGCACCTGCTCCACAAAGGATTCGATCTCGGCCGCCGGGATCGCAAGCACCAGGCCGCCGGCCACCATTGCGTTGAGACCGGCGAGGCGCCCCCGGGCGTCGATCGGCGGGCCCCCGGAGTTTCCCGGCTCGAGCCTGATGGCGGCGCGGATGAGCCGCCGTCCGCCTGTCGTTGTGACCCCCGGGACCACGCTACCGACCCCGCCGGCGGCCCCGCTGGCGGCCCCGGGAGCGACGTCCTTCTCCTTCGTCCTGCACCGACTCCGGCCGTTCACCGATCGTCAGACCGAGCCTCTCGAGCGCTCCGCCGCGGAGGACGCCGAGCTCGACCTTCTCTCCCACGGACTCCGGTCCGAGGTGACGTCGAAGGTCTGTGCTTGCATCGATGGACTCTCCCCCGAGGTCGACCAGGATGTCGCCGACAAGGACGCCGGCGGCCGCTGCAGGGCTGCCCTCCGCGATGCCGACGATGAGAAGCCCGGATGTGGATCCGGTCTCGACCGGCTGGCTCGTGATCCCGAGGTAGCCGCGGCGAAGGCGGCCGTGCTCGAGAAGCCCGGCCACGACGCGGTCGGCAGTTGCGGCCGGGATCGTGAGCCCACCGCCTCGCCCAAGCCTGGAGGAATTGAGGCCGATCACCTCGCCTCTTACGTTGATGAGGGGTCCCCCGGAGAAGCCGGGGAAGAACGTCGTGTCGCTGCGCAGGAGCCCGTCGATGGACACACCGGTAGCGGTCCGCCATGGCCCGCCGATGGCGCTGACCACCCCCAGCGAGGCCATGAGCGACGGTTCCGGGCGGCCTAGGGCAAGGACGAGCTCTCCGACACGGGCCCCTTCGGCGTGCGGGGCAGCGGGCGTGTCCGCGTCGATCCTGAGGACCGCCAGGTCACTTCCGGGCTCACGCCCGGCGAGGGCCGCGGTGACGGTTTCCCCGTCAGGGAGCGTGATCGAGATCTCCTCGTCCCGCTCCACTACATGGTCGGCGGTGATGATGACGCCTTCCGCCCAGACGATCCCGGTCGCGGGGATCCTGCGCCGGGCGTCGACGAGGACGGTGGAGGTGCCGGCGGCCTCTGCTGCAAGTGCGAGGCTGTCGGATAGTGCGGTCGCCGCGGCAACCGGATCTGGTTGGGTCATTTGGAGCACGCTCCTTCGTTGGTTTCTTCCAGCGTGGCGCGGCGGGCCGAAACCCGGATCACCCGGGTGGGTAGGGGCAGCCCACCGTTTTGGTCAGTGGTGCGGCGGTGGGTGCTCGGCCCGCGCACGAGGGGTGCGAGTGTGGGGGCCCGAGTGTTGGGGATCGCGCCGGTACGCGAGCGGGGTTACGCGCCTCGCAGAGTCGCGCCGATCTCTCCTTCGAGCCGGCGCAGGAGGCCGCGTTGGATGCGCGCGACGTCCTTGTCGGTCAAGGTGCGGTCGTCGGCCTGGAACGAGAGGGCCAGGGCCAGCGACTTCTTTCCGTCCGGGATCCCGGGGCCGCGATACTGATCGAAGATCTCAGCCTCGATCCGGATCCCACCGGCCCGGTGCGATCGTGCGATACCAAGCACCCGACCGGCCGGAGTGCCCGCATCGATCACGAGCGCAACGTCCTGGCGAACGGCCGGGAACCGTGAGGGGCTCTCGTAGGCGGGCCGCTCCGGCAGCGCTGATACGATCTCCTCGAGCCAGAGCTCGACGAGGAATACGGGAAGGCCGATGTCGAATGTCGCGGCCGTGTCGGGATGGACCTGACCGACGAGTCCGATCGGCCGGTTGCCCGCCGCCATCGTTGCCGTGTGCCCTTCGAGAAGGCCGTATGTGCTGGCCGGTTCGAAGGACGCCTCGACGCCAAGCGCGTCGAGCAGGGCCTCGGCGCAGCCCTTCGCATCGAAGAAGTCGAGCGCGTCTTCGCCGGCCCGATTCCAGCGGCCCTCTCTGTTTCCGCCGAGCACGGCACAGAGAACAGGCCGCTCCCGGGGAAGGTCGGCCTCGACCGGTAGATACTCAACTCCGATCTCGAAGAGCCGGAGCGCCCGATTGTCGTGACGGCTGTTGGCCGCGAAGGCACGGAGCAGGGCGGGTCGGAGGCTCGTGCGCAGGTATGTGTGCTGCGCGGCAACGGGATTGAGAACGGCAAGCGGTTCCCGCCTCTCCACGTCCTCGGGGTCAACGAGCGCCTCGAGATCCGGAAGGGCGCAGAGGCTGTAGGTGATGATCTCCTGGAAGCCGAGCGTCACGGCGAGGTCGCGGGCACGCTCGCGAAGCGCCTCGGCCGGCGCCGGCTCGACCGGGGGGAGCGCACCCCTCAGGTAGGTCGTCGGGAGGCGGTCATACCCGTAGATGCGCCCGACGTCCTCGATGAGATCGTCGGGGATCAGATCGTCCGGGCGCCAGAAGGGCGGAGTGACGTCCAGCGCCCCTTCACCGGCGGAGATGCACTCGAATCCCAGACTCCCGAGAATCCGCGTCACGTCCGCCTCGGGAACGGAGATGCCGAGGACCCGTTCAGTTCGCTCCGCCGTGAGGCGGATGGTTGGGCGCGTGTGCACCGTTGGATAGACGTCGACGAGTCCGGAGGCGACCCTGCCGCCGGTCAATTCCGCGAGAAGGTTGAGCGCACGCTTCTGGGCATAGACCGCCATGTCCGGGTCGAGGCCTTTCTCGAAGCGGGTTGAAGCCTCGGTCCGCAGCTTGAGGCGGTTCGAAGTGCGCCGCAGCGATCCCGGTGCGAAGTTCGCGACCTCGAGGAGGATGGTCTTCGTGCTCTCGCTGACCTCGCTGTTGCCGCCGCCCATGATCCCGGCGATCCCGACCGGCCCCTCGCCGTCGCAGATGACCAGCATCTCCGTGTCGAGCTCTCGATCGACGTCGTCGAGCGTCGTCAGGGACTCCCCCGGACGGGCGCGCCGGGCGATGATCCGCTTTCCCCGGACGAGCTCGTAGTCGAACGCGTGGAGAGGCTGGCCGGTTTCGAGCATCACGTAGTTCGTGACGTCGACGACGTTGTTGATCGGCCGCATTCCGGCTCTGGTGAGCCTTTCCTGCATCCATTCGGGCGAGGGTGCGAGGGTGATATCCTCGACTACCGATGCCGTAAAGCGGTGGCAGAGATCCGGGTCCTCGATGCCCACGTCGACGAAGCCGGCTGTCGGCGGTCCGGATTCGGGGTAGGTCAGATTCGGCTCGCGGAGCGGCTTGCCGGTGATCGCGGCGATCTCGCGGGCGAAGCCGAGGACGCCCAGCAGATCGGCGCGGTTTGCCCACGTCGACACGTCGAACACGGTGTCTCCGAGCACATCGACGAGCGGGCTGCCCACCGGGGCGTCGGCGGCGAGCACGAGGATGCCTTCGTGCTCATCGCTGAGACCGAGCTCCTTTTCGCTGAGGACCATTCCTGCCGAGTCGACACCCCGGATCGGGCGGAGCTTGAGGACGGCGGGCTTGCCGGAGTGACCGTCGATGAGCTTCGCCCCTGCGGTGGCGAAGGCGACTCGCTGCCCGGCGGCCACGTTCGGGGCGCCGCAGACGACCTGTTGGGGGCCGTCTCCCGTCTCCACGGTGACGAGGCTGAGACGGTCGGCGTTGGGGTGGGGTCCGACTTCGAGGACCTCGGCCACCCTCACCTTGTCGGGTGCCCAGTCGCCCCCGACAGGTTCCCACGACTCGACCTCGGCGGTGGCGTCGGTCAGCCGGCGGGCCAGGTCGGCGGGCGAAAGGTCGATGTCAACGTACTGGCGAAGCCACTTGAGTGAGAGTTTCATCAGACCCCTAGAACTGCCGGAGGAACCGGAGATCGTTGCTGTAGAAGTGACGGATATGTTCGATACCCCAGCGCAGCAGAGCGACGCGCTCGACACCGAGACCGAAGGCGAAGCCCGTGTTGCGGGAAGAATCGTAGCCGGCGTTTTCGATGATCTCGGGGTGGACCATGCCGGCCCCGAGGATCTCGATCCAGCCCGTTCCGTGACAGGTGTGACAGTCCGTTTCATTGCCGCGGCAGATGAAGCAATCGATCGCCATCTCGACGCCCGGTTCGACGAATGGGAAGTAGCTGTGGTGGAAGATGATCTCGCGGTCGGAACCGAACATCTCGCGAGCGAACTCGTACAGGACACCCTTCAGGTCGGTGAGGCGTATGCCATCGTCGACCGCAAGACCCTCGATCTGAGTGAGCATCCATTCGTGGGTGGCGTCGGTGGCTTCCTGGCGGTAGCACTTGCCGGGGACGATGACGCGGATCGGGGGCTGACTGCGTTCCATCACGCGGATCTGGTTTGGCGTCGTGTGGGTTCGCAGGAGCATCTTCCGCTCGCCGTCGATCAGCGTGTTGACCCAGATCGTGTCCCACATGTCTCGAGCGGGATGGTCTTCGGGGATGCGGGCAGCATCGAAGTTGTAATGGGCCCACTCGACCTCCGGTCCTTCGAAGACGCGGAAGCCCATGTTCGCGAAGACTGCGACGCAGTCGCGAAGGGTCTGGGTGACGGGGTGAAGGCGGCCTGCCGGCTGGGGGCGGCCGGGGAGAGTGACGTCGAGGGCGCCGGCGGTCGCGAGCCCTGTGAGCTGTTCCCGCCGGAGGGTCTCGCGCCGCTCCTCGAGCGCCTGCTCGAGCTCCTTCTTGAGCGCGTTGGCGCCCGCACCGAAGGCCGCGCGCGATTCCTGGGGCTGCTCGCGGACGGAGCGGAGGAGGGCCGTCACACGTCCGTCGTGACGGCCGAGCCAGCCGGAGCGCCAATCGTCAAGCGTGGCCTCGTCCGCGGCGGCGAGCGCGGCGAGAGCTTCCTCGCGGAGGGCGGTGAACTGCTCGGTCGGGTCGGTCATGGAATACCGAGTATAGGGAACGAGGGGCTCAGGGCCGAGTGCTGCGAGCCGGTCACTGGTGGCGTGTTCGCCCACGACCGTTGAGCATCGCCAGGGGGCCGCAGTAGTGACGGATGCGGTCGGCGCTGTTTCATCGAGGCGCCCCAGTACCAATCGGGTCCGAGCCGCCGGCTATTGCCGGCGGGCCTGATC
>CAZHMF010000017.1:25083-31729 GCA_964533605.1 uncultured Anaerolineaceae bacterium
GGCGCCCCAGTACCAATCGGGTCCGAGCCGCCGGCTATTGCCGGCGGGCCTGATCCTGTCGCCCGCGATCGTTGAGTATTGGCGGCAACGGCTGCGATGACGAACGCGGTCGGCGCTGTTTCATCGAGGCGCCCCAGTACCAATCGGGTCCGAGCCGCCGGCTATTGCCGGCGGGCCTGATCTTGTCGCCCGCGATCGTTGAGCATCGGCAAACTGGTGTCATGGTCGGGTCGGACGTACGAGGCCGGGCCGCTATGCCTGGTGCAACTCTAATGACGGGCGTCTTGTCACCTCGGCCTCGTGCCTATCTCCTGACCTGGACCACCTATGGTTCCAGGGTGCCAGGCGATTCCCGAGGGACGGTTGACCGTTATCACAACAGGCCTGGAACCCCTCCATTTCCGCACCGTCCTGGTCGTGCGAACTGGTCGCGGCGGCACCTTCGAAGCGAGCCGTTGTTGCTCACCGGGGCAATGCTCACGGTCGTGGGCGATTCGATCGTCGAGAACTGCCGGGCGAAGGGCTGGCGGCTGCTCGCCTCGAATGTCCGCACCAACCATGTCCACGTCGTGGTCGCGGCCGCCGCATCACCAGAGCGCATCATGGGGTCGCTGAAGATTCAGTCAACGCGGGATCTGCGACTCGGTGGTCTGGTTGCGCCCGGTCGGCGCGTCTGGACCCACCGGGGCAGCAAGCGTTATCTGTTTCATCCACGGGATGTAGAACGCGCGATCAATTATGTCCGACACTGGCAGTAAGAGCAGTCGACGCTTGGTCGGTTGCGGGCGACGGGACGGTGCCCGCCGGCAATAGCCGGCGGCTCGGACCCGGTGGTGGGAGGGAGGACGGCCGGCGGACGGCGCGGACGGGCTGTCGGGGGAGAGGGCTGTTTCCTGGCGGTTGCGGGCGACAGGACGGTGCCCGCCGTTGATAGCCGGCGGGTCGGACCCAGTGGTGGGAGGGAGGCCGGTCGGCGGGCGGCGCGGACGGGCTGTTGGGGGGAGGGCTGTTTCCTGGCGGTTGCGGGCGACAGGACGATGCCCGCTGGCAATAGCCGGCGGCTCGGACCCGGTGGTGGGAGGGAGGACGGCCGGCGGACGGCGCGGACGGGCTGTCGGGGAGAGGGCTGTTTCCTGGCGGTTGCGGGCGACAGTACGGTGCCTGCCGGCAATAGCCGGCGGCTTGGACCCGTCAGCGCCGATAGCGCAGCATCCGGCCGGCGCCGGCGCCGGTGTGGCGGCCGTCCTCGTAGGCCACTCGGCCGTTCACGACCACCATCTTGATGCCGGTGGATTCACGCTTCGGATCCTCGTAGGTCGCTTCATCGCGCACCTCCGCCGGGTCGAACAGCACGAGGTCGGCGAAAGCGCCCTCCCGGATGACCCCCCGGTCGAGGAGCCCAAAGCGCTGGCAGGGCAGTCCCGTCATCCGCCTGATCGCCTCTTCCAGGGAGAGCACGCCACGCTCCCGTACGTAGACGCCCAGCACGCGGGTCATCGTCCCGAAGAGGCGCGGGTGGGGGCGGCCACTGAGCTCCGGGATGCCGTCGGAACCGATCATGACGCGGGGATGGCGGAGGTTCGTCTCGATGTCCTCTTCATCGATGATGAAGTGGATACACAATGTCTCCTTGCCGTGGGGACCGGTCAGCACCTGCCGCACGGCCTCCTCGATGCTCCAGCCGCGCTCCTCTGCTATCGCGGGGATCATCCGGCCCTCAAACTCGCGGAAATCGGGACAGGTCGCGATGAGCACGTTGGCTGCCCACTCAACGTTGATGTTCTCGAGGTCAACGTACTGGTTCATCGGACCGCTGCCGGCCGTGTAGGGGTAGACGTCGAGGGTGATGTCCGACCCGCCGGCGTTCGCGGCGTCGATGGTCGCCAGGGATTCCGCCACCTTCCCCCAGTTGGCTTTGCCGGCAGCCTTGTGATGGGAGATGTGGAGCGGGATATGCGCCTCGCGGGCGATTGTCATCGCTTCGCGGACGGCATCGAGAAGTTGCTCGCCCTCGTTGCGCATGTGAGTTGCGTAGAGGCCGCCGAAGTCCCGGCATTCGGAGGCCAGGGCGACGACCTCCTCGGTGTCGCTGTAGCGGCCGGGCTCGTAGATGAGCCCGGTCGAAAACCCCACTGCGCCCTGCTCCATGGCCTGGTGGACGAGCGCCCGCATCTGCCGTATCTCGTCGGACGTTGCCCGCCGCTTCTCATTCGGGGCGACGAGGTGCCGGATGCTGTTGTGGCCGACGAGCATTGCGTTGTTGATGGCGGGTCGCCGCGCTTCACAGGTGCGGAAGTAGCCGTCGAGGTCGGTCCAATCGGCGCTTCCCGGCACGAGATCGCCGGCGCGGCGGGGAATGGCAGGGTCGAACGGGGCAGCGCTCATTCCGCAGTTGCCGCTGATCTCGCTCGTGACCCCCTGGGAGAGCTTGAACTCCATCCCCGGGTGGCGGATGAAGGCGGTGTCGTCGTGGGAGTGGACGTCGACGAAGCCGGGGGAGAGGACCAGCCCGCTTCCCTCGACTTCGCGGCCCGCGGAGCCGGGCACGGTTCCGACGGTGGCGATCCGGTCCCCCTCGATCGCGACGTCGGCCGGGAACGCGGGCCCTCCGGAGCCGTCGACGATCGAGGCGTTGCGAATGAGCAGGTCTGCTGTCATGGTCCCCCCTTTGCGTTGAGCCTACATGGTCGGCGTTTCCGGGCCCGGTTCCAATGCGGCTCTCGCGAACTGACGATTGTGTGCTGCGGGCTGTCGGATTGGGGGGGTGCGTGCGGCCCCCGCCGGCCCACTGAGGGCGTTCCAGCAAGTGCGAGTCGGGGGGTCGAGCGACCGATGTGACGAGTGTGTTTCGAAACGTGCTCGTAACAACGACGAAATCCGAGCGTCATGCCGTCCCGATATTGTCCAGCCATCCGAACGAGCGGTATTTCAGACTGGAGGACGACGTATGCGGATGCCGTTAAGGCTGTTCTGGAGGCCTCTATACCTTGTTAGTGGAGCTCTGCTCGCGCTGGCTGTTGTATCGGCGGCGAGTGCACAGGAGGATGATCCGGTAGCCGACCTGATCGCAGCGATCGATACCTTCTGGCTGCTGTTCGCGGGTGCTCTCGTCTTCTTCATGCAGGCAGGGTTCGCGATGCTGACTGCCGGTTTTGTGCGGTCGAAGAACACAGCCAACATCCTCATGAAGAACATGATAGATGCGATGGTCGGCGGTCTCTCCTTCTGGGCCGTAGGCTGGGCCTTCGCCTACGGAGTCAGCGACGCTTCGAACGGCTTCATCGGCCTCGGCAATTTCTTCCTGACGGATTTCGAAGACTACGCATCCTGGTTCTTCCAGTTTGCCTTCGCTGCAGCGGCCGCGACGATAGTCGCCGGCTCACTGGCAGAGAGACTGAAATTCTCCGCGTATTTGATCTACACGGTGGTTATTACGGCCGTGATCTATCCGGTCGTTGTCCACTGGGCCTGGGACGGGAGCGGTTGGATGACCGCGTTCAAGGCTGACCCCTTCCTGGCGAACGGATACATTGACTTCGCCGGCTCGGGCGTCGTGCATATGGTCGGTGGGTTCGCCGGTCTGGTGGGCGCAGCCCTGCTCGGCCCGCGGGCCGGCAAGTTCGGTCCCGGCCGCCGCGCGAACGCTATTCCGGGCCACAGTATCGTCCTTGCCGCGCTCGGGATGTTCATCCTCTTCTTCGGCTGGTTCGGCTTCAATCCCGGCTCGACGCTGGCGCTGAGCGGCGGGGCCTATGCCCTGGCGGCCAAGGTCGCTGTGAACACGACCCTCGCGGCCGCGGCCGGCGGCGTGGCCGCCGTTCTCCTCTCGCAGGTGATCACCGGGCGCTATGACCCCGGCCTGACGATCAACGGCATCCTCGCCGGCCTCGTCGCCATCACGGCACCCTGCGCCACCGTGGAGCCGTGGGCCGCTGTCGTGATCGGCGTGATCGGGTCGCTGGTGATGTACGGCGCAGTCGGCCTGCTGGACACGGTCGGGATCGATGACCCGGTAGGCGCTTTCCCGGTGCACGGAGGGGCAGGACTCTGGGGGGTGCTCGCAGTCGGTTTGTTTTCGACCAGTTCGGGCCTGGCAGAGGCCGGGTACGTCGATCCATCCAGCTACGGCCTTCTGGTAGGTGGTGGGTTCGAACAGCTGGGAGCGCAGCTCGTCGGGGCGCTGGTCATCGGCGCCTGGGTCGCCGTGACGGCAGCGGTGCTCTTCGGAGCCATCAAGTACACGATCGGACTCCGTGTCCCGCCGGAGGAAGAGGAGAAAGGCCTGGATCTGCTGGAGCACGGTCTCGATGCTTATCCGGACTTCGGACCCACGGGCGCGGGCATCTTCAGCCCGACGGGTCTGGAACGATAGATGGACAGGCGGACGGCGTTCCGAACGCCGTCCTGCAGGTCCGGCGCAGAGCCGGCCACCGGCCGGCGGGACCTCATGAGAGGATGGGATTCGAATCATGAAGCGAGTAGACGCAATCATCCGCCCTTCCCGGCTGCCGTTTGTACGAGAGGCACTCGACGAGCTCGGCTACGGAGGGATCACGGTGGCCGAGGTCAAGGGTCACGGCAAGCAGCGCGGCGTCACGGAGCAGTGGCGCGGCCGCGAGTATCGGGTTGATTACCTTTCGAAGGTATGGATCCTCGTCGTGGTGAAGTCGGCGGACCTCGGCAAGGTCGTCGATGCCATCGTGGGAAGCGCCCGGACGGGCGAGATCGGCGACGGCAAGCTGTTCGTGTCGGACGTCGAGGACGTCATCCGGGTGCGAACGAACGAACGGGGCGAGGCGGCGATCTGACGGGCGGCGGAGGCGGCGACTCAGGTCGAGTACCGAGTTCCGAGTTCCGAGTACCCAGTTCCGAGTACCGAGTTCGCGGGTGTCGTCGCCTCCCTGCCCTCTGCACGCTACGGTGGATCGACCAGCCTGGAGCAGCCCATGCCTTCCACCTCGCCGACGCCTGGGACGAATCGCCTCGCGAACGAGACATCGCCCTACCTTCTCCAGCACGCCACCAATCCGGTCGACTGGTACCCCTGGGGGGCGGAGGCGTTCGAGAGAGCGCGCCGGGAGGATAAGCCGATACTCCTGTCGGTCGGCTACTCCTCCTGCCACTGGTGTCACGTGATGGCCCACGAGTCCTTCGAGGACGGGGAAACAGCCGCCGTCATGAACGAGCTGTTCGTGAACGTCAAGGTGGACCGCGAAGAGCGGCCGGACGTCGACAGCATCTACATGGGAGCGGTTCAGGCGATGACGGGGCAGGGTGGCTGGCCGATGACGGTGTTTCTGACCCCGGAACTCGAACCGTTCTTCGCAGGCACCTACTTCCCGGCTCAGGATTCTCATGGACGCCCCGGGTTCCGAGCCGTCCTGAGGTCGGTGGCGGCCGCCTGGGAGAGGGATAGCGGCCAGGTCCGGGGGTCGGCGTCGGGGATCGCACGACAGCTGCGCGAAAACGCCGGACGAACGCTCGGCGACGGCTCAGAGCTCAATCCGGAGCTCCCGGCCGGCACGGTCGAGAGGATGTCCGCCGCCTTCGACGCGGACTGGGGTGGGTTCGGGAACGCTCCGAAGTTTCCCCAACCGCAGAGCCTGGAGTTCCTCCTCGCCTTCGCCGCCCGGCAGGAGAGCGGGAACGATGCGGGACCCCGGGCTCTCGCGATGGTGCGACGGACGCTCAACGCCATGGCCTCCGGCGGGATGTACGACCAGCTGGGAGGCGGATTCGCCCGCTACGCCACCGACCGTGAATGGCTGGTGCCCCACTTCGAGAAGATGCTCTACGACAACGCCCAGCTCGTGCGCGTGTACCTCCACGCGTTCCAGTTCACGGGCGACGAGACATTCAGGCGCATCGCCGAAGAGACTCTGGAGTATCTGGTGCGCGACATGCGCCACCCGGGGGGAGGTTTCTTCGCCGCCGAGGACGCGGACAGCGAGGGGATCGAAGGGAAGTACTACGTCTGGTCGCTGGCGGAATTGGAGCGCCTGCTCGGCCGCGAGGCGACTTTCGCAGCGGCCTGCTTCGGCGTCACCGGCGCCGGGAACTTCCGCGACCCTCATCATCCCGAGTTGGAGCGGCGGAACGTCCTCACTCGACGCTTCGACCGGGCGACCGTCGCGGCGCGCTTCGAAATCGAGGAGGACGATCTCCTTCCCAGGCTCGAGGATGTGCGAAGGCGTCTTCTCGAGGCGCGGAGCGAGCGCGCCAGGCCGGGCCTCGACGACAAGGTCCTCACATCCTGGAACGGGCTGGCACTTGCTGCCTTCGCGGAGGCGGGCCGTGTGCTCGGCGAGCCGCGTCATATCGAGATCGCGCAGGCCGGCGCTGCGTTTCTCCGGGAGGAGATGTGGCGCGGGGGTCGCCTCTGGCATACGTGGAAGAACGGGGAGGCAAGAGTAGCCGGGCTCCTCGAGGACTACGGATACGTGGGGCTCGGGCTCGTCGAGCTGTACAAGGCGACGGGTGATCTGGCCCATCTGGAGTGGGCGCGGGAGCTGGCGGAGATTGCCGGCGAGCAGTTCCATGACATCGAGGGCTCGGGATTCTTCGATGCTTCCCACGAGGTGCCGGATCTTCTCTTTCGTACGAAGGAGTACTTCGATCAGGCGACTCCAGCCGGCAACGCGGCAGC
>CAZHMF010000018.1:0-6969 GCA_964533605.1 uncultured Anaerolineaceae bacterium
CGGCTCCGGCGCCGGATCCCTGGCCTCAGTCACGGCTCAAACCCCGGCGGGGGACCGGGAACACCTCGCAGCCCGGCCAGAACACGTACGCGACCAAGGCCCGCTCCGTCCGTCAGCGATTCCAGGGCGCGGCGCCGTGCGAAGTACTCCTGAAGGTCTGGCCGGGCCGCCTCCACCAGCTTCGATGCCCCCAGCGCGTAGAGGAACTCCGACTGTGCGACCGGACCGTAGGTCAGGAATCCCCGCCCGTCGAGAGCGGCCTCGAGGGTGGTGAAATCGACATGTGCGGTCAGGTCCTGTTCCCCGACGCGTATCAGAGGGTCTTCGTGGGCACAGTGGCGGTGAAAGGCAAGCAGCGTGCCCTGCCGGCGCCACGGTGCCCAGAGTTCCTCACGCTGATAGCCATAGTCGAAGGTGAGGACGGCTCCGCTCGTGAGCAAACCGGAAAGGGTCTCCATCGTCGAGAAGAGCCCGGGGTTGACCTCGAAGCGGCCCGCTTCGGGGGCTCCGTCGATGGCAGCCACCCCGAGCCTCGCTTCAACAAACCGGTCACCGTCCCAGCGAACGCCGATCTCGAGCGGACCCCGTTCGGTAGCTTCGAAGAGCTTCACGGGTAGTGCGTCGAAAAACTCGTTGGAGACCACCACACCGGCGTCAACCGGGCTCCGCGGTAGCTCTCCCCAGGTGACGCGAGGATCGTCGCCTGCCGCATTGGGCTCCACGGCACGATAGCGGATGGCACTGGAGAACGAGCCGTCCCGTCCCGCCGCCCAGTCGAGCACCGACCGGGCGAGGCGGCCCGATCCCGCGCCCGGCTCGATGATCTCGAAGCGCTCCGGGCGCCCAAGGGTATCCCAGAGCCAGTGGCACCACGCCGCCACGGCCCAGCCGAACATCGGGTGTACGGCGGGACTCGTCACAAAGTCGCCGTCGGGCCCGATGCGCCCGGGCTTTCGGTAGTAGCCATGTTCGCCGTGGTAGAGGGCCAGCTCCATGAAACGGTCGAACGGGATCACGCCGCCATCCATCTCGTCGACGATGGCGCTGATGAGCTGCGGATTCCCGAGGCCGGCGGAGCCCGGGTCGAGATCGATCGACATGCTCGAAGTTTAGGATCCAGGAGGGCCGACGACTAACGTCCTGCGCAGGCCGGACCTGGCGGACCGGAATCTGCGGACCCCACCGGTCTGCGTCTATCCTCAATCCATGGCCCGTGTCCTCGTTCTCAGCTTCGAGGGAGTCATCGTCGACCCCAGCCTTCAGGAAAAGCTCTACTCCCGATTCGCCGGCACCGCCGCCTCCGAACTGGCCGGGGAGCTCTCAAACGGAAGGCTGACACCGGAGGAGTACCACAGCCGGGTCATGACGACGGTCGAAGCAGGCGAGAAGGAGCTCCGTGACTTCGTGCGGGACGCCGGGTTCCTCCGTCCGGGGACCGAAGATCTCTTCCGGCGCGCCCGGGAGCTGGGCTGGATCCCGATCGTGCTCTCCGACGGACCGCAGTTCGTAGCCGACCAGATCCTCGCGAGCGCGGGGATCCGTGACCTGCCCCGACACGGGGGGCGGGCGACCCGACACTATCGCTGGCAGGTGCGTTACCTGACGCCTCGGGGGATCGAGGTCACTGCAGGCTTCAAACTCTCCTACGTGCGGGCATTCCGGTCGGCCGGTGACTTCGTAGCGTTTGCCGGGACTCAGGCGACAGATGCCATGGCCGCACAGGGCGCATCTGCCGTGCTCGCCGGAGCTGCTCTGCGGGAGACCCTCGGGGACGCATCGGTCGCGGGAACTGCTGAGTCACCCCTCGACATCATCGAGCAACTCGAGAGAGGTTTCGTTGATCCCGCTTCGGGTCAGGTCAGCGGCTGATAACGGCGCCCCCCGTCCGCGCTGATGACCCTGCCGAGGCCGGGGAAAGGGAAGTGGCCGCTCGCCACCGTGGCGCCCTCGTCCTCGATCCTTGCGAAGAGAGCGCGTCTGCAGGAAGCGGTAGTCTACCGCAGGGAAAGTGCCGGCGCTCAGCCGAGGGGAGGAACGAATGGCAGGCCAGCCCGCCCGCGAAACCCTCGAGGCGAAGATGGAGGTCTTCGCTTCCGCCATCGGCGGGATGATGAACGCAGCCATGATGCACATCGGCCGGCGGCTCGGCCTTTACGATGCACTGCGAGCCGCCGGCCCCGTCGCCTCCGCCGATCTCGCCCGCGCGTCGGGTCTGGCAGAGCGCCTCGTTCGTGAGTGGCTGTTCCAACAGGCGGCTGCAGGAGTCATCGAGCATCGAGGCCGGGGCCTTTTCGAATTGACCACCGAGGCGGCCCTCTTGCTGAGCGAGCAGGGCGGTCAGATCGTCGGACCGTCGCTGGACCACCTGCCGGCGATGTTCTCGCTCGCTCTGAGCAGCGAGGAGGCCTTCCGCAGCGGCCGTGGACGGAACTATGAGGAAGGCGGCGAGGAGTGCGCTCGCCTCGTGGACGCTGTGATGGGGCTCTGGAACCGGCAGTCGCTGGTCAGCGAGGCACTGCCGCTGATCGAGGGCATCGTTGAGCGGCTGCATGCCGGCGGCCGGGTGGCGGACTTCGGCTGCGGCGGCGGGGCGGCAGCGATCGCCACGGCGACCGCATTTCCCGAATCCGAGGTGCACGGATACGACACCTCGGAGAGTGCCCTCCTTGTCGCGGCCGAGAACCTCGCACGTGCGGGGCTGGACAACGTGACGTTCCACAATCCCGAGCGCGAACCTCTCCCAACAGGGCCGGCGTTTGACCTCGCCATGACGATCGACTGCCTCCACGACATGCCCGACCCGGATGCCGTTGCGGTTGCCATCCGCCGGGCCCTCCACCCTGACGGCGTGTGGTTCATCGTGGATGTGGACGCAGCGACGCCCCCGGAGGCGAATATCACCCGCGCCGGTGCCGACATGCTCTTCGCGCTGTCGGTCTCGATGTGCCTTCAGTCGGGGCTCTCCCAACCCGGTGGCCGCGGTCTCGGGGCTGTGGGGCTGCCCGAGCCTGAACTGGAAAGACTGGTGCGGTCGGCCGGCTTCACGCGTTTCGGACGGCTGCCGGTCGACCACCCATCCAACGCCTTCTACGAAGCAAGGCTCTGACATTCCCTTGAGCGCCTCGGGGCCCCTTGCGGCGGTCAGTGAATAGGTAATACAACAGTACCGTGTGGGCTGCCGGACCTGGCCACGCGAACCTGTTGCCCGTGGGAGGCCGGTGTAAGCTCAGGCCAGGGAGGTCGCCATGCTTACTGTGAATCCGGACGGCACCGCAATCTCGAGGATCTCACTGCGACTCCTCCCCGAGACTTCCGAACGGCTTCGAAAACAGTTCCCCGTCGGAGAGGACGAGCGTTGGGTGCTGGAGGAGGCGGGGAAGAAGGGCTGGGAGGAGGCAAACAGGAGCTTCCTCTTCTGGCACCGGGAGCGGGGCAGGGCGGAGATGACCGCTCTCCTCGAAGCACTCGCGATCAAGATTCCGCCTTCGATGCGCACTGCAACCGAACTCGTCGCGCTCGGTTACGAGACGTTCATGCTGCCCGAGGGATTCCAGGGTGACATCGATCGCCTGACGGAAGACTCGATCCGGATCAGCGTCTCGGTCTGCCCCGTGTACCACAAGTTCGAGCAGAACCACTGGCAGGGCGTCACGGCCTGCGGCTCCTGGCACCACCGTCAGGGCTGGTACGAGGCGATGGGCCTAACCGTCGAGGACGACGTGCTCTCTGAGGAGAAGTGGGGAGATGTTGCCTGCGTGTGCGAAGTCAGGTTCGCACCTCCCGGTGAGCAGCCGCGTCCGCTCACCGGCGAAGCTACCAACGTCGTCTGACCTGCGGCCCTCCCGGACCGCAGTCGCGAGCAGTCCACCGTCGCATTGCAGTCGCGGCTACTCTCAACCGCCCGGTTCCCACTGGATGATTGAGCCGTCGGCGATGAGCGCCGAGATCCGGACCTCCGGTACCCCTGCCTCGCGCAGAACCTGGACGGAATGCTCGCCGACCATCGGGCATCCCCGCGGGAATGCGGCTGGCGTCCGGCTCCAGGTTGCGTAGCCGCTCACGGTCTTGAGCGGCCCGACGAGCGGATGGACGGTCTCCATCTCGAAGCCCTCCCTGCCCAGCCAGCCCTCTCTCCGCAAATCCTCGATGCGGTAAGCCGGTGCGGCCGGAACTCCCGCTGCAAGGAGCACGGCAAGCGCCGCCTCCCGCCTCCGGCCCAGCAGCTCAGCGGCGGCGGCATCAGCAAGCTGCCCTCCTGCCGGTTCATCGAGCACCGCGGAGTGGGGGATGCCTTCGAGCCATTCCGGGTGACCGAGGGCGCCGCAGAGGCCCGCCGCCTCATCCGCGCTCGTGCAGGCGACCGCCACCCACCCGTCTGCGCACTCGTAAAGCCGCCGGAATGCACCCGTTCCCCGACAGTCGAGATCTCCGACCGGAGCGGGAGATCTGCCCTCGAACCAGGTCAGCTCGTCCGACTGCAGGAGGACGCTCTGGTTGACGAGGGCCGTCTCGACCTTTTGGCCGAACCCGAATCGCTCACGGGCGATGAGAGCGACGAGCATTCCGAACGCGTTCATGATTGCGGTCGACTCGTCGTTGACTGCGAGCTGATGGAAGACGGGCTCCCGGTCGCCACCCTGCGCCCGCATCATGCCGCTTTCGGCCTGGACAAGCGGATCGAACCCGGGCCTTTCTGCCATCGGGCCCCAGCCGTAGCCGGTCACGGAGCAGGCGATGATGTCCGGCTTAACCTCGCGGAGAGTCTCATAGTCCAGGCCCAACCGCTCCGGTACGCCCTTGCGGAAGTTGTCGAGCACCAGGTCCGCCCCTCTCAGGAGGTCATGGACCGCTTCCCGGGCGAGCGGTGCCTTCAGGTCGATAGCCAGGCTGCGCTTCCCCTGGTTGTGGCCGATCGCGCTCAGAGCGGCGAACCGGAACGGGTCTCCTTCGAGGGATTCGAGCTTGATGACGTCGGCTCCGAAGGCGGCGAGGACGGTCGGCCCGAACGTGCCGGCGATGTAGCCGCCGAAGTCCAGCACCCGCACGCCGGCGAGCGGGCCACCGCCGGCCGGGGCTTCTCGCGGGCCGGCCGGATTCCCGGACAGCAGAACAGGTGCATGAGTGGGGAGGGCGGGAACCGTCGTGTCGCGCATGAGGCTCCGCACTTCCCCGGGCGTCTCTTTCAGCTTGGCCGGGACCCCGGGAACGAGCACCGTCCCCAGGCGGGGATGGGGAAGGGCGACACACATTTCGTTGGCCTCGACCACCTCTCCTCTGAACCACTGCTCACGAACGCCAACCGCACCGCGCGGAATATCCGCTTCCTCGAGGATCCGCACCCATTCGGCCCGCGGCTTCTCGGCGAACTTGCGGTCCAGGGCTTCAACGGCCGCGAGGGCGGCCGGACCGATGAAGAGATTCAGGATCTCGCCACCCACATCCTCCCGCGCCATGAGGTCGAGGAGGCCGAGAACATCGAGGGCGCGGAGGAAGAACTTCGGCGTCAGCGTGCCCAGAAAGAGCCACTCACCGTCCGCACAGCGGTAGAGGCGATAGTTTGGGGTGCCGCCGCGGGCGCCGGGGATCGAGGCGCCCGTCCGAACCATCCCCGGTGCGTCGATGACGCTCCCGCTCTGGGATATGGCGAGGGCGTCCATCCCGGTCATCACAAGTGACTGTCCTCGGCCGCTCCTCAGCCGTTCGAAGAGGGAGGCTGCGATCGCCGTCGCCGCGCCCAGGGCGTAGTGATAGCTGACCATGGGGGCGACCAACCACACCGGCACATCTTCATAGCTGAACTGAAGGAACGAGTGGCCAGTGAGGGCGGTCAGAAGCCCGTCGTCGTGAGGCAGGCCCGACCACGGGCCCGACGTCCCGAACATGGGCAGCCAGACATGGAGGAGCGCGGGATTGGACTCGTGAAGCGCCGCAGGGTCGAGCCCCAGCCGCTCGAGTTCGCCCGGCCGGCAATCGAACACGGCAACGTCGGCGGTCTCCAACAGCCTTGCAACTGACCCGCGCCCCCCGGGGGACTCGAGGTCGAGGCGGACGCGCACCTTGTTTCGGTTCCAGGCAAGGTAGCCCGGGTGATCTCTCATCCGGTCACCGCCGGGGCCCTCCACCTTGATCACCTCAGCGCCGTGGTCCGACAGGAGCATTGTCGCCATCGGGCCCGGGATCCCCTGCGAGAAGTCGAGTATCCGGTAGCCGGTGAGAGCAGACATCGGAGCGGAAGTATAGAGCAGTGACCCGAACGCTCCCGGCCGGCAACGGTTGTCCTATGCTGGAAGCAGGACCGGGCCACCGCCCAGAGGAGGGTCCTGTGCTGCGTCGCTACCAGCCTATCGATCTGCCCTTGCCCGAGGATGCGCTCCCCGGCCGGCCGGCGCCGGTCGAGGTTCCAGACCGCCACGAAGTCCTCGGCACACCGTTGCGGGGGCCGTGGCCGGAAGGCCTGGAGCGGGCGGCGTTCGGGATGGGTTGCTTCTGGGGGACCGAGAAGTTCATGTGGCGCGTCGAAGGCGTGTATTCGACCTTCGTCGGGTACACGGGGGGCCATACTCCGAACCCTACTTACGACGAGGTCTGCTCGGGCGGCACCGGCCACAACGAAGTGGCGGTGGTCGTCTTCGACCCGTCTCTGGTGACCTACGAACGGCTCCTCAAGGAGTTCTGGGAAATGCACGACCCAACCCAGTACATGGGCCAGGGAAACGACATCGGGACCCAGTACCGCTCCGGCATCTACACCTACTCGGCGGAGCAGCAGTCGGCGGCGATCAGGTCGCGTGAGAGATACCAGGAGATCCTGGACGCCGCCGGATTCGGCAGGATCACTACCGAGATCAGATCGGCCGGCGAGTTCTACTACGGGGAGCCCTACCATCAGCAGTATCTGGCGAAGAACCCGTGGGGGTACTGCAATCACGGTCTCTGCCAGGCCCGCTACAGCTAGAGGTATGGGCTGAC
>CAZHMF010000018.1:7069-31635 GCA_964533605.1 uncultured Anaerolineaceae bacterium
GTCTCCGGCAGTTGGAGGTGGCTCATGTCGATGACCGCTCTACTCAAGCTGACGGCGGCGGCGGGAGTCGCCGGCGCGCTGGTTACCGTCTGCGCCCGGCGAGCAGCCGAGACGCGTTCGCAGGACGGTTCCGACGGCACACGTCGTTGGCGGCCCACAGCGGATTGGCGGCGCTGGACCCCGAACGCCGGCTGTAGCTGCGATTGCAACGAGGTGGCGGACACGGTCAGAGGCCTCGAACAGGAGGTCGCCTGGCTGCGCCGCGAGCTGGAGGCCGTCGAGAGTTAGGTTCGGCTCGCCACCGGCTGTGGTCCCCGCCGAAGCGGCGAAGTCGGCCGACTCTCTAGTCCACCTCGAAGTCCCAGGCGTAGGCTCTTCGCGCGTTTTCGACGTAGAAGAGCGGCTGAACGGCGTCGCGGATGGCGAGTTCGTCGATCTCTTCACGGCTGCGGGCCCAGGGGATGACGTATTCGGTCCCGTACATCATCTTCTCCCGTCCCCGCGTGTTGATGAACTGAACGAACTTCGGTTCCCAGTACTTCGGAGCGACCGACGTGCAAGCCATGTAGACATTCTGCCAGTGCGAGATAGTTGAAATCACTTCGTCAATCCAGGGCTGGCCGCAGTGCGTCATGATCAGGCGCAGCTCCGGGAAGTTGAAAGCGACCTCATCGTAGAAGAGAGGATTCTGGACCCAGCCCGGCCTTCGCGGCCCGGGCATACCCGCGTTCATGCTGACTGCGATATCGAGTTCCAGAGCCTTCACGTAGAAAGGCCAGTAGGCGCGGTCGGTGGGCGGAAGCGTCCAGCGAAACGGGGGCATCCGCAGGCAGCGGACGTTGTAGCGCTCGTGGTACTCCACAACACGTTGAATCTCGGCGAAGCCTCGCGTCGGGTCGGTGATCATCGCCGGCAGGAGCTTCGACGGGTATCGCCGGTGCGCTTCACCGACCCACTCGGCGTGGCCGGGCTCCATGATGCTGACGACGGCGGCCCCGATGCCGACCGCATCCATCTGTTCGAGAAGATCTTCCGGAGTCTCAATCGGAGGCCTGCCTGCCAGGTCGCGAAAGAGATAGCCGATCGCCTGGTCCCCGCCCGTTGCGTTCAGGAAGCTCGAGTTCACGAGCGAATCGATCGCTCTCAGCCGCTCACCCATCTCTACCCCCTGGGCAGCCCGAGGCCGCGCGTGGCGATTACGTTCCGGTTGATCTCGCTCGTGCCCTGGCCGATTGTGAGCCGACGCGAGTCCAGATAGCGGAACGCGGCCATTCCGGCCATTGCTGCCCGCGGGCCGCTGCGGAGCTGGCCGGAGAGCCCGAACAGATTCACACCGAAGGCGGCCACACGCTGGCCCAGCTCTGAGTTGAAGTTCTTCGACATCGATGCCTCGTGGTTGGGAACGATACCGTTTCCCTGCATGTAGGCGATCCGGCGCGCCATCCACCGCCCGGTCTCGAGCGCAACGTAGAGGTCGCTCATGTCGAAGCGCCAGCCGGCTCGGCGACCCGACACCCGCTGACGCCCCGCTGGTTCGCCGAGGAATGCGCGGATTCTGTTCCAGTCGTTTCGCGCGACCAGATTGCGCTCGATCCCCGAACGCTCGAAGTCGAGCGTCGTCGTGGCCACGTACCAGCCACGATTCTCCTCGCCGATCATGTTGCAGGCCGGCACCCGCACGTCTTCGAAGAAGACCTGATTGAAGCCGTGGACTCCCGTGATGTGGTAGAGCGGCTGAACGTCGATTCCCGGTGTCTTCATGTCGACCGCGAACATCGATATCCCGCGATGCTTCGGCGCCTCCGGGTCCGTTCGTGTCAGAAGGAGGACCCAGTCGGCGCGATGGGCGTTCGACGTCCAGATCTTCGAGCCATTGATGACGAAGTCGTCGCCATCGCGCACCGCTCTCGTCTGAAGGCTGGCCAGGTCGCTCCCGGCGCCGGGTTCTGAGAAGCCCTGGCACCAGCGGATCTCAGCGCGTGCGATTCGCGGAAGCAGGGTCGCCTTCTGCTCATCGCTCCCATGAAGCATGATCGTCGGCCCGGCCAGCTGCACGCCGAGAAAGTCGAAAGCCCCACCGACGCGGAACAGCTCCTCTTTGAAGATGAGCTGCTCCATGTGCGAAGCACCGCTCCCGCCATACTCCCGGGGCCAGGCCAGTGTGAGCCAGCCCTTCGCGGCGAGGGCGCGTTCGAGCGAAGTGCCCGCCCCTTCCTCGCCGGGTCCGGTCTCGGCCGGCCTGTTGGCCTCGATGAACTGTCGGAACTCGGCTCGCCGCTGCTGCTGCTCTGCCGTGAACGCAAACCTCACTGCCTACCTCCCGGAGGTGCCGTCACCACGCTTGCTCCCGCGGTCCCGAGCCGCCCACCACGCCTTCGCGCCGGAGGCCCGCCACCTCCTCCGGACCGTAGCCCACCTCGGCGAGAACGGCGTCCGTGTCGGCGTCGTAGAGAGGCGACGAGCGCCTGATCCGGGGGGGCGTCTTCTCCATGCGGAAGGGGGTTGCGAAGGTCCGGTAGGTGCCGAGCACGGGGTGCTCGACCTCGGGCAGGAAGTCGTTCGCATTGATTTGCGGGTCACGAAACGCCTCATGGGGAAAGTTGAACGGCCCGCTCGGCACTCCCCCCTCGCTGAGACGCTCCAGCCACCAGTCGGACGGATGACTGGCAAGGAGTGCCTCGGCGGCGGCCACCATCGCATCGAGCGCCTCGGCGGCGCCGGTCGCCTCCGGGTCCCAGTCGGGGGCTGCGCGGGGATCTTCGATCCCGGTTACGTTCCGGAATCTTGCAAACAGGCCGGGAGAGAGACAGCCGACCGATATGAAACCGTCAGCCGTCCGGTAGTGACGAAAGTAGATGTTGTGACGCTGACCCGGCTGCAGCCGCTCGAAGAAGAGCGCCCGCTGTGCTTCGAAGTCCTCGCCGCCGGCCCGCAGCCTCTCCAGATCCTGTTCGAGGGCCTCCCAAACGGGCGGATCCGTTGCCGCAAACCAGTGCAGCATCGGCCCCCCGAGAGCGACCGCGGTCGACAGCAGGGAGGTTGTCACCCTCTGGCCCTCACCGGTTCGATCTCGATGCCGGATGGCTGCGACGACGGCGAGTGCCGACAGGAATCCGGTTGCCATGTCGTTGTAGGCGGGTCGCACCCAGGCGGGCGCCGGACCGAGCGATCTGCCGGTAATCGCGGCAACGCCCGAGCGACCCTGGACGACCACGTCGTAGCCACCGTCGCCGGCGTTCGGTCCCTCGGGACCGAGCGGCGCGTGCTCGAGATAGACGAGTCCCGGCCGAATCCCGACGAGCCTCTCGTAGTCGAGGCCATAGCGAGGAACGTCCGAAAGCTTCAGGGAGACGAGCACGACGTCCGACATCCGGACCAATCTCTCGACGACTTCGGCGGAGCGGCGATGTGAGAGGTCCAGACAGAAGGCCCGCTTGCCGCGGTTGAAGAGCGTGAAGCCCTTGCTCTCCCCGGGGAAGATCGGCGCCGACGTCACGCGCAACGCTTCACCCTCGCGGGGCTCGACCTTGACGACCTCCGCTCCCATGTCCGCCAGCAGCAGACCGCAGACTGGGATCGCCACCGTCGAAGCGATCTCCAGCACCTTGACGTCTTCAAGGACCCCCGGAGATTCAGACATGGCAGTCGTTATCGCTGTTCATGTCGTAGCGAGCGGTGTGGGTTGGTGAGGCTTGACCGTGGGGCGCGGCTGGACATGAGCCCGATTATAGGAGCCCGGCCGCAGCCCGTATTCGAGCGCTGTACCAGATCGGACGTGTGGTCGCCCGTCAGAGCGGCTCGAGTTCGGGGGCGAATTCGTCTTCCATCCAGTCCTCGACCACTCCGACGAGCCGCGTCCCGTCCAGCTCGAGGGTCGCGACGCTGCACGGTCGCCGCCGTCGCTGAATGGGCATGGTGTAAGTGTGAACATCGCTCGTCGTCAGCTCGAATTCCTCTCCGGCCTCGGTCGTCAGTCGAATCCGGCGTCTCTCGGCGACCGGGCCCACCGTGAAGCCGGCAAGGCTCTCCACCTTTGTTCCGCGAAGGACGAAACCGCCAACTTCCTCGGGCGTTCGGAGCGCCACGAGGCCGGACTCGGGGCCGGCCAGGCTCAGATAGGTGAACGGGCGCGTGAAACGGGGGGTGAACTGGTGTTGTTCGTGCCAGTGCCCGAAGCCCTCGACATCGATGTTCTTCTGCCGAAATCCCAGCTTTCCCGAGACGGCGCCGAACAGGTCCGAGCGGTCTTCACCCCAGGCCTCCGCCGGATGCGAGGGAGTGAGCACCCCCGAGGCACTGATCTCCTCCTCGCCGACCCCCTCCCGAAGCCTGGGGCCGGTGTGGCCCTTCCCGAAGGCGAAGGCGACCGCGGCACCGGGATCTGCTCGCGGTCCCCTCCTCTGGAGAACGCCTCCACCGGGAGACTGCTGGCTCCCAACGCGGTAGCCGACGTCCTCTGCATCAACCCTCGTCACATCACGCCCGGCCGGCAGATGCTCCTCGATGAACCCGTAGATCCGCTTCGGCGTGAACAGCATCAGCCAGAGCCAATCGTGTCCGCTCCCGGGAAACCGCTGCACCCTGGTGACGAATCCCGTTCGGCCATCGGGCTCGAAGCCCTGGAGCCCGGCAGATTCGCTCCACGTTTTGTACTTCATTCTGCTCGTCCCCTGAGGCTGCGTGCACTGTAAGCAGCGTGGCCTCTGCGCACCAGCAGACCCCGGGCGGTGCCTCAAGCAGGAAACGGCGCGACCCGCTGCACTATGCCGCAGGTGAGACGCTCTGATAGCATTGCGCACGCCTTCGGCGAGGCCCCGCCGGCGCCGGAGAGCAGCCCCGGAGGAAGCGAAGAGCATGGCCGAAACGGTTGCGAGGGGGCTCGAAGGTATCAACGTCGCCACGACGAAGCTCTGCCGGATCGACGGTCTCAAGGGCGAGCTCATCTACTCCGGATTCGACATCTTCGATCTCACGCAGCGCTCTTCCTTCGAGGAGGTTTGCTTCCTCCTCTGGAACCAGCGTCTCCCGACACGATCCGAGCTCGAAGAGCAGCAGGCGTTCCTCACGGATGAGCGGACGCTGGCACCCGTCCTCACACAGCTCCTCAGAGACCTCTGGAGGGTCGTGCGCCCGATGCGGACGCTCGAGATCGCCGTGGAGGTTATCGGCGCGCAGGACTCCTACTCCAGCGACCTCTCGCAGAGGCAGCTGAAGCTCACTGCGGCCCGTCTCACGGCCAAGATGGCCACCGTGATCGCAGCCTACCACCGCCTTCGGAACGGCCAGGAGATCATCGAGCCCCGGCGTGACCTGGGTCACGCCGCCAACTTCCTCTACATGCTCACCGGGGAGGAGCCGGACGAGCTCCGGAGCCACGTCATGGACGTCGCTTTCATCCTCCACGCCGAACACGAGATGAACGCCTCAACGTTCTCGGCCATCGTCACGGGGTCGACTCTGAGCGACATGTACTCGGCCATCGCCTCGGCCATCGGCACGCTCAAGGGGTCTCTCCACGGAGGTGCGAACGAGGCCGTCTTCCGAATGGTCAATGCGATCGGCTCAGAACAGAACATCCCCAACTACGTCGAGGCGATGCTCGGCCGGGGAGAGCGCGTGATGGGCTTCGGGCATCGTGTCTACAAGACGACGGATCCGAGGGCGATAATCCTTGAGCGCCTGGGCCACGAGATCGCTGCGGAGTCTGACCAGCGGGACGTGTTCGACCTCTCGCTCAAGGTGAGGGACTACCTCGCCAAACGCCTCGAGGGTCGGCCGCTCTATCCGAACGTGGACTTCTTCAGCGCCTCCGTGTACCGAATGCTCGGCATCCCCAGCGACCTCTACACTCCGGTCTTTTCACTCGCCCGGATCGCCGGCTGGACAGCCCACCTCCTGGAGCAATACGCAGACAACAGGCTCGTCCGGCCCAACGCCCTCTACGTCGGCGAGGAGAGCCGCGAGTATACCGACCTGGACCAGCGCTAACAGCGGATCAGCACATCTGTTCGGCTTTGCGTAAAATGGGGCCCCCACGGAGGGCAATGTGTCCACGCCCATTCGCAAGCAGTACCTCGACCTCAAACGGCGTTATCCGGACACGATCCTCTTCTTCCGCCTCGGTGACTTCTACGAGACCTTTGATGACGATGCGAAGACGGTGGCCGATGAGCTCCAGATCGTCCTCACATCGAAACCGATGGGGAAGGGCACCCGAGTCCCTCTCGCGGGAGTTCCTTTTCACAGCATCGACGGGCACGTCACGAAACTTGTCAATCGAGGGCACCGTGTCGCGATCTGTGAGCAGATGGCGGATCCCTCGGAATCCAGGGGCCTGGTCCCGAGGGACGTCGTCCGGGTCGTCACCGCGGGAACGGTCACGAGCGAGCACCAGCTGGCGCCGGACACGCCCAACTACCTCGCGGCCTGGGTCGACCGTGGCTCGACGCCGGGGACGGCACTGGTAGACATCACGACCGGTGAGGTCCGGCTCGCGGGCGGCGAGGCGGCGCTGATCGAGATCCAGAGAGCCGACCCGGCCGAGCTGCTGACCGAGGACTCGAGCGCACCGATCCACGTCAGCTGCCCCGTCGTCCAGCGGGCGGCACTCTCGCCGCTCGCTGTAGACGCCGAGCTCTCGAGTCAGTTCGGCGACCGGGCGCGGCACGCGCTCATCGCTTCGGATGCGGAAGCAGCAGCGCTCGCACACGTCGTCGCCTACCTGCGGGACACGTATCCGGCCGCCCTCGGGACGTTGCAGCGCATCCGCACCGTCCCCGGTGAAGAATCTCTCGTCCTCGACTCGCGAACCATCAGGAACCTCGATGTTCTCCCTGCGAGCGATCGCAGCAGCTCGCTCTACAACGTTCTCAATTCCTGCCAGACGGCGATGGGAAGCCGGCTTCTGAGGCTCTGGCTCGTCCGCCCTTCACGCGATCTGACCATCATCAACGCGCGGCTCGACGCCGTTGAATGGGCGATATCCCACCCGATCGAGCGGGAGCAGCTCCAGACTGCGCTCTCGCTGGTCCCCGACCTCGGAAGGATAGCCGGCCGGGTCGGCTCCAGATCCGCGGGCCCGCGTGACCTCCACGCGCTCCGGCTCGGCCTGAGGGCTGCGATCGGCCTTCGGGACTCACTGGCGCAGTCGCCGGCATCCTCGCTCATCTCAGAGAGCATCGCGACGGTGGAGAGAGCGCCGGAGCCGCTCGAGGCGGTGGAGACTGCCCTGGACCCCGACCCACCCGCCGGCTTTCAGGACGGTGGCGTGATCCGCGAGGGGTTCTCATCCGAGATCGACTCGCTCCGGACCATCACGAGAGACGCCCGGGAGTTCCTCCTCGCACTGGAAAAGGCGGAGCGCGAACGCACGGGAATCCGGTCGCTCAAAGTCGGTCACAACAAAGTCTTCGGCTACTACATCGAGGTGTCCGCCGCCAACCTCAGCCTGGTTCCCGACCACTACCAGCGGCGCCAGACACTAGTCGGGGGCGAACGCTATATCACCGAAGAGCTCAAAGAGCATGAGTCCCGGCTCGTCGGGGCGCGGGAACGGCTGGTAGATCTGGAGCGCCAGGCCTTCGAGACCCTGGTGGCTACGATCGCCACCGCCCTTCCCTCTCTGCAGGCAATAGCAGACGGTCTGGGCACCATCGACGCGGTGCTCGCGCTCGGGTTCGTCGCCGCCGAGCGGAACTACACGAGACCAGTCCTCGAAGCCGGGGCAGACATAGAGCTCCGCGGCGCCCGCCATCCCGTGGTCGAGGCGGCACTCGGTCACGGAGTCTTCGTAGCGAACGACTGCAGTCTCGGCGGAGAACAGCAGATCCTCGTGATCACCGGGCCCAACATGAGCGGAAAGTCGACGTTTCTCCGCCAGGTGGCGCTCATCGCGCTGATGGCTCAGGCCGGCTCGTTCGTGCCTGCGGAATCGGCGCAGCTTCCGCTCTTCGACCGCATCTTCACGCGAATCGGAGCCCAGGATGACCTCGCAGCGGGCCAATCGACGTTCATGGTGGAGATGGTCGAGACGGCACAGATCCTCCACCAGGCCACTCCCGCCTCGCTCGTCGTCCTGGACGAAGTCGGCCGCGGCACGAGCACGTTCGATGGAATGGCTATCGCCCGCGCCGTGATCGAGTTCCTCCACAACCGAGCGAGCGGAGCGGCGCGGACTCTCTTTGCGACCCACTACCACGAGCTGACGCAGCTCGCGGAGGTTCTCCCCCGTGTCCACAACGTCCACGTCGCCGTTCGCGAGGAGGGGGGCGAGGTCGTCTTCGAACACCGGATCGCCGATGGTCCCAGCGATCGCTCCTACGGGATTCACGTTGCCCGCCTGGCGGGACTACCGCCCGTCGTAATCGACCGGGCGGAACAGCTGCTTGCAGAGCTCGAGAGTCCGGCCCCCGGCTCGAACGGCCCGGGGGGGGAGCGCATCGTCGTCTATCAGCCGGCCCTGTTCAGCGACTCACAGGAATTCGAGCGGCAGGTCGCCGGCCTCGACGTCGACGCGATGACACCATTGACCGCGATCCAGCAGCTCTACGAGCTGCAGGCCAGGGCGCGGACACGGCTGGACCCGTGAGCGCCCCGGTCATCTCCGTCCTTCCGCCGGAGATCGCCGCCCGGATCGCCGCCGGCGAAGTCGTGGAGCGTCCATCGTCCGTCGTGCGCGAGCTGCTGGACAACGCGATCGATGCCGGCGCGTCGAGGATTTCGGTCGAGATCGAGGACGGGGGGATCACGATGATCCGCATCGTCGACAACGGCCGGGGGATCCCACCCGGTGATGTAGAGCTGGCCTTCGAGCGACATGCGACGAGCAAGATCTCGACACTCGACGACCTGGCCGGCATCCGAAGCCTCGGATTCCGGGGAGAGGCTCTGCCCTCAATCGCGGCGGCGGCCGACATCGATCTGGTCACACGCCACGAGGACGAATCGGTCGGAGTCCATCTCGCGATCGTGAGCGGAGCGGTCGCGCGCCGGCACTCCCGGTCCTCTCCCCAGGGGACATCCATCGCGGTGCTGGACCTGTTCGGCAGATTGCCGGCAAGGCGCAAGTTCCTCGGCACGCCGGCCGGTGAAGGCCGGTCCGTCGGAACACTGGTGGCACACTACGCGCTCGCCTACGCGGGCATCGCAATCAGGTTCGTCAACGGGAACCGGACGGCGATGCAGACGGCGGGGGATGGAAACATCCGCCACGCCTTCGCCGGCGTGTACAGCGCCGAGATCGCAGGAGCCATGCTGACGGTGGACGCGACGTTGGATGGGATCAGAGTGTCGGGGCTGGCCGGACCGCCGGACCAGACCCGCGGAAACAGAACCGGGATCTCAATCTTCGTGAACGGCCGCTGGATCCAGAGCCGCCAGTTGACGTTCGCTGCAACGGACGCGTACCAGTCGCTGCTCCCGGGGGGACGCTACCCGCTGGTGGCCCTGTCTGTCGCCATCCCGGCAGGCGAAGTCGACGTCAACGTTCACCCCGCGAAGGCGGAGGTGCGGTTCCGGGACGAGCGTCTGGTCGGGCGGGCGGTCCGCCAGGCGGTAGCTGCCGCAGTTGGTGCAGCGCCGCCGGCCAGCTGGCGGGAACCGCACCCGGGTGGACGCGGTGGCGGCGTCTCGTTGCCGCCGCTTCGTGAGCGGCTGGCCGCCGCGCTGCACCCTCCGGCGCCGCTCCAAGCCGGGCTGCCCGGAGCACCGGGCGAGAGCGGGACCATGGGGGATCCATCGCAGCGAGATACGCTCCCCCTCCTTCGCGTCCTGGGCCAGGCATTGATGACCTATGTGGTCTGCGAAGGACCCGATGGGCTCTACCTGCTAGACCAGCACGCGGCGCACGAGCGTGTCGTCTACGACCGCCTGAAACAGAAGGGGGACGGCGGGCCGGGCCAGCCCCTCCTCGAACCGGCGCTGCTCGAACTCGATCCGGCCACCGCGGCCGTCGCGGCCGAACAGATGGGGACGCTCGAGGGGACCGGCCTCTTGCTCGAGCCGTTCGGAGAGCGCTCCTTCCTCGTACGGTCGGTTCCCGCGGGTACCGCGACTGTGGACCCGCTGACGATGGTTCGCGCCGTGCTGGAAGAACTCGCGGGAGGCGCCCGTTCGACCCCCCCGGGCACCGACCGTGCGACCGCCACGGTGGCCTGCCACACGAGCGTTCGCGCCGGAATGGCGATGAGCGTCGAGGAAGCGAAGCAGCTGCTGCTGGACCTCGAAGCGACACCCCGGCCGCGGACCTGTCCGCACGGCCGTCCGACGCTGATCCGGCTCAGCCCGGAGGTCATCGAGCGGCAGTTCGGGAGGCGTTAGGTCCCGGGAACGGCGGGCGGTGAATCCCCGCCCGCAGGTTCGGTCACCAGGAACCAGTAGGCATTCCCCCGAACGAGCAGGGCGAGCGTGTTCGACCCGGCCGGACCCTCTGCCGTCCAGCGAAGCCACCGCCCTCGAGCCGAGTCCCACCAGTAGATGGCGTCCAGCTGATCGGATGTTCCGTAGACCGTGGCGGGGTCCGTATCCACACCCGGCCACGTCAGAAGGTTGGCGCCGGATCGCAGGAAGAGCTGCTCGGCCGCCGCCGACCCCATGGAAGGCACCGGTGTCGGCGTAGCGGTCGCAGTGGGGGTCGGCGTCGCGGTCGGATCTGGTGGAAGAGTTGGCGTCGCCGTTGGTGTCGGCGTGGGAGTGCCGCCGCCACCGCACTGCGGCGGGACCGTCCCGCCGTAGATCGCGATTTCGCCGAGGATGTCGTCGCACTGGAGATCGCGCTTCAGCGTGCCGCTCTTGTAGGTGGCGAACATGACCGCCGTCGTGTCGCTCGTGTGTCCCAGTCCGAGCCCGTGGCCGAACTCGTGGGTTGCCGTGCTCTGGAGGTCGAAGACGACGTTCGTGTCGCTCGTCGTCCACTCCCAATCGGGATCGATCTCCATGTCGAATTCAATCGATGTACTGCCCTCGAACCAGCTGCAGGTGACCGCCAGAGCGCCACCGGGCAGGGGTGCCCATCCAACCGTGTTGAGCCCGTCGAGGTCCGCCCCCGGGCCACCGCAGGCTCCGGTTGTGGCGGCAGTCGTGCCCGAGTAACTGTAGCTGAAGTCCGCGCCGCTGCTCCCCCAGGGAGGAGCACCCGCGGCGATCGCCGCTTCATGACCCTGGAGCCCTCCGGGGCTCCCCGCCGGGTTGTAACCCCAGGTCGCCGCATTGTTCGGCCAGGAGTATCCGCTGCGAACGAAATTGGAATTCTGGTTTGAGAGCGTCTGGCGGACGGAGATGGGGAAGCGGGCCGCCATGGAGTCTTCCGCCGAGCGAAGCCGGCCCTCGGCCTCGGACGGCCGAGCCTGCACGAGAATGCTCAGGGTCAGGCCGTGCCAGGCGCCCCGTTCGAAGACTTCGAGGTCCAGGTGGGTCGCGTAGACGTCGCCGTCCGGCTCCTGCCCGCGGGCAGTGATGCTTCCCTCCAGAACAAGAGCACACGCCGCGACGACCAGGGTCGCGAGAACCAGCGCCGAAAAGGATCGCGAGGCCGTCACGGCAACACCTCGGAGATGCTTCTCAATAGCTTATCGGCACTATTCCGGCCCCGCCGAAGGCCGCGAAGGACGAAGCGCGGCAAGCGGATTCAGGCCACGCACAACAATGCACCCGGCGACTGAATGACGCCGCGCCCGGGGAAAGCCGGTCGCCGAAGCCTTAACTTAACCGAACGAGGCGACGGTGAGCCCAACCCCCTCCGCGAAAGACGTCACAGGCCTCCATCCAAGCACCTTCGCGGCCCTCTCGCAGTCGAGCCAGAAGTCCCTGACATCGCCCGGCCTGGGAGGGCCGTTCTCCGGCGCCACCCGATTGCCCGTCCGGACGCTCAGCGTCTGGAAGATCTCATTCACGGAGAGGCCCTCGCCGGTCCCGACGTTGAGCGTCTCACCTGAGCCCGACGAAAGCGCGAGAACGTTGGCCCGGGAGATATCGCCAACGTAGAGATAGTCCTTCCGCTGCTCTCCGTCACCGTCTATCGTGCATCGCTCACCCCGGAGCATCCGTCCCGTGAAGATGGCAACCACGCCTGCTTCTCCGTTCGGATCCTGCCTCGGGCCATACGCGTTCCCGTAGCGAAACACCGTGAAGTCGAGGTCAGCCGTGCGGCTGAACATCCGCACATACGTTTCTCCGGCGAGCTTCGAGCTGCCGTAGGGGGAGACCGGGGCAAGGGGGTGGTCCTCGGAGACGGGCAATCGCTCCGGATTCCCGTAGACCGTCCCGCCGGAAGACGCGTAGATCATCTTCCTCGCCCCGACACGGGCTGCCTGCATCGCGACCGCCGCCGTGCCCCCGCCGTTCACGGCCAGATCGGAGATCGGGTCGCCGCTGCTCAGCTTCACGCTCGCCTGGGCGGCGTGATGGTTCACGACCTCGGGTCGAATACGGTCGAACACCGACGCGAGCGCGTCGTCGCGAATGTCACACTCGATCAACGCCGCGTCGGGCGGAACATACTCACGGCGGCCGGTCGAGAGATTGTCGACAATGGCAACTTCGTGACCTTCCTCGAGGTAGGCCTCAGCAATGTGCGACCCGATGAAGCCGGCTCCGCCCGTCAGAAGAATGCGCATCGATCACCAACCACCGGATGGTCTGTCCCCGAACCCACCTTAGCGGGGACTTCCGGCTACCGCTCGCGGGCCCCCAGGACTCTCCTCCAGGCATCGCCCGAGAGGCGATCCCAGCGCTTCGAAAAGCGCGCTCGAAGAAGACCTGCCTCGTGCTCGCGCGCGACCGCCGCAGATTCGAGAAACCGTCTCCCCTCGAGACCGAGCCGGGCCCCCTCGCGGCAAGCCATTTCCCGCAGCATCGCGGCGCCCACATCAGCGTCCTGGTGCTCCCCAAGCAGGTCCTGAAGCGACACGAGCCGGGAGCGGTACTTCTTCAGCTCGCGCCCGTAGACCGAGCCGAAGAATTCGAGCGCGTACCGGAGTTTCTTCACCGCGATGCGGAGGTCGTGGAAGTCCTCCGCGGGAGACTCGACCACGAGCCGGCGGCCGCGCCGCTGCATTGAAGCGTATCGCCGGCCCAGCAGTCGTGGGGCGATCTCGGCCAGCGGACGGAGCCCGGCAGCGACCGGCTCAGCCCCCTCGAGCGCCGCTCCGAGAGCGCCAACGAAACGTCCGAACCTCGGCGAAGAGAGGGCACGCAGCATCGTCCTTCGCGCTCTCGCCCTGCGACTGCGAAACAGATGAAGGATCTCAGCCGGGACCGCGAGCCGCGAGCCATCTCGCTCGAGCCCGGCCAGCTGCACATCGAGATCCCGCAGCCGTCCCGTCGCGGTCCCGACCCACTTCGCCTCGCTCCGGTAGACCGAGAGTTCCGGGGGGAGCTGTCGCTTGAAGAGGGCGAGCGCGGCACGCATGCGGCGCGCGGCGACGCGGAAGTCGTGAAGCGGCTCGGGCACGAGACCGACGCGGGCCCCCGGCTCATGCTCGAGCAGAGCGCCGAGCTGGGCGCCGACGATCCCGCGCGCTACGGAGTCGGCGGATGTCTCGGGTCCCGGACGATTCCTATCGCCCGCTCTTTCGGGTGCCCCGTCCCCGATGCCTGCCAGCCCGAACTCGAACTTCGAAACGGTGGCGGGGCTGAGAGCGACGCGACCGAGCAGGCAGGCCACGAACCTCGACGCAGCGTTGACCTCGGCCTCACCGGCCGCTTCGACTTCGACGCGATACAGAACCGTGGAGGCTACGCCTCCCGAGCCCCGGCGGACTGTTGTATCGACGGCGATCTCGGCGCGCACGAGCCCGCCCTCGGCGACCGAGTAGGTTCGACGCGTGGTTTGCAACGTGAAGAGCTCCCGATATCCATCTCCCTCGCCGGCGAGCCGCAGGAGATGGCCCGCGGGGCCGGGTGCCTGGGAGATGGCGGCGAGCTCGGCGGGCGGGTCGTACTCCTCGAACTCGCGGCGCCTCCGGAGGCCGCCCTCCGCCTCTGCTCTCGTCTTCAGGCCGAGCTGAAGGCGCCCATCTCTGTGGCGCAGCCGGGCCGCGAAGCCCGCCCGTCCAAGACGGAGATCAGCCGTGTCGAAGTAGAGGTCCCGAAGCTCGAACGCCGGGCCCGGACAGACGTCGAAGTCACCAAACTCACCGGCATCGAGGACCGCGACGACGGCCCGGGGGTCTTCCGTGTCAAACTGCCACTCGACTTCGGCCCGGCCCGGCTCACTCACGATCCAATTGTAGCCACGACCCGTGGGCCGCTTGCGCAGGCCGCCGGGCTTGCCGGATGCTACGCACACTTTCGATCAGGGGGGACACGATGACATTTGCACTGGAGGGCCTGAAGGTGCTCGACCTTTCGCGGCTCGCCCCGGGTCCCTACTGCTCGATGCTCCTGGCCGACTTCGGAGCCGACGTGCTCCTCGTCGAAGCCGCCCCCGGCGTGAGCAGCAAGCTTGCCGACGCTCCAAGGACGGGCGAAGCGGCGGAACGCAGCGCTGCCTACAACGCCCTGCGGCGGGGAAAGCGATCGATCTCACTGAACCTCAAGGATCCCGCGGGCCTGGACGTTTTCCGGCGTCTCGTCGAGGACGCCGACGTCGTGCTCGAAGGATTCAGGCCCGGCGTCGTCAAGCGTCTCGGCGTCGACTACGACTCTGTCCGGGAGATCAACCCACGAACCGTCTACTGCTCGCTCAGCGGGTTCGGCCAGAGCGGCCCTTACTCCGGACTGGTCGGGCATGACATCAACTACATCTCGATCGGCGGCGCGCTCGGGATTATCGGGCAGGCGGACGGGCGCCCGGCTCTGCCCGGGAACATCGTCGCGGACTTTGCCGGCGGAGGCCTGATGGCGGCCTTCTCCATCTGCGTCGCGCTCCTTGCACGCGAACGGACCGGAGAGGGTCAGTACGTAGACGTCGCAATGTCGGACGGCGTGTTCTACCTCATGGCGAGCATCTTCTCGGGTTACTTCGCGACCGGAACCGTGGTCCGCCCCGGGGAAAGCACCCTCACCGGATCCGCACCCTGGTACAACACGTACCGCTGCAGCGATGGACGCTGGTTTTCGCTGGGAAGCCTCGAGCCTCATTTCTTTGACGCCCTGTTGTCGGTAGTGGGCCTGGAAGAGTTCCGGGGAAAGCAACATGATCGAAGCTGCCACGCCGATCTGGAGGCGAAGCTCGCCGACGTGATCAGCAAGAAGCCGGCGCAGGAGTGGATGGACATCATGTCCCGGCACGACATCTGCGCAGCGCCGGTCCTGACGGTTGCCGAGGCCACCGAGGATCCCCACAACATCGCGCGCGGTCTCGTCCTCGAAGTGGACTCGCCGGTCGGCAAGGTCCGACAGCCGGGGATCGGCCCGAAGCTCAGTGCTACGCCCGGCCGGGTGCGTTCAACCGCGCCCATGCCGGGCGAGCAGACAGACTCGGTCCTCGATTCGCTGGGGTATTCGGCGACTGACGTGGCGCGGCTGCGCACCGCCGGCGCCGTCGCCTGATGGCAGAGGATGACACGATGAGCGACAGAAGCGGGGCTCTCTCCGAAGTGAAGTTGCTCGACCTGACCGACGAGCGAGCGATCTATGGAGCCAAGCTGCTGGCCGACCTCGGCGCCGACACCGTCCGGGTGGAGCCACCGGGAGGAGATCCTCTACGGCGGCGCGGACCGTTCGTCGGCGGCGATGAAGGAGCCTCCCTCTGGTACGGATTCTTCGCAAGCAGCCGCCGCTCGGTCACGATCGATGCCTCGACCGATGGGGGCCGGGCAAAGCTCGAGCATCTCGCGCTGGCAAGCGACATCGTTGTCGACTGCGGGAAGCTTGCGGCCGCCGGACTGAGCGATGAGGAACTCCTCGCCCGCAAGCCCTCCCTCGTTCTGGTCAGAGTCACGTCTTTTGGACCCGAAGGACCCTGGAAGGACTACCTCGCTCCCGACCTGGTGGCAAGCGCCCTCGGCGGAATCTGCGCAACCACGGGTGACGTCGAGACGCCTCCCCTCAAGGGCTACGGCGACCTCGCGTTCTTCGCGTCGGGTGGATACACCGCGATAGCAGCCCTGGCCGCCCTGCACCACGTCCGGGAGGGCGGTCCGGGACAGATCGTGGACGTGCCGGTACACCTCTGCATCGCATCGTGCCTCGAGCACGTCTTCATGTGGTACTGGTATCACGATCGCATCGCCATGGCGCTCGGGCCGGTTCTCCCCCGCCGGGGCAGCCTCCACTGGAGCAACGCCTACAAGGTCATGCAGGCGAAGGGCGGGTCGATCATGATCACGCCCACGCCCGACACGGCGCGACAGGTCATGTGGCTCGTCGAAGAGGACGCACACGGCGATCTGCTCGATGAAAAGTGGGCCGACCCCGAGCTGCTCGCTCAGTTCATCGATCGACTGATGGGCCTTCTTGCGGACTGGGTCCGGACGAAGGACGTCGAGTCGTTCTTCCACGAGGCGCAGGAGAGACACCACCCGTTCGGTTGGGTGCTCCCGATCGAGCGGGTGGCGGATAACCCGCAGCTCGAGGCGCGCGACTGGTGGCGCACCTACTCGATCAATGGTTCGGATGTCAGGGGACCCGGCGCGCCCTACCACTTCGGGGCGACACCATGGTCGGTCAGAGCCGCCGGCGAGGCAGGTCTGGAGACCGACGCGATCCTCGCCGAAATCGGCTGGGAGGACTGACGATGGCAAGAGCACTGGACGGCATCCGAGTCCTCGACTTCACACACGTCCTCGCCGGACCCTTCGCCACCCGGATCCTCGGCGACATGGGTGCCGACGTGGTGAAGATCAGCACCGGCGAAAGAGAGGTCGCGTCGGCGGACGGGGCTCATCCGTACTACCTCATGTGGAACCGCAACAAGCGGTCGCTCGCCCTCAACATGACCAATCCGGAAGCGCGTCCCTTCGCCCGCCGCCTCTGCGAGAAGGCCGACGTTGTCATCGACAACTTCTCGGTCGGTGTCCTCGACCGCTGGGGGCTGGGCTACGACGAGGTGGCAGAGGCGAATCCCGGGGTCATCTACATCCAGATGTCGGGCATGGGCGATGGAGGACCGTGGTCGAACTATGTGACCTACGCGCCGACCGTCCATGCTCTCGCCGGCCTGACCCATCTGACCGGAGTGCCGGGGCGCGAAGACATCGGCATAGGGTTCTCATACAACGATCACCTTTCGGGCCTGCACGGAGCGACCGCGATCCTTGCCGCACTGGAGGCGAGACGGAGGTCCGGCCGGGGCCAGCGAATAGACGTCGCGCAGTTCGAAATCGGCGCCGGCTTCGCCGGACCGTCCCTGCTGGACTACTTCGCGAACGGGCGAGCCGCCCGGCCGGCCGGAAACCGGCTTCCCTACGACCTCGCCGCTCCCCACAGCTGTTACCCCTGCGCCGGAGCGAAGAGCGAAGCGGTGGAGGACGAGCGCTGGGTCGCCATCGCCTGCATGGACGAGTCGCAGTGGCAGGCTCTCTGCGAAGTCATGGACAGCCCCCCCTGGGCTCGGAAAAAACGCTTCACGACCGCTGCCGACCGGGTCGCGAATGTCGAGGAGCTCGACGAACTGGTCGGGACCTGGACGAGAACGCTGACGGCACCGGAGGTCATGCGCCTCTGCCAGGAGCACGGCGTACCCGCCGGCATCGTCCAGACTGGAGCGGACCTCGCAGAGAATGACCCCTACGTGGCAGCTGCCGGCTTTCTCCACAAGTTCAGCGATCCCCACCCTGCAGGAGTCGACGTCTACGCAGACCTCCTCCCCCTCCGCTTCGGCGCCACGCCGGCCGACCAGTACCGGCGCCCGTCGGCGCTGGGCGAAGACAACCTGTCGGTGTTGAGCGACTGGCTCGGGATGAGCGAGGCGGAAGTGCGAGAGGGTGAAGGGGACGACCGTTTCACCTGAGAGGCGGGGCCGCTGGTGAAAGCACCGACCCGACCCGCTCGGTTAACCTCGAGGCGTGAACATCGAGGGAACCCTCGCAGAAGCCTTCGTTGCGCGCGGTCACCAGCTCTGGCTGGTCGGCGGGGCGCTGCGGGACCGCCTGCTCGCCCGGATTCCGGAGGACAGCGACTTCGCAACCGACGCGCTGCCCGATGAGATAGGCGAGATCGCCGCCTCGCTCGGGGCACGAACGGTGACCGTCGGGCACCGGTTCGGGACGATTGGGGTCGGGATCGATGGGGAGTGGGCGGAGGTGACCACCTTCCGTGGGGAGTCGTACAGCGCCGGCACTCGCTGGCCCGACGTGACCTTCGGCACGTCGATCGACGAGGACCTCGCCCGTCGGGACTTCACCATCAACGCGATGGCGGAGAACGTCGGCACGCACGAGGTCCTCGATCCGTTCGACGGCGCCGCCGACCTCAGCAAGGGCATTGTCCGCTGCGTGGGCCGTCCGGCCCTCCGATTCCGGGAAGACCCGCTCCGCATCCTGAGGGCGGCGCGATTCGTTTCGCAGCTCGCCTTTGAACTCGACCCGGATACAGCGGCGGGCATGACCGAGGCGGCGACGCTCATGTCCGGGCTCTCGGCGGAGCGGGTTGCCGCCGAGCTCGACCGGCTCCTCTCGGGAGGTGCGCCGGGGCGGGGCCTCCGTGTGCTCGCGGACTGTGGCGGACTGGACGCGGTCCTTCCGGAACTGGCGCCGACGCGGGGATGTGAGCAGAACAGTTACCACAAGCTGGACGTCTGGGAACACACTGTGGCGACGGTCGAAGCGATCGAAGGCGAAGGAGAATCCCTCCGGCTCCGGCGCTGGGCGGCCCTCCTCCACGACGCCGGCAAGCCCGCCGTTCGCCACCGGAAGGACAACGGCGAGTGGGGCTTCTTCAGGCACGAGAAGGAGGGGGAGGAGATCGCGGGCAGGCTACTCCGGAGGCTTCGGGCGGCGAAAGAGGACCGCGCCGTCGTGGAGTTGCTCGTGAGGCGCCACATGGACCGGCCACGACCCGAGGACGGGCGCAGCGTCCGGCGTTTCATTCACCGCTGCGAAGGCCGCTGGGAGGACCTGCTCGCACTTCAGGCGGCCGATAACGCCAGCCACACCTACGACGACTCGGTCTACCTGGGAGCCCTTCGCTCGGCCTGCGAGGAGATCGCCCGGGAGGACGCCGAGGCGCTGAAAGCGAGGAGCCCGCTTTCCGGCAACGACCTGATCTCGCTGTTCGGGCTGGAGCCCGGACCCTGGATAAGGAGCGTCAAAGACCGGCTGGGAGCGATGGTGCTGGACGGCGAACTCGCACCCGGCGATCGCGAGGCTGCAGTTCGGGCGGCCACCCGGATGGTCGAAGATCTCCCGGCTTCCGCCCGGCCACGGCCGGGCCGGCGCTCATAACGACCGGCGGCGGCAGTCGGAGCCCCCGGCGCAGTCTCACCGGAATCGTGGCCGGCCGCCCCGCCAGGGCCCGCCCGTGTCTCCGTGAGCGCCCTGTTCAGCGTTCGCAGAGAGCCCCTGGTGGCAAACCCCACGATCTCGTTCACGAACAACATGCCCTGGCCTTCAACGATCATCGATCGCCGCGAGGACTCCCTGCGCTCACGAGAAGGTAGCTGCCGGCGAGAGCGAGTGCAGCGACGGCGAAGAGCACGGAGAGGCCCACCACGAGCAGCGTCGCGTCCTCCCAGAAGGGCTCCGGAAACATCTGGATCAGACGGTCGGTAGCCGGGTCCAGCCGCCAGAGGTCGTTCCGGAAGGCGATCTCATGGAACCGGGACCAGGCTGCATCGAAACCCGTGAGCGCAAACAGCCCGATGGCTGCTGCGACACTCAATCCGAGCGCCATCGCGCCCAGAACCTGCCAGGCCAGGGCGCGAATGGTCCGCTCGCGCGCCCAGAGGAACACCGCGGCCACGTAGGCGATCACGTAGACGAGGGCCGCCTCCTGCACCCGGAACATCCACGCCACAAGCGTCTTCACGTCGCTCATGTGAGCGATCTCTCGCTCGTTGAAGAGTGGTTGGAGGTCATCATCGACGATGACGATGACCTCCAACCGCTTCGAGTCGTCCTCGAAATAGCGCACGATCTCCGCTGCCGCGATATCGAGTTCGGCCAGCGGTATGCCCGTGCGAGCCTCTGCATCGTGGCGGCGCAGTCCCCATTCATAGAAACCGACGTCGCTTACGAGCACGCGGATGATCGACGTGACCAACAGCACGGGAAGGAGCACGACGAAGGCCCCCGAGGCAAGCGAGCGAACCGCCTGCCCGGACCGCGGAGGATACCCAACGTCCGCCATACCGGAGCCCTCGAGAGACCCTGCTGCCATCATCGACTACGTTAACGCCGCGGTGGCACCGGGCCAGGCAGAAAGTCCGCGACGCGGCCCGCACCGGCTGCCCTTGCCGGCCCTCGGGCGGACCGCGAAAGTAGCCGAGGCGGCAAGCCGAAGGAGGCTCGATGTTAGGTACACCCGACCAGGACTCGTTCGTGAGCGAGATGAAGTGGGCCGTTGTCACGACCCTGCGCACCGACGGAAGCCCCAGCAACTCGGTGGTCTTCTACGCACGGGAGGGCGACGCCCTCTTCTTCAGCACCACGATGGACCGACTGAAGGCGAGGACGCTCGCCCGTGACTCGCGGATTGCCCTGACGGTCCTGGATGAGGGGCCGCCCTACCGGTTCGTCACCGTCGAAGGAACGGCGGAGCTCGATGACGGCGACATCGTCCCTGCCCACGTCGCGATCAACAGGGTCATGCGAGGAGGCAGCTTCGACCCGCCCGAGGGATTCGAGCAGCGTCTGCGGGACCAGGAGCGGGTCATCGTACGCGTTCACGCGGACCGCGTCTCGGGGGTCGTCGCGCGCTGAGTGGCGCTAGCGGAGCGACCACTGAGTAGTGTTCAGCAGGACCCCCAGCACCATGACGGCAAGCGCAAGGGCCAGCCCGATCAGGCTCAGAGACATCGACTGCAAGCGCATGCTTCGAAGCTCCGCCGCCGCGACCGTTTCGCCGTCGGCCTGGCGCTCGGACGCCGCGAGCAGCCGGGGGCCGAGCCAGAATGTGTGGACCGCAACGGCGGCGAGCATCACCAGCAGGAGCGACATCTTGATGATGAATACCACCCCGAACCGCAGAGAGGTGAAGCTCACGCCTTCGGGCACCCCGTAGTAAGTACGCCAGGTGGCAACCAGATAGCTCCCCGCGACGATCGCCAGGAGCAGCCCGAATCCGCCGATGTAGAGGAAGCGGCGCGTAATGGTTCGCATGGCCTTCGTCCGCGACGACTGATCCTCGATCTGGCGGGAAGCCGGGACCCAGGCGAGCCCCATGAAGAACTGCGGGCCGACGAACAGCACGATTCCAAGGACATGAGCGTAGACGAAGAAGATGTGCCAGAACTGGCTCATGAGAGAACTCCCCTCGATTTGCGTGCAAGGATGATTGGAGGCTGGTCGCCGGCGGCGGATACGGGTCCGTTCCGCAGGAAGGTCCGGCCACGGTCAGATCAGTAGCTGCGGAATAGCTCTCCCCAGCCCGTCTCCAGCATCTTGCGGATCCGGCGCTTTCCCATCAGCGGATACCAGTACCAGTTGTGGTAGATGTTGCTGGCCGCGTAGCTCCAGGGCACCAGCGGGGTGCGAAGGAGGAAGTTCTCGAAGCGATGAAGTTTGCCCCAGTAGATCTGCTTCTGCCCCCAGCTGGCAAACGTGTCCTCGTCCTTGCTGAAACCGAAGTTGATATCCGAAATGTCGATCCCCTCAACCGTAATCTCAGGCGGGTTTCCCACTCCCAGGCCCTCTTCGTGAGCAAGCCGGATGAAGGGGATGGACATCGGGTCGAAGCCCATGAGCTTCGCAGCTACGGCATCGAGTGCCACCGAATCGGAACTCGCGAGCAGCAAGTTCTTGACGTGCGGACGCATCGCCCGTGGCCCCGGCCCGTCGCCGGCGATCGTGCCGTCCATCAGAGCGAAGACCCCGGTGTGGATCTCCTGCTGGATGCGGAGGAGATCGACGAGCGTCTCGTGGATGCGTGAGTGGGTCCAGTGACGGCGGTTGTTGAGAAGCCCCCCGAAGGCGTTCTTCATGGCACCGGTCATGGTGGTGAACACATGAGTCTTCAGGGTCGGCAGCTGAACGATGTTGGTTCCGGGGAATACCTCCGGAATCTCAATGCCATCAGGAAAGATCTCATCGAGGGCGAGCATCTTGCCCCTCGGCTCGTAACGGATCCAGCGAGCATCAGGATCCTGCAGGTGGATCGACTGCAGTCCGTGTTTACGGAAGACCCGATCGTGCTTGTTCCCCCGCTCGCCTTCGTGCGAGTCGACCACGACGGTTCCGTTCTGGACCGGGGTGATCTCAGTGTGGCCGGATGCTCTGAGCGCCTCCACGACGCCGTCGAGCTGCCATGGGCTCGTGCTGCAGCCGGGGTAGTAGTGCTGCCAGGAGATGTTGACCTTGAGGAGTGTCCGATGAGCCGGCGAGAGATGCTCGCCCGCCTTAGCCGTGGAGAGCGCACGGGCAACATCGGCGACGACGGTGCCCGGCGCGGTACGGATCACCGACACCAGCGGTTCGTGTGTCGGAGCGGTCCCGCTTCCGGCCGGAGCCGGGGATTCTGAAGTCACAGATCGAGTCTAGCGTGTCGGCTCGCTCCCGTGCTTTCCCTCCCCTTCGCCAGCCCTGACTGCCGGTTCCCCTCAATGTTCTCGCAGCGTGGCTGCGCAGGGGCGGCAAAGGCTCCCCTCCGCAGTCACAAGCTCTCGCCCGTCCGAGACTTCCTCGCCACAGATGTCACACTTTGTCCGCCTTCGCGGCGAGCCGGGAAGATCGAATTCGCCGTACGCCGGTTTCGCCTGCTGCACGGCGAAGAGGTCCTCGTCGCCGAGCTCCAGGTAGGCCCTCCTCTGCGCCTCGAAGCGCTCGCTGCGCTCGGCCCCGGGAGGAGTCACGCGCTCTCTGAGATCGCCGCGGGCAGCCACACGAATGGCGACGTTCTCCCGCTGGTCGAAGAACGTCGCCGCCAGCTTGCCATAGTCCAGGAGCCGTAGCGTTCGCTTTCCTGGGCGGCAACCTGTGATCGCCTGGATGGCGTCCACCGCACACCGATCGGTTTCGACGGAAACCAGAAGCCGCTTCTCCGCGTCCGGGATTGCCAGACCGAGCAGGTCCGCTCCGTACAATGCCAGCCTCGTGCCGAGGATGAGGCCGGCACAGGCATGGCCGCCATGAAGCTGCGAAGCGGAGCGGAGTGCTCTTGCAAGCCGGCGGTCCGCCGGAAGCAGAGCCTCAACCATGGGCATCACGGCCGTCACGTCCGCATCGAGCGTCTCGAGCGCCCATGTGCCGAGCAGCTGTTCGCCCTCGATGTCCTCGGCGAGGACCGATCGGATCGTCGGGTACTGCTCCGGGCTGTGCGTCTCGAGGAAGACCAGGTCGAGGTCGCCCGGCAATACGGAGAGCACGTTCCGGGCAGGGTGCAGGGCCGGCGGCAGGGTGACCTGGATCCGGTCGGTTGCAGCGAGGGCCATGGCCGCCGGGCGGCGGCTCCAGACGCGGCCCGAGGCCTTCTCGGGCAGGTCCAGAAGATGATGAGTCCGCTTCGCGTAACCCGCCCGAACGTCCTGCGCCGCGAACCGCTCGATCAGCCGCTCCACGATAGCGGTCTTCCCGGACCGCGACGGCCCTCTAATGCAGACCACCGCGGGGCCGTGCATCAAGTAGGTAGATGCATTTGAACTCACGTCCGGCACAGGCTTTGCCTCCCGCTGGCATCAGGCTGTGACTTCCGTCACATCTCCCCGTCGACGGCGGGGGAAACCTGCGTGGGTCTCGGCAGCATCCTACCCGTCCCGGCGGGCCGGCGCGGCCGCCCGGTGTGAGAACAATCGCAAACGGCGGCCGCGGAGTTCATACTACCCCCATGGACGTCCAGTCCATCGAGCGGATCAGGGGTCTCCCATACCTCCGAGACCTGACGGCCGAAGAGTTTCAGGCGTTCGCGACCTGCATAGCGGTGAAAGCCTACGCTCCACGTGATGTCGTGATGCCCGCGGGCGAGCCTCCTCCGGGCTTCTTCATCGTTCTCAAGGGCAAGGCCCGGATCTACCGCGTGGGCAAGGACGGCCGCGAGCAAACATTGCGACTGGTCCGGGCGGGAGACACCTTCGGCGAGGTCCCCGTTTTCGACGACGGGCCTTCTCCGGCCTGGGTCGAGGCGCTGGAGGACTCTGAATACGTCCTCCTCCCGACGGCTGAGTTCCGGGATCTGATCTCACACGAACCCCGCATCGCCCTCAGTCTGCTCCGCCAGTTCGCACGCCGGATCCGCATCCTGACGAGACAGGTCGAAGAGATGAGCCTCCAGACGGTCGAATCCCGGCTGGCCAGATACCTGTTCCAACTCGCGCAGGAGGAAGGAGAACCGGACGACCGAGGAATTGTCGTCCCGCGTCAGCTCACGCAGCAGGATCTCGCGACCATCGTCGGCTCTGTAAGAGAGGTTGTGGGCCGCACCATGAAGACGCTCGAACGCGAGGGCGTCATCGAAATCGAACGTGATCGAGTCATCATCCGGGACATCGAAAGACTGGGCGCCTCTCTCTGACTCAACCGACGGACGCGCTCAACCGA
>CAZHMF010000019.1:0-31598 GCA_964533605.1 uncultured Anaerolineaceae bacterium
CTCCTCGCACGGTGAGCGCTGCGACGGGAGCCCGCGGCGCCGCGCGGACGAGCGGTACAGCGGGAGGAGGACGCGCCACGAGGACGGGCGAGCCGACACCGCTGGTGCCAGGCTCGCCGCCGGGATTGAGCCGCTCAGGCCGTCAGGGCGAAGGCGGCCGGGGGAGCCCTTCGTTGACGAACTTCGTGATGTGTTCGAGTGCTCGGGCCTTCATCTCTTCACCGCGAGCCGCATCGATCCGTCCATTCGCGACCGCCTCATCGATGCGAACGCTCACGGGCGTGAACATGGCGTCGATGACCGTGTCCACATCTACTCCGTTCGCTTCGGCGGCTTCGGCGATGGTTCCTCCATCACGGAGCATTTCCGCCAGCTCATCTACGGGGATGCCGATCGTCTCGGCCGCGATCTTGATCTCGTGAGCGAGCGCGTCGCGCCCGGGGCCGGGCCGGCCGGGGTCTGGCGGAGGCCGGTGGGCGTTTGCGATGCGGGGTAGCCCCTCTTCTGCAGCTGCGTATATCTGGTCGGCCTTCTCCTGCGTCAGGGCGCCGGATTCGACCTTCTCGGCGAGGGCCTCGTCGAGGTCCTCGAGTACGCTCTCGATCACTTCATCGGTGCTGACGCCGTTGGCCTCGAAGACCTCTGCCAGCGACTGGCCGTCCTTGAGCCCTTCAACGACGACCGCACGCTCGAGGCCTGAGGCCTTGACGAGCTCAGCGAAGCCGCGCTTGATCGGGTGGCGGTCGGGTGGGTGACAGCGGGCCTGGTCTGCCGGCGGGGGACCCACAGGACCCTGGTCGGTCGGGGGCGAACCTCCGGGGTCCTGGGCGAAAGCAATACCGGCGGTTCCGATGAGGCCCACTGCGACGACCCCGGCAAGGCCTGCCGTCAGCAGTCGGGCACCTGGTTTCAGTCTCATGATCTGTGACTCCTATCGGATGGGTTCGGCGCCGCCGGGTGTCGGGAGTGCGGCGCCCTCACCTCCTCAATGGCACGAACTCGCCCGGGGGTGACGGGCCGGCGGCCCATTCGCTCATGTTTACCCGTGCTTTTCGACCCAGCGTCCCTGGAACACCAGGAGATTCCCCTTATCCACAGAAACGTTCGCCGGGGAGGACCGGATTTCGTTGTGAATGCCGCGCGGGCTGAAGTCGAGCGAAGCGTCCGTGAGGTCCCAGCGCAGCCCCCTGGTGGTCACGCCAACACAGTGGCCCATTGCCACCAGCGATACAACTGTGCCGGGTGGACCATCGAGGGGGGTCCGCCGGGTGGCAGCCGTGATTGCGAAGAGGCCGTCCAGGAAAACGATCCTGGCCCTGTCGCGATAGAGGAAGAGGACCGACAGATTCGCAAGGGCATGGTCGGCGCGTCCCCCGCCCGCTCCGACCACGGCGATCTCCGTGGCGCCGCGGTCGAGGCAGGCCTCGACCGCCTTCTGCAGGTCGGTCCTGTCCGGGTCTGCGTCTCGAAGGATCCGTCCGGCAGGCAGGCGGGCCCGCCCGCCCGCGGACAACGAGTCCAGATCGCCAATGACGAGGTCGGGGATCACCCCGAGCGAGAAGGCAGTGTCGGCACCACCATCTGCGGCTGCTCTGAACTCGGCCCCGGCAAGCGCTTCCCGGAGTGTCTCAGGGGACGGGCCCTCGCCGTTGGCGAACACGATTGCCTTCATAAGTGGATCCGGGGGAATCCTAGGGCAGGGCGGAAGCGCACGCCACGGATCGCCGGGCGCCGCCACAGTTACGATGGGCCCGTATGCACGTCCGCCGGTTGAGAGGACCCGACATCGAGGGAGCCGCGGCAATCGAGGGTCGCGCCTTCGAGGAGGGCTGGGCACCGACCACATTTCAGCGAGAGCTCGGCAGCAATCCCCTTGCGAGGTACGTCGTTGCGGAGGACGGTCCGCCCGGCGCCCGCCTCGTTGGCTTCGGAGGCCTCTGGGCAGTTGTCGACCAGGCGCACATCGTCACCGTCGCCGTCGAGCCAGTGCTCCGCCGGCGAGGGATTGGCCGGCTGCTCGTTGTCGCCCTCCTCACCCTCGCTCGAGACATCGGGCTCACAGATGCGACCCTCGAATGCCGAACCTCCAACGGGGCGGCGCGGGCGCTCTACGGCGGCCTCGGCTTTCACGAAGTCGGGAGGCGGATCCGCTACTACGACAACGATGAAGACGCGGTGATTCTGACGACCGACGGCTTTGACAGCAGTGCCTTCGACGCTGTCCACCGGGCGGCGAGGGACGAGGTTGAGCGATCCTGGCCGGGCATGCTGACGAAGCTCGACGCGCTAGCTCTCGAGTTCGGCGGCGATTGCTGAGAGAACCGCCTCGGCCCGATCGAGACGGGCGAGGATACCCCAGGGACCGTGGATGTTCAGGGTCATATTGGAGGCCTGCCCCCTCACCCCTGCCAGGCGTCCGCGAAGGCCGGCCGCTTCGAGGTAGCGGGCAAGCTCCGGCGCGTCGGCTCCGAAAACCGCGGTGAGCACTTCCCGGGTACGATCGTCCCACTGGCTGAAATCGAACGGGTTCGGTCCCCCGCCGCGCAGCCTGCCAATGGCTTCGATCCGGCGCTCGACCCTCGCCCTTGGGGAAGCCGTCCTCGACTCGCTCACGACTTCATCATAGCGTTCCGACCGCTGCGGAAAACCGCTCTGCGGAAGGGCGCATGGCGACCCAACTCATTCGGAATTAGACTGAAGGCCGTGGATAATGACTTCAGCGTGGACCTTGCCGAGGTGGCATCAACGATCGGCAGTGCAGACGTTGTGGTCGTCCGCTTCATGACCGCACCGAAGCGCCTGCTACTCGACTTCCGGACGAGCGAGGTCGACGGGCCGTACATCGGTGTGGTGGAGCCGGTACGGTCGGTCAAAGAACGTTACAAGGACCTGCGCCGACTGCGCCCTCGCTTCGACCCGCCGGAACGAATACACGTCATCTGGTGGCCGCGGTACGTGGAGTCACTTCGCTCCACCGGTATCTGGGAACGTCTCGACCAACGAGTTGCGGCGACCGGACGCGACCCTGATTCCACGGGAACGGGTGAGGCCCTCGAGCAGCTCTTGCACCTGGAGTCAGAGCTCGTTCGCAACGCCATCAAAGGTGAGGGATTCCGTACGCTCTGGAGCGCGACACCGGGCGGCGGGTAGACAGCTGGAGAGCAGGCGGTTTCGGAGACTGGTTCGGGAGGCGGTGGCGACACTTCCGGCCGATCTCCTGCGGCGCGTCGAGAACGTATCGATCGTCGTCCGGCGCAGGCCGCCCGTTGCGGACTTGCAACGCACGGGAGTACCGGAAGGAAGCACCCTCCTGGGCCTCTACACCGGGGTCCCATTGCCGGATCGAGGTGGGGAATACAACCTCGTGCCCCCGGATCTGATAACCATCTATCAGGAGCCGATCGAGGACATCTGCAGTTCAGATGATGAAGTACGAGAACAGGTACGGAAGACAGTCCTCCACGAATTGGGCCACTACTTCGGGATCAGTGACTCGAGGTTGGACGAACTCGGGCTCGGGTAAAGCGGCGCCGAATGACAGCGTTGACCGTCAAAAGAGCTGCGCCTAGCTTGGCGATCAATGGCAACGGCGAGGGCACTGGGAGAGCGAGGCGGAGGGCGGCCAACATCGATCCTGCAAACGGCGCCGCGATCGGGTCGCCGTCGTGCCGCCCTCGCCTCGGCCCTTTTCGTCCTCGCCGTCTGTGCTCTCTATTCGTCGCTATCGCTCTTCAGCCGGGTCTATCCCGCGCTGTTCCCCGGCCAGACACTGGCCGGCACCATCGGCATTGCGAAGGTCGTGGCGCCTCTGCCCGGATTGAGCAGCGTTGACGAGCTGAACGAATCAAGCGCGTTCAACAACCGCATCAATTTGCTCATCCTCGGCCTCGATAAGCGTCCCCAGAACGCAACGGCCGAGGGGCATCTGGCCGACCTGATCATCGTGGCAAGCATGGACCCGGTTGAGAGAAGGACGCGCTTTCTCAGTTTCCCCCGGGACCTCTGGGTCGAGATCCATCTGAGCGACGACGACCCCTACGACTACTACAAAGACCGGATAAACAGTTCATTCGCAGTTGGTTTCCTCGAGGATGGAGTGCGCGGAGGCGCGGAGCAGGTCCAACGAGACCTGCTCGCCAATTTCGGGATCTCGACCGATCAATGGGTCGTACTCGATTTCACGGGGGTCGAGAGGCTCGTCGACGCGGTCGGGGGGATCGACGTCGAGATTCCCTATCAGCTGTCCGTTCCCGACTGGTGGTACAGCGATGACGACGTGAACGCGCGCTGGGTGTCGTTTCCGTCCGGTCCTCAGCACCTCAATGGATACGACGCCGTGGCGTTCGGCCGGTACCGCGACGACAGCGACCTGCGGCGGATCAAGCGCCAGCAGCTGGTTGCCGAGGCGGGTATCGCCAGGCTGTTCAGCCTCGGTCTGCTGGCCGATCCGGTGGCTCTCTGGGACGCCTACGGAGAGACGGTGACGACGGACCTGTCGAAGGCGCGGATGCTCGGGCTGGTTCCTCTGTTTCGTCAGACCCAGGGGCAGACAGAGATGTACTCGCTCGGCGACCCGGTGAACGGCATCGAGACGGTGACCGGCTTCATGAGCAGCGACGGGAAGGCCGTCCTCGCATGGGACAGGGACAACGTCCGGCACTGGCTCGACAAGACCTTCCCGAAGGTCAAGTACGTCGGCAGCAGCGTCGAAATCCAGGATGCGACGGGGGACGGGGATGGTATGAAGGCCGCCGCACTCGCACGTTACCTCCTCTTCTATCGAAATCTGCCGTCCGTCGCGCTCGGTCCGGCGGTCGCCTCGGAAGAGGTGACCCGGATCGAGCTATACGGGGAGCGCGAGGAGCTCGCGGAGGATCTCCGGCTGTGGCTCGGTCTTCCCCGCGACCGTCTCGTGGTCCGGGAGCGGACGGCCGGGCTGCATCAGCCGGACGTAGTGGTCGTGATAGCGACCGATTTCGTGATTCCCGACAACTAACGCTTCGCTCAGAGACTGTCGCTTCGCCGTCGGCCGAGGAATACTCTCAATTACTCGTGGTTAACCGAGGGCCGCCGCTCTGATTGATATAATCGGCCCGATCTCAGCCGGGCCAGAGCATCTGACCCGGCATTTGGTTAACCGGCGGAGGAGTCGTGGAAGATCCCAGGACCGTAGCCGAACGCATCATCGCCAACGTCGAAAATGTGATCGTGGGGAAGGCGAGTGAGCTCCGGCTGGCCGTCACCGCGCTGATGTGCGGAGGCCACATCCTCATCGAAGACGTTCCCGGGGTCGGCAAGACCATGCTTGCACGGGCGATCGCCGTGTCCACCGGATGCTCGTTCAGTCGCGTCCAGTTCACTCCGGACCTGCTCCCGAGCGACGTCACCGGAGTATCGATCTACAACCAGAAGACGATGGACTTCGAATTCCGGCCGGGGCCCATCGTCGCCCAGGTCGTTCTCGCCGATGAGGTCAACCGGGCGACTCCCAAGACCCAGTCCGCACTCCTCGAGGCGATGGAGGAACGCCAGATAACGGTCGATGGCGTGACCCACCAGCTGCCGCGGCCCTTCATGGTGATGTCGACGCAGAACCCCATCGAGTACGAAGGGACCTTCCCGCTCCCGGAAGCCCAGCTCGACCGCTTCCTCATCCGCATTCATCTTGGGTACCCGAGTCCCACGGACGAGGTTCTGGTTCTCGACCAACAGCAGGTCCAACACCCGGTGGAGACCATCCAGCAGGTTACGGATCCCACCGAGATCACCCAGCTTCAGCGGGCTGTCAATGAGATCTACGTCGACCCGCTGATCAAGCAGTATGTGGTCGCCATCAGCAATTCAACCCGCGAGCACGAATCGGTTTACCTGGGGGCAAGCCCGCGCGGGTCGCTCGCGCTCTTCAGGACGGCGCAGGCCCGGGCCCTGCTCGAGGGACGGGATTTCGCAACCCCCGACGATGTGAAGGCACTTGCCCTCGTGAGCCTCGGGCATCGGATTATCCTCAGCCCGGGAGCGAAGGTGAAGGGCGTGACCGTCGCGGACGTCGTATCTGATTGCCTGAGCCGTGTGCCGGTTCCCGGTGCCCGCGCTCGGACGTAGCCGGCCATGATCCGGAAACCGATCCGCTGGTGCCTGGCGCCCGGTCATCGTTCGCTGGTGCTGGTGCTGCTGATCCTGGTCGGTACGAGCGTCATTGCCTTCGGCACCGGATTCTGGCTCCTCTTCCGGCTGTCCTACGTTATCGCTCTCGGTCTCCCGCTTTCGTTCTTGCTTGCGTGGTACAACTCGCGCGGCCTCGAGGTGCAGGTTGAGCGCCGCTCCACTCGGGCCCAGGTCGGCCAGGAGGCGCAGGAAGTCATCGAGGTGAGGAACCGCGGGGCGCTACCCCGCCTCTGGCTGGAAGTTGAGGACCCGAGCGAGCTGCCCGGCCATCACTCACGGCGAGTCATCCTTCTCCCTCCCCGGGGGCTGCGTAACTGGGTGATCGACACGCCGCTCACCCGGCGGGGCGTATTCAGCTGGGGACCGACGGTGGTTCGCACCACAGATCCGTTCGGAGTCTTCAACCGCGAGCGGCGGTTTGGCGGCCGGGAAGAGGTGCTCGTATTCCCTGCCGTGGTTGACCTCCCCCACTTCGAAGTTCCGCCGGCCAGCCTCCCTGGGGAGGGCCGTTTCCGGCGGCGTACGCACCAGGTGACGCCGAACGCCAGCGGCGTGCGGGAATACGCGCCGGGCGACTCGTTCAACCGGATCCACTGGAAGACGACCGCCCGCGCCAACCGCCCGATGGTGAAGACTTTCGAGCTGGACCCGGCGAGCGATATCTGGGTCGTGCTCGACCTTGAGGCGAGGGTCCAGGCCGGGAGCGGTGACGAAAGCACAGAGGAGTACGGTGTCCGCATCGCCGCCAGCGTCGCCAGACACTACCTCGTCCAGAACCGATCTGTTGGGCTCATCTCCTTCGGGGAGGACCTCGACATCGTCGAGCCGGAGCGGGGGCCGCAGCACCTGACCCGCATGCTGGAGTCGCTCGCCACCGCGCGGGCGGTGGGAGAAGCGCCGCTTGGGAACATCTTGCTCGAGGAGCAGCGGCGCTTTGGACGGCAGACGACACTCATCCTCGTGACAGCCTCCACGGACGACGAGTGGCTCGGCCATGTCCTCGCGCTGACACAGAGAGGCGTGAGGGTTGCGGTGGTGCTCCTCGACGTCAGCAGCTTCGGCGCTCGGAAATCGCCCCTCCTCATGTTCGGAGAGCTCACGGCCAGCGACATCATGACCTATGTGGTCGGGCGGGGCGACGATCTGGCCGTCGCTCTCGGCCCAGGCCCCGGCGGCAGTGTGAGAGCAGCATCGTGGCAGGCCTAGATACCACCCTGAGCAGACCGACGGCGGGCAGGCGGATCTCGAACGCAGCGCTCGGTGCGCCCCGCATGCTCATGAGCTGGGAGGATTGGCTCACACTCTGCTTCGCCGTGATCACATTCGTGAGCGTCGCAGTCTCGATTCAGCGCGCGCACTGGATCGAGGACATGCCACCGCTCGTGCCGACCGCCCTCGCGGCACTGGTGATCGGCCTCGTCGCGGCCCGCATCAGGGCACCGGGGCTGCTCATTCTGCCGGTGGTCCTGCTTCTCGGCGCGGCCGTGGTCGTGCTCGCCTCGCAGCCTTACGCAGAGGGGGTGACACTGGCCGAACGCTTTTCGGACTTCCGCTTCCGGATGGCCGAGTGGTGGCAGGTGGTGTGGGCGGGGGACATCTCCAACGACAACCTGCCGTTCGTGACGTCCGTTCAAACGGTGACGTTCGCGTACTGCCTCCTGGCCGCCTGGTCGATCTACCGCTGGCGAAACGCCTGGGTCGCGATCATCCCGGCCGGATTCGTGCTGCTCTCGAACATCAGCTTCATGAAAGGCCACCCGAGTGGAGCCTTCGTCGCCTACCTGTTCGGCTCACTTCTGCTCGTTTCCAGGCTCCACCTGCAGGCGAGCCAGGCGCGCTGGCAGCGGGACCGGACATCCTACCCGGACTGGGTGAGTCTCAACGCACTCAACGTGAGCACCGTGGTTGCCGTCGGCCTCATCCTCGCTGCGTGGATGATCCCGCTTGGCACGCAGGCGGCGGCCGCCGAGGCTCTGGTCAGCCGCGTGGTGAAGCCGGTCGAAGGTGAGACCGACCACTTCTTCCGGCTGTTCCACAACATAGACTCGCGCAAAGGTGCACGTCTTCACACATTCGGCGACACGCTGCCGATTCAGGGCGACGTCACCCTCGGCTCCAAGGTCCTGTTCGAAGTGCGGGCCACGGATGTGAGCCTCCTTCGCGGAGCCAGCTACAACGAATACACGGGCAACGGCTGGAAGGCCACAGATCGGGGGAGGGAGAGGGTCGACGGCTCCGACATCGCCGCCGCCGAGTCCTACCTGTCGCAGGCCGTCAGCACCGTCAGCGTTCGAGTGATCGATAGAGAGAGCACGGTGCTGACCCCCGGAATTCCGCTCGGCAGCAACATCGCAACCTACGTTCAGACACCGGATGGCTTCGGCGGAGACATCGAACGGATGGACAGCCGCCGGGCCCTCGGTGACGGAGACAGTTACAACTCCGTCGGTGCGGAGAGCCGGGCGACGGCCGCCGAGCTGCGTGCCGCCGGGACCGATTACCCCGACTGGGTGGTGGCCAGATACCTACAGCTCCCGGACTCGCTCCCGGCGCGCGTCGGGGAGGAGGCAGCCCGGATCACCGCGGGAGCATCGTCACCCTACGACCAGGCGATCACGCTTGAGGAGTACCTCCGCAATCTCCCGTTCGATCCGACGGTGGCCACACCACCGCCCGGTAGCGACGCCGTCGATTTCCTCCTCTTCGAACTCCATCGCGGGTATTTCGACTACCAGGCGACCGCCCTCGCGGTCATGCTGCGGACACTCGGCGTTCCCTCCAGAGTTGCCGTCGGATACGTCCTCGATCCGACGGATGCGAACGGAAGCGTCTACACGGTGCGCAAGGACGATGCCTACAGCTGGGTCGAGGTCTTCTTCCCCGACTACGGATGGGTGGCCTTCAACCCGACGCGCAACCGGCCGGCCGGAGGAGCCGGAGGCATCGGCACTTTCATTCCCGACTCGAGCGGCGATTCGCTGACGCCGGACGAACTGGCCGACATCCTTGCCGATCCGGGAGCGCCCTTCCCGGATATCGCCGATGCGCTCGTGGAGCCTCCGACCATCGCCGACCCCGGCCGGACGATCCCATGGTTGGTGGTCCTCTCCGCCGCCGCGGCCATGGCCGTTGTCGCGGCCCTCGCGCTCGCCGGCCGCATCGCCTGGAACTGGAACCTGGGCGGTCTGGACCAGACTTCGAGCAGGTGGGAGAAAACCCAGAAGCTCGCAGGCTACGCGGGGTTCCCGAGCCGCCATTACGAGACCCCGGCCGAGTGGGCGGCTCGGCTCGGCTCAGGCATCGAAATGGAGCCCGAGGCCACGGCGTTGAGGCACGCTTACGAGACATCAAGATACGGGGGACCCGATGGCACGGCGACCGACGAGGAAACAACCGAAAGCTCCTATCGAGCCATTCGTAACCGGCTCCTCGGGCGGATCTTCCGGCGCGGCGGCCGGGCCGGACGCTAGGCGTGGCCGGCTACTCACGGGCAGTCATCGACCACTTCGATAATCCTCGCAACGCGGGGGTCATAGACAGGCCCGACGGTGAAGCGAGCACATCGAATCCGGTCTGTGGGGACAGTATGCGGGTCACCCTCAGGATCCGGGATGGAAGGATCGCCGAGATGCGATGGCGGACCCGTGGGTGCCCGCCGGCGATCGCCACAAGTTCGTTCGCGAGCGAGCTCGTCCGGGGCTGGCCTCTCGAGCGGGCTGAGAGATTGACGCGCGAAGAGCTCGCCGACGGGATCGGGGGGCTGCCGCGGGACAAGGTGCACTGCAGCGTCCTGGCAGCAGACGCGATCAGGGCCGCCGTACGCAACTACAGGGAGCGCCTTGAAGCCCGGACGGATTCTGCTAAAGGGTGATCGTGCCGTTGCTCTGAAGAACCACCAGAGTGATGAGCACGGCGGCCTCGACGGTGAGGATGAACCCGACGCCCGCCAGCCAGAGCAGCTGGGCCACGCCTCTCGTTGCGAAGACTGGAATAGTGAGGATCACCGTCGATGCAAACAGCACAATCCCGACGACCGTCCCAAACGTAAGAGCACTCATCAGGAGTGGAAGGCTCAGCACCAGCATCTCGACTCCGAAGCGCAGGCAGTCCCCGGGGTCCCGCCCGGGCACCGCGCATAATAGGGAAGATTCACGTTAAGCCCAAACGGCTCGTCTGTCAGAGGAGGCGGCGGATGGGCTTCCGACCTGGCCGGGGATCGTAGTTGCTCTTGAACATCTCCAGCTTGTCCCGCTCGATCAGGTACTTCCCCGCGAACAGGGTCGCGGGAACCTTCTTCTGTTTGATGAGGCGGCGGAGGCTCTGGGGATGAATAGCCAACTCGCGAGCCGCCTCGACGAGGTCCAGGTAGTTTTCGAACGGTGTGGCGGACGGCATTCCACTCTCCACTTCAAACCGTGTTCTCGCGGTCAGATCCGCTCAACCGCGTAGACAATAACGGAATCTATCAGCCCGGCGGCGTTATTGTCTATGCACCTTCGCAGTTAACAGTCCCGCCGGCCTGTGGATGAGTTAGGATGCGGGGGCGAGGTGTGGACGATGAAGGAGATCTCCGGGGCGGCAATTCGAACGCTCGCGGAGGCGGCGGCTTCATCGGATACCGGGGGGAGAGCGCCTGCCGATCTCCTCGCGGCCCTCGACTCCGCACCGTCGCCGGAGATCGCGCTCCTGGACACGTTCGCCGCGCTCATGGAGCGAATCGCCAACACTTACTTCAATCAACCCTGGAATGAAGAGCATCAGTTCAACGTATTCGCGCGCCTCACCAACGATAGCCGGGCATGGGGCTATGGGAGCGACGACGAAGTCGAGCCGCTTCGCTGGCTCTGGCAAACGACCGGCCTCTGGTTCGACGGGACTCGTCTCCGGGGGAGCGGGGAGTGGCTGGCGGAATTCGAGGTCTGGGCGGAGGGCCAGCGACAGCTGGTCCGCCGCATGACGCCGGGTGCTCTGAATCCCGACTCGCGGCTGGCTCGATGAGGCCGATGGAGGCCCGTACGAAGCTCTGGATCGAGGAGGACGGCCGCCTCGTGATGTCCGACTACCGCGTTCGCCTGCTCGAACTGGTAGCTCGCTCCGGCTCACTGGCACGGGCCGCCGAGGCTCTCTCGCTCTCCTATCGACGCGCCTGGGGCAAGGTGAAAGAACTCGAGAAGAACCTCGGAATGAGCCTCGTCCGCTCGGAGGCGGGCGGGCCCGGGGGCGGTGGTTCGCAGCTGACGCCCTCCGGGGAGGCGCTGGTAGTGGCCTACCGGCGGTTCCACGGCGAGGTCCGGAACCGGACCAGAGAGGCCTTCGAGGAGATCCTTCTGCCGGTGCTCTCCGCCAGGCCCCAGGACCGCGAATCCTGAACTCGATAGCGGTGAACCCCTTACACTCGAACCATGCTCAAAGACACATACTGTGGTGACCTGCGGCTCAGTGACGAAGGGCGGAAAGTGCGTGTGGCGGGGTGGGTTCACCGGCGTCGCGATCACGGCGGCCTGATCTTCATTGACCTTCGCGACGAGCGAGGCATCGTCCAGATCGTCTTCGACCCGGGCCTCGCCGAAGCCCATGCGCTGGCCGAGCGGGCCCGCCCCGAATGGGTGCTGGCCGTCGAGGGGACCGTCAAATCCCGGACGGCCGAAACCGTCAACCCGAACATCGCAACGGGGGAGGTCGAGGTCGTCCCGGCCTCCTGCCGGATCCTCGCCGAGGCGAAGACGCCGCCTTTCTACATCAATGAGCCGGCGGAGGTGGACGAACAGCTCAGGCTTCGCTACCGCTACATGGACCTGCGGAGGCCGGATGTCGCCTCTGCGATCCGCCTCCGGCACGACGTGGTTCGCTTCATGCGCGGATTCCTCTACGACCGCGGCTTCCTGGAGATCGAGACCCCCACTCTCATAAAATCGACACCCGAAGGGGCACGCGACTTCCTCGTACCATCGAGAACACAGCCCGGGCGGTTCTTCGCGCTCCCCCAGTCGCCCCAGATCATGAAGCAGCTGCTGATGGCATCGGGCTTCGAACGCTATTTCCAGTTCGCCCGCTGCTATCGCGACGAGGACTTTCGGGCAAACCGCGTCGCGGAGCACACCCAGCTCGACCTCGAGATGAGCTTCGTCGACGAAGAGGACGTCATGGGGCTCATCGAGGATCTCTACACCGCAACGGCAAAGGAGTTCTGGTCCGGCACGATCGCCGCCACGCCGTTCCCGAGACTCGACTTCGCCGACTGCATGGCTCGCTTTGGGATCGACCGTCCGGACCTCCGCTTCGGGCTCGAATTCACGGATCTTGCCGACGCGGTCCGGGGCTCGGGCTTCCAGGTCTTTGCATCGGCGCTGGAGGACGGCGGCGACGTACGGGCGATCCGTGTTCCCGGGCAAGCGGAGATGCCACGGCGCCAGCTGGACTCATTGACCGAAGTCGCCCGGTCGGGAGGCGCGAAGGGACTCGCCTACATCGGCTTCCTTCCCGCCGAGATCCGCTCGCCGCTCGCAAGATTCCTCTCGGAAGAAGAGTTCTCCGCCATTCGTGAGCGGACCGGCGCCGCGGACGGCGACCTCGTCGTTGCCGTGGCCGACACCGCACCGATCGTTGCCGGCTCCCTCCACGCCGTTCGGGAAGAGCTCGCCACGCGACTCGACCTCCGTGACCGGAACGTCCTTTCGTTCGCCTGGGTGAGGGGATTCCCGCTGCTCGAGTGGCATCCCGATGAGCAACGCTGGGACGCCACGCACAACCCATTCAGCGGATTCCGCGAGGAGGACCGGCCGCTGCTGGATTCCGACCCCGGAAAGGTCGTCGCGAAGCAATATGACCTCGTTCTCAACGGGGCCGAGATCGGCGGCGGTTCCGTCCGGATCGGCTCGCGCGCCGACCAGGAGAAGGTCTTCGGGCTCATGGGACACAGCGAGGAGCAGATGCAGGAGCGTTTCGGAGTCATCCTCGATGCCCTGGAGTACGGGGTCCCGCCCGAGGGAGGAGTGGGGATGGGCCTCGATCGCTTCCTCATGTCGCTCGCCGCAACGGATAACATCCGCGATGTGATCGCGTTCCCAAAGGCCTCCTCCGGTGCCGACGTTCTGATGGAGGCGCCGGCGGCCGTCGATGAGGCGCAGCTCCGCGAGCTCGGGTTGCAGCTGCGGCCCGCGCGGAAGTAAGCGTGGCCGTGCACCGGTAAAGCCGGGGTATCGCGGGAGAAGCCACGGACGTTCCCGGCTCCCGCGGGCGTGTGTACCCTGAGCTACAACTATGTGACGGACCCGGGCGGACCGCCGCAAACAGCAGATGACGAGGGGGCCAGGCCGAACCATGTCCAACCGTGCGCTCACGATGATGATGGGGATCGTCGCCGCGCTGATCGTTGTCGTCGGCGTGGCCTTTGTTGCCCTCCTCGCGATCAGCGGTGGCGACGACGACGACGGAGGTCGCCCGGCGGACCCGGGCGGGAACGACGACGGAGGCCACTCCTCCTCGGGTACGGGCTCGGGTATCTGCAATTCCGAATCTCTGATCACTTTCGGCGGCGACCCGATCTCGCAGCTCGACCCGATCCAGCTCCGCGATGAGGGTACGGCCGAGTACATCGTCGAGATCTTCGGCGGCCTGGTCACTCTGGACCTCGACCTGCAGGTTCAGCCGGACCTCGCAGAGAAGTGGGACATTTCGCCCGACGGGAAGACGTACACTTTTACCCTTCGCAACAACATCCTCTTCCACAACGGTCGCAGGGTTACCGCTGAGGACGTGAAGTACAGCCTCGACAGAGCGTCGGATCCGGCTAACAATTCACCCGTGGCCAGCCTCTATCTCTCGGATATCGTCGGCTTCGACGAGCGCTTCCGGGGGAGTGCGACCGAGCTCTCCGGCGTGAAGGTAATCGATGAGCGGACCGTCCAGATCGATATCGTCGAGCCCGCGTCCTTCTTCCTCGCCGAACTCACCTACCCGGTCGCTTATGTCGTGGATAGAGAGCAGATCGAGAACGACCCGAACAACTGGACGAGACATCCGAACGGAACCGGGCCCTTCAAGCTGAAGGAGTTTCAACCAGCCGAAAAGATCGTCCTGGTCAGGAACGACAACTATCACCTCGGGGCACCGCTCCTCGACGAGGTCGTCTTCGAATTGGCCGGTGGATCCATCTTTACACGGTTCGAGAACGACGAACTCCACATTGGAGCTGTGCCGGCCGGTGAGATCGACGCGATCAGGGCGGGGTCGAGTGAGCTCTCGGACGAGTACCGCCCGGCCAACCGGATGGCGGTCGGCTACATCGCGTTCAACACGGACAAAGCACCGTTCGACGACCTGAAAGTCCGTCAGGCACTGGCGATGGCCGTGAACCGGGAGCAGATCAACCAGGTACTCTTCTTCGATACCTCGCGGGTGGCAGACGGGATCCTGCCGCCGGAGATGCCGGGCTACACGGAGTCCGTAGCGAGCCTGCCCTACGACCCCGAGAAGGCGCGCCGGCTTCTCGCCGAATCGAAGTACGCTGATGACATGCCGAGGATCACGCTAACGTTCGGTGGTTCCGCCGGGGACTCGCCGGCGACGCTCGTCGCCATGCAGGACGCCTGGCAACAGAACCTCGGGATCGAGGTGGAGATCCAGTCGGTCGATGCAGCCGCCTTCCTTCGTGAGCTACGCCGGAAGACCTTCCAGATGTTCGCTACCGGCTGGGCTGCCGATTATCCGGATCCCGAGGACTTCATCGACAAGCTCTTCGCGTCCGATTCGGAGCAGAACGAGCAGGGGTACAGCAACCCCGAGGTCGACGCGCTTCTCGCTGAGGCCAGATATGAGCCAGACGCAGTCCGCCGCGATCAGCTCTACGCCGAGGCAGAGCAGATCATCATCGACGACGCCGCGATCATCCCCACGTTCTGGCCGGTTGAGCACCTGCTCGTGAAGTCCTGTGTCGAAGGATGGGCGAGCCTCTCGATGGTCGTTCCCCGCTACAGGTTCATCGACATCAAGCCGGAGTAGGCTGGAAGACGTCGCGGCAGCCGGCCGCTCGGAGGCAGCGTGGGACCGGGATTCACGGGCTACCTCGTTCGGCGCATCCTCTGGGCCATCCCGGTGCTCTTTATCATCTCCTTCACAGTCTTCGCCGTAGTACGGTTCGCCCCCGGGGACCCGGTCGACACGATCCTCGGACAACGCTACGACGAGGACGTGGCCGAGCGCCTGCGGGACAAGTACGGCTACGATGATCCGCTCCTGGTTCAGTATTTCCGGTATCTCTCGAACCTCACACGTCTCGACCTCGGTGTCTCGACGCAGTACACGAACTTCACTGCGCGCGAGGTGATCCTGCCCAAGCTGTGGGTGTCGGCCCGTCTCAGTGCAGTCGCCCTTGTGATCGTCTTCGGCCTCGGGATTCCCGCCGGGATCTACGCGGCCGTCGCGCGGGGGACCTTCCTCGACCCGCTGACGATCAGCTTCTGGCTGGCGATCGACGCCGTCCCGCCGTTCGTTTCAATTCCGATCCTCCAGTGGATCTTTGCGTTGCAGCTGGGCTGGGTCGACGTCGGCTACAAGGGTCTGGCGAGCCCGAACATCATCCTCCCCATCGTCGTGATGTCACTCCCCGGCGTGGCGGGAGTTGCGCGACTCATGCGGGCCTCAGTGATCAGTGTCATGGCGGAGGACTACGTGAGAACGGCGAGGGCGAAGGGCCTGAAGGAGCGGACGGTCGTCCTTCGCCACATCACGCGAAACGCGATGATTCCGATGATTACCGTCATCGGGCTCTCGCTTCCGGGACTGGCGGCCGGCTCACTGTTCGTGGAGCAGATGTTTGGCATTCCGGGAATCGCCCGGGCAGGGCTGCAGGCGGTCACGGGGCCGGACTACGACGTTCTCCTGGCGCTCGTGCTACTCGGCTCGACGTTGTTCGTGCTGGCCAACATCTTTATCGACATTGCCTACGCCTTCGTGGACCCGCGAATCAAAGTCGGGGGAGCGAGGGGTTGAGCGAATGACGGAAGCCACCGTCTCGATGGCTCCTGGCGGGGAGACCCTCCCGGCGGTCCCCCAACGCCATCGGGCTCTCCACGTGCTGGTGCGCAAGAAGCTTGCCGTCCTTGCCATCGTGTACATCTCACTCTTCTACGTGGTCGGATTGGCGGCGCCGCTGGTCGCGCCGCAAGACCCCAACGAACAGCATCTGACGGTGGAGGATCGCCTTCGGGGACCCTCCTCGGAGCACTGGTTGGGCACGGACAGGCTCGGCCGGGACCTGGCCTCGCGGGTGGTCTACGCGACTCGAACGACGGTCCTTTTCACACTCGTAGTCACACTGACCGGAGGTCTGTTCCTGGGGCTCGGCCTGGGGCTCCTTTCCGGTTACCGCGGGGGCTGGATCGACACCGCGGTCATGAGGACGGGCGAAATACTGGGGGCGGTTCCGGCCCTCTTCCTGATGCTTGCACTGATGGCGGCCTTCCGGACGCGCATCGACGACCTCTCGTTCTGGCTCAAGGAGAACACCTTCCTCACCGACACCGGAGAGGCGCGCGCCTTCGTGCAGTTCTTCATCATCGCCCTGGTGACTGTTCCGTTCTCCTGGCTCGGCTCCGCTCGGATCGTCCGAAGCATCGCACTCCAGCTGAGGGAACAGACCTTCGTGGAGGCGGCCGAACTCTACGGCGCATCGACCTGGCGCGTGATCACCCGTCACATCCTTCCGGGCGTCATGCCGCTCTGGCTGGTCGGCCTGACCGCCGGGATGGCGGGAATCGCCGGCGCCGAGGTGGCACTGAGCTTCCTTGGTCTGGGCATCACGCCGCCCACCGCTAGCTTCGGCAACCTGATCGCCCAGGGTGCAGGACCGAAAACCTTCTCCGACTTCCCCCATCTGCTGCTTGCACCGGGCATCCCCGTCGTGCTGTTCTTCTTCGCCTGGAATCTGCTCGGCGACGCGCTGGTGGACATCCTCGAGCCACGACTCGGAACGGGTGGCTGACGGACTCCACGGTGCCCCCGAGCGGCCACTACCGGCCTCTTTGATATACTTCGATCGGAGGAGTTCCCCCGCGTGAAGGTTACTGTTGAGCGGCTTCCCGAGAGCCGCGTCCAGCTCGAGGTCGAGGTCGACCCCGAGCAGATCGAGAAGACGCTCGAAGCCACCTACAAGAAGGTCGCCGCGACGGCTCAGATCGCAGGCTTTCGGCAGGGGAAGGCCCCCCGGCCGCTGGTCATGCGGCGCCTCGGAGGGCGCCCGGGACTGATCCGCGAGGCGCTCGATGAGATCGTACCCGATGCCTACAACTCGGCTATCGAAGAGCAGGACGTCGACGCGATCGATCAGCCCGACCTCGAGATCCTCGAAATCGAGCCGGTCCGTTTCAAGGCGACCGTGCCCGTTCGCCCGACCGTCGAGCTGGGCGACTACAAGTCTGTCGCCGTCGGGCCCGAGACCACCGAAGTGACCGACGATGAAGTGGACGAGGAGGTGCTGGAGATCCGCCGGAGGATGGCCATCCACGTGCCCGTGGACCGGCCCGTTCAGTGGAACGACGTTCTCATTGCGGACATCAATGGCACCGTCGACGGGGAGCCATTCGTCCAGGATGAGTCGGCAGAGTTTCGCCTGGCTGAGGGCACCCCTCTCCTGACCGAGGGACTGGCAGAGGCCTTCCTCGGCATGGAACGTGAAGAGTCTCGGCAGGTCGAACTCACGCTTCCCGACGACTTCACAGCCGAGAATCTTCGCTCGAAGACCGCCACATTTGATCTCCACGTGCGCGAGGTCAAGGAGGAAGAGCTGCCCGACGAGGACGATGATCTGGCCGCGGAGGTGGGTGAGGACATTGAGACAGTCGATCAACTGCGCGATCGCATCCGGGAAAACCTCGTCGAAAACAAAGACGCAGCCGAGAAGACGCGACGCCGCAACGAGGCTATCAAACAGCTCACGGAGATGGCCGAAATCGACTACCCCCGTGTCCTCGTCGAACGCGAGATGGACCACATGGTGAGCGAGGGTGTGGGCAACGACGCAGCGCGCTACAAGAGCTACCTGCAGGCGATCGGACGCAGCCACGAGGATTTCCGGGAGACATTCCGAGAGTCCGCCGAGGAGCGGGTCCGGGCCTCACTCGTTCTTGCCCGGCTCGCGGAAGTAGAGCAGATAGAGGTCTCCGACGACGAGATCGAAACTGAGATCGGCCAGCTCGCCGGCCCAATGGGTGACGACTCCGAACAGTTCCGTCAGATATTTCAGAACGAGCAGGCCAGGGATTCGATCCGCCGCAATCTCGAAACCCAACGGACTTTCGACCGGCTCGTGGAAATTGCTGTCGCCAATGCGCCTCAGAAGACGGAGAAGAAGAAGAGCGGCCGGCGGCCGAAGAAGACGGACGGAGACGATGCGGCGGAACAGCCCTCGTCGAAGACGGAGGAAACGGTACCCGGGAAGAAGCCCCGGGCCCGCAAGAAGAAGGAGAGCTCCGAATGACGCCGACTTCCCTCGGCGGGGATCAATCCCCGACCTTCAACTCGCCGGCCCGAGCTGTGATCCCGACCGTCATCGAGACGGGCCCGCGCTCCGAGCGCGCGTTCGACATCTTCTCGCTCCTTCTCAAGGAGCGGATTGTCTTCCTCGGCACGCCGATCGACGACCAGATCGCCAACATGATCGTGGCCCAGCTGCTCTACCTCCAACGAGAGGATCCGGAGCGGGACATCAGCATGTACATCCACTCCCCCGGTGGCGTCATCTCCTCGGGCCTCGCCATCTACGACACGATGCAGCTGATCGAGCCGGCCGTTTCGACCATCGCCGTCGGCCAGACCGCATCGATGGCGACGGTACTGCTCTGCGCCGGCACCAAAGGCAAGCGGTTTGCACTCCCCAACGCGACGGTGCACATGCATCAGGCACTGGGCGGCGCCAGGGGTCAGGCTACGGACATCGAGATCGCCGCGAAGGAGATCCTCAGGAACAACGAGATCATCCGCAACATCATTTCGAGCCATACCGGGCAGCCCGTCGACCAGGTCACCCACGACTTCGATCGTGACTTCTACGTGGACGCCGAAGGGGCAAAAGAGTACGGATTCGTGGACGAGATCCTATCCACGCCCGAAGACGCGCCGAAGAACTAATCTAGGAGGGGCTTGTGGCAGGGAGCCGAACGACCAGACCGCAGTACCATTGCTCGTTCTGCGGCAAGAACCAGGATCAGGTCCGTCGGCTCATCGCCGGCCCCGGCGCCGTCTACATCTGTGACGAGTGCGTCGATCTGTGCCGGGAGATCATCGACGAAGAAAGCGGCGGCTCGACCCCGCAGGCCGGCGGCCGCGGGGGCTCAACGGCTGACATCCAGCAGCTCCCCCCACCGCGCCAGATATTCGACCAGCTCGGGGAGTACGTCGTCGGTCAGGAGCACGCCAAGAAGGTGCTCTCGGTCGCCGTCTACAACCACTACAAGCGGATCGCAACCGCCGGCTCGAGCGAAGTCGAGCTCGAGAAGTCCAACATCCTCCTCGTCGGGCCCACGGGAGTGGGCAAAACCCTCCTGGCGAAGACGCTGGCCCGCATTCTCGACGTCCCCTTCTCGGTGGCCGATGCGACCGCGCTCACCGAGGCAGGATACGTTGGTGAAGACGTGGAGAACATTCTCCTGCATCTGATCCAGGCTTCGGACTTCGACATCCAGAAGGCGGAGCGCGGGATCATTTACATCGATGAGATCGACAAAGTTGCCCGCAAGGCCGACAACCCGAGCATCACTCGCGATGTCTCCGGCGAGGGCGTACAGCAGGCGTTGCTCAAGATCATAGAGGGCTGCACCGCCAACGTGCCCCCACAGGGCGGCCGCAAACACCCGCACCAGGATTTCCTCCAGATCAACACCCAGAACATCCTCTTTGTCTGTGGTGGCGCCTTCGAGGGCCTCGACGACCACATCGAAAAACGCCTGACACGGGACCACGTGCGGATCGGATTCCGGACCGATCGGAGTTTCAAGGGAGCCGATCGCGCCGACGAACTCTTCTCGCACGTGACGCACGATGACCTCCTCTCGTTCGGGCTCATTCCCGAGTTCGTAGGACGCCTCCCCATGGTGGTCGGCCTGCAGTCGCTCAATGAAGCCGCCCTGGTCAGGATCCTCACCGAGCCGCGCAACGCGCTCGTTCGTCAGTACAAGCACTACTTCGAGCTCGACGGGGTGGAGCTCGTCTTCACCGAGGACGCCCTGAGCGCCATCGCCCAGGGAGCCATCGGTCACAAGACCGGTGCGAGAGGTCTGCGCACCGTCCTCGAAGAACGGCTGCTGGAGGTCATGTACGAGCTCCCCGGCCGCACCGATGTCCGGAAGTGCGTCGTGAACGCCGACACGATCCTCAACAAGCAGCGCCCGCTGCTGCTCACGCGGGGCGGCCAGGAGATCAGCGACGATACCGAGGAGCAGGAGATCAAGAGCGAAAGCGCCTGAGCTCAGGCCCAGGCCAGAACCCCTACCGCAACCGCCAGGAAGCCGGCAACCGACGCCACTATCTGGCCGTCGGTAAACAGAACCTGGTCGGGGGCATCCTCGGCCCGCCCGCCTGTTATCAGCAGCATGTAGCGGAAGAGGCCGAAGACTACGAACGGCAGCGTCAGCGCCATCGCGCCGTTCTCCGGCACGGTGGGCGCCTCGATCGTGTACAGAGCGTAGCTGAGCAGAGCGCCGGCGCCACTCATCATCAGCATGTGTTCGAGAGTCGGTCCCGAATACTCGCCCAGCGACTGCCGATGGTCGGCGGCTGCAGCACCCAGCTGCCGGTACTCGGCCCAGCGCTTGGACACCCCCAGGAACAGGGCACCGAAGCTGGTGCAGACGTAGAGCCACGGGCTGATGGTCACTTCGATCACGGCAGCCCCGGCTACGGCCCTCGCGACGACGCCGCCCGAAAGCAGCAGGATGTCGAGCACCGGGATTGCTTTCAGCCCGAGCGAGTAGGCCGTCATCACCAGCAGGTAGGCGGCGACGATCGCTCCCGCGGTGAGATCGAGAACCGCCGACGCCGCAACACCGGCCGCTGCCATGGCGACCGCCGTCACGACGGCCCACGAAGGGGAAACCGCTCCGCGGGCGATGGGCCGGCCTGCCTTGCGTGGGTGGAGTCGGTCCGCTTCGCGGTCACAGAGGTCGTTCACCAGGTAGACGGCACTGGAAACGAGACACCAGCAGGCCGCGAGTGCCGCGGTGCGCCAGAAGAGCGGCCAGACCGACCCGGGCGATTCCAGCTCCCAGGCCTGCTCCGCGCTAAACACGAGGGCGGCGAACACGACCAGGTTCTTCGGCCACTGCCGGGGCCGCCAGGCCTCGACGAGTGCCCGGAGGCCTTCCCGGCGGCGGTGCTCGGACGCGGCGGGCCGTAGCCCGGGCATCTCGGGCGCGCGGCCCGCTTCCACGGACGTGTCGCTATCGGTCACATCACTCCCCGACCACGACAACGAGCACGATGAGGAGGAGTATCAGCCAGGCCAGTGCCGTCAACAGCAGGGCGATCGCCCCGCCCCCCGAGACGTTCGAGTGTCTGCTCGGCAGCGACATGGGGCATGGTCCTTAGCAGTCTTCTGGTTCGCTGAAACTGCTCGGCCAGCTCGTCGAGGATCCAGCCTTCCGGGAGCCCCTGTTCCTTGGTCATCGAGGCAAGCCTAGTTCAAAAGTCCGGACTTCACATACTCCCACCGGGAAGGCGTTAGTCTCGAACAATGCGACGGTTGCGTCTGAGGTCTGCCTTCGCGCCCCTGCTCGCCGCGGGAGCACTCACTGCCTGGGCGCCGGCCTGCGGCGGAGCCGGGGACGCTCCCGATCCGTTTCGGGCGGGAATAACGCCGGAAGGGGCGACGGCCACGCCGCCGGCCGGAACGGCCGGGAGCCCTTCCCCGGCGCGAGGCCACGCCGGGGAGGGTTCGCCTTCGGTCGAAGCGACTGCTGAACCGACGGAAACCCCCGTGCCCGATCCACCTGACCTCCGACTCGAACTTCGGGCGAGCGGCTTTGACCGTCCGACCTTTGTCACCAACGCCGGCGACGGGAGCGGCCGGCTCTTCGTGGTCGAGAAGCGAGGCGCAATCCGGGTGCTCGAGGCGACAGGCGACCTTCCGGATCTCTTCCTCGACATCAGCGACCGGGTTAACAGCGACGCCAACGAGCGAGGCCTGCTCGGGCTCGCGTTTGCACCCGACTATGAGGTCACCGGCCGGATCTTCGCGACCTACACAGCGGCGGCCGGCCAAATGGTGCTCTCCACATTCGGAGAGGGAGAGGGAGAGCCGGGAAGACCAGACCCGAATAACGAAAAGGTGCTCCTGGAGGTCCCCCATCCGAGGAGCAATCACAACGGCGGGATGATCGCCTTCGGACCGGATGGATACCTGTACCTTGGAACAGGCGACGGCGGCGGGGCCGGCGACCCCGACCGCGCCGGGCAAGACCTCTCGACGTTGGCGGGCAAGCTCCTCCGGTTGGATGTGAGCCGGGCCGCCCAGGGGCTCATCTCCGCGCCCGCCGACAACCCGTTCGTCGCAGTTGACGGGGCGCGACCGGAGATATGGGCACTGGGGCTTCGCAACCCCTGGCGTTTCAGCTTCGACAGGGTCACCGGAGACCTGTGGATCGGAGACGTTGGGCAGGACCGGGTCGAGGAGATCGATTTCCAGCCGGCGGGCGGCCGAGGGGGAGAGAACTACGGCTGGAGTACCGTCGAAGGTGGCCGCTGCTTTCGACCGGCGCTGGGCTGCCGTGCTGCCGGACTGACCCCTCCGGTCTACGAGTATGAACACGGGCCCGGCTGCTCGGTTACGGGCGGATACGTCTACCGCGGCTCTGCCGTTCCCGGGCTTCAGGGAGCCTACGTTTTCAGCGACTACTGCGACCCACGCATATACCTGCTGACACGCGGGCAGGAGGGCGCTGCGCACGTCGCCGATGGGGGGCCTGCCCCGCCATCCATCAGTTCGTTCGGCGAGGATGAGGCCGGTGAGCTTTACGCCGTTTCCGACGGTGAGGGAGCTGTCTGGCGCCTTGTCCGAGCATCCTGACCTCCGGGACGGCTGAGACCACAGGCAGGTGCGTGCCCGCTTCGGTAGACTACGGGCCGAACTCCGCCTCAAGGAGAACATCATGGAACTCCCAGGCCGCCTTCTCACGGCGATGATTACGCCATATTCCGCGGACGGGGCCGTGGACTTCATCCACGCCCGCCGGCTTGCAGCCCACCTGGTGCGGGCCGGCAACGAAGGGGTCGTCGTGACGGGAACGACCGGAGAGGCCCCGCTGCTGAGCGAACAGGAGAAGTTCCGCCTCTGGGCTGAGGTGAAGCAGGAACTCGGAGACGCCACCGTGGTCGTCGGCGCCGGCACAAACGACACTCGCCACTCCATGAAGCTGGCGCACCTGGCGGGAAAATCCGGAGCCGACGCGATCCTGGCGGTCGTCCCGTACTACCTGAAGCCGTCTCAGGAGGGGATCTTTCAACACTTCAAGGCGATCGCCGAAAGCAGCGACCTGCCGGTGATCGTTTACAACGTCCCAAGCCGCACCGGCGTCGGGATGACCGCCGAAACGATTCTCCGCTGCGCGGAGATTCCCAATATCATTGGGGACAAGGAAGCGAGCGGGGACCTCGAACTGGTCGCGGAACTGATCGAGGCTGCGCCCGACTTCAGGATCTGGAGCGGGAGCGACAACGACAACTTTCCCTTCTGGTGCCTCGGAGCCCACGGCGCCATTAGCGTGACCTCCCACATCGTCGCGGGGCAGCAGCGCGAGATGCTGACACATGTCGACGGCGGCCGGATTGGCGAAGCGGCGGCCATCCACAGACGCCTGGTCCCGCTCACGAACGCATGCTTCCTGAACGGCAACCCCAGCAGCATCCGCTACATCCTCCGTAAGCTCGGCTTCGAGATCGGGACCCCGAGGCTCCCGGTCGCCGAGCCCGACGAGACCGTCGGGGCAAGGATCATGAACGAGGTCCGCAAGCACCGTCTTGACGTCCCCGTGGACGCCTAGCCCCAATCGCTCGCCCCAGTGCGGTAGAGTGGAATCGTGCTCTCGACGATCATCTCGATCCTGATCTTCATCGTTCCGATAGCCATCTTCCTGGCGGTGCAGTACTTCAGTCAGGCGAGCCGGCAGAAGGGACACTGGCCCCAGCCGGGAAAGTCGGAGCGGGACACGCCCGAGCCCTCTCCGGATCAGGAGAGGCCGCAACCGGCGGCGCGGCAGAGAAAGACCCGGGTACGCACCCCCAGAGGACCGTCGTGCGGCCGTGAAGTGTCACATGCGCTGCTCACGCTCGTGGGAGCGAGGGACTCCTGCAAGAGCTGTGCGGCACTCCGGGCCGAGGCCTCCAATGAGCCGATCGACCTCCTCGCTGAGGCAGAGCGGATAGCGAACGAGGCCCAGGACTAGGGCAGGGCCTACATCCCCACCGCACGGTCCGCTGCCGACTCAGGAGAGCAGATACTCCCGGGCCTCTGCGGCAACATACAAAGAGCCGGCAACACACACGAGATCGTCGTGTCGAGCATGGCCGAGGGCGGTGTCAATGGCGTCGGCCACGGTGCTCTCGGCCACCGCGGGAGGGCCAAGGAAACCGACCTCCTGAACCATCGCGCCCGGATCTGCGGCCCGGGGATTCGAGAAGCCACAGCAGATGAACATCTCCGCGAGGCCGGCGAGCTGCATGCCGATCGCACGGACGTCCTTGTCCCGTGTGCAGCCGAGGACGAAGAAGCAGCGGTTCCAGTCGAAGTATTCCCGAAGCGCGTCCGCAAGAGCGCCGGCACTGGCACCGTTGTGCGCCCCATCTGCAACGACGAGAGGCGCAGATCCCATGACTTCGAGCCGTCCGCGCACTCGCGTGAGGGCGATCCCCTGAGAGATGGCGCGCTCCTCGACCGGTACGCCCTTCCTTATCAGTACGTCGGCAACCGCCACCGCTGTGGCGGCATTCTCGGCCTGATGCCGGCCGAGCATCGGGCTCCGGAGATCCAGACGCCGTCCTTCCCCTTCGACCCTGAATCCCTGGCCGTAAACGTGGCACTCTGTTACATCGACCGAATAGCGATCGGGTACGTAGATAAACTCCCCACCCACGTTTTCACACCGTTGCCTGACGATGCCGATGACGTCCGGTTCGTCCTGCCTCGCGAGCACGCACACCGATCCCGGCCTGATGATGCCTGCTTTGTCGGCGGCGATCTGGTCGACGGTGTCGCCGAGAATGGCAGTGTGTTCCAGCGAGATCGGAGTGATGACGGCAACGTCGGTACTCTGAAGCACGTTGGTTGCGTCAAAGGAACCCCCAAGCCCGACTTCCACCACCTGCCAGTCGACGGCCGGCACCTGGGCCCGAACCAGCCAGAAGAAGAGAGCGGTGAGGATCCCGAACGTGCTGACATCCCCACCACTACCCATCGCCTCGGCATCGACAGCGTTCTGAATCGCAGCGACGGCGGCGGCAAACTCGCCTTCGCCGACAGCCATCCCATCGATCGCGATGCGCTCGGCGTACGAATGCAGATGGGGGCTGGTGAACAGCGCGGAGCGCCACCCGGCCTGGCGGAGGATGCCGTCAATCATGGCGGCGGTGCTTCCCTTTCCTTTGGACCCCGTCACGTGAATGCTGTGACGCCCGGCCTGGGGCGAACCCAGGCGTTCCAGAAGACTGCGGACCGACTCGAGGCTCATCACCGGATCGGTCGAGCGCTGGATACCCCTCTCCAGGTCTGAGAAGGACTGGATATAAGAGACGGCGGCGGGAAAGTCCATCGACTTTCCATTTTACCGGTGAGCCGGCCCGGGAAACGGGACCGGGTCGTCGGGGAGATCCCCGAGAGTTGCCTCAGGCCACCCTGACAGCCAGCGTGTCTATCGTCAGCGGTCCTCGAAGTCGACCAGGTGTGCCTTCTGGTCTGTGCCGCTGCGGAGGATAAGCCGGCGTGGCCGGATGCAGTAAACGACGCCCCTCTCGGCGCTGAAACGCGCCGCGAGCTCGTTCTTCCGGCCCAGCTCCCCGAGGAATCGCTCGTAGCGAGGATCGTCGGGCGGCACACGCTCGGCCCGGCCCTCTATCACGACTCTGTCGAAAGTCATCCAGTCGCTGGGGATGACCTCCCGATTGTCGATGAGGAACGACACCTCGGGCGTGGAGTCGATGTTTCTGGCGTGCTGTGGCCCCGACATGCTCGAAAACACGAGATCGCCGTCGTCGCGCAGATGAAAGAAGACATAGGTGACGTAGGGAGTGCCGTCTTCGGCGTGCATCGTCGCGAGAGTCCCTCCGACCTCTCGCTCAGCGAGCCGGGCCGCGGCAAGGAGGATCTGTTGGCGCTCGTCGCTCACGGGGAGAGATACTACATGAGCCTCACGTAGGCGGGAGAGCGCAGCGGGGCGGCCGCCTGACTGCGGCCCCCGACGTATGCTGCACCTCTGGGAGTCGTCCCCACGCATGGGGACAGGAGGTAGCCGTGTCGTACGAGAATTACGAGCATCTGCTGGTCGACGTGAGAGAGAACGGCGTCGCGTTGGTGACCCTCAACAGGCCGGAGGTCATGAACGCCACCAACAATGTGATGCACCGGGAATTGACGACGATCTGGGGAGACCTCGACCACGACCCGGCCGTCCGTGTCGCCGTGGTCACCGGCGCAGGCAACAGGGCTTTCTCCGCCGGAGGTGATCTGGGCGACATCTCCGGTCGAGCAGGCATGAGCGCCGAGGACCGGTTTTCCGCCCTCGCGGGTGTCCTCAAGGAGGCCCAGACGCTCGTCTATGAGATCGTGAATTGCGACAAAGTCATCGTCTCGGCTATCAATGGGGTGGCGGTCGGCGCCGGACTGGCTGTCGCGCTCATGGCCGACATCTCGATCATCTCCGAAGAGGCGCGGCTGACCGACGGTCACCTCCGGCTGGGAGTGGCCGCCGGCGATCACGCCGCGATGATATGGCCCCTGCTGTGCGGGATGGCGAAAGCCAAGTACTACCTGCTGACGTCCGACTTTGTGGACGGGCGCGAAGCCGAACGAATCGGGCTCGTCAGCAAGGCAGTGGCTCCGGAGAGGGTCCTCCCGGAGGCGCTGGAGATCGCCGACAACCTCGCCGCGGGGCCGCAGCTCGCACAGCAGTTCACGAAGCGCGCCCTCAACCAGTGGCTCCGCTTCGGAGGACTCGCATCCTTCGACTACTCGGCAGCGCTGGAGATGTTCGGCTTCTTCTCCTCCGACCCGCGCGAAGGAGCTCGAGCGATCCAGGAGCGAAGGCCGCCCAGGTTCAACTGAGAGACCGCATGCAGGTGGCGCCCGGGATCAGGCTCCGGGAACGAACTTGCGCCAGCCGTCGTTCGTATCGAGATAAGAACGGAAGAGGTGGAAGGGCGAAACCTTCGGCTCGAAGGGAGGCTGAAGAAGCTTCATTCGAGCCTCGTCCGGAGTGCGGCCGGCCTTCTTGTGGTTGCACTTCTTGCACGCCGCGACGAGATTGGCCCACGTGTGCTCGCCCCCCCGATGGCGCGGGATGACGTGGTCCAGCGTCAGGTCAACGGTGCTCTTCCCGCAGTACATGCAGGCGAAGCCGTCGCGAGCGAAGACCTCACGCCGCGAGAGCCTGACGCGCGGTCGGGGACGGCGAATGTAATTGACCAGTCGGATCACCGAAGGAAGCTGAATGTGCCGCCTCGCGGACCGGATGACCCCGCGGCCGATCTCGATCACTTCTGCCCGTCCCCGAAGGACCAGAACGACCGCACGCCGCACCGAGCACACGTTGAGCGGCTCGTAGTTCTGGTTCAGGACAAGAACAGCACTGTCCATCAGCCTCCGCGAATCGTACCGCCGTCCGCCGAGCACGGGCAATTTGAGAGCAAGCCCGGAAGCCGGTCAGGGCCGGCGCAGGAGCATCGCCGCCCTCAGACCGGCGACGAGTGGCGGTTCCAGAGCCGGAGAGTCTCCCGGACCTCGGTTGCGGTGTGCTGATCGATCCCTCCGGTGAAGACGCAATCCTCGAGATGCCGGTCGAGGACCATGAGGCCGGCCTTCTCGAGGCCCGACCGGGCGGCGAGAAGTTGCGTGAGAACATCTTCGCAGCAGCGCTGCTCTTCAAGCATCTTGCGAAGGCCGCGGACCTGTCCCTCCACGCGTGAGAGGCGATCCAGCAGGCGCTTGTGTTCTTCTGGGCTCATCGACCGGTCCTTGACTTCATATACCCCATGGGGGTATGTTCGAAGCATACCACGACCGGGAAGCGCGTCAAGCGCCCCCACAAAGAGAGGAACTAGATGAGCAAGGTTCAAGAGATCACGGACACCTCCTTCGAGGCCGATGTTCTGAAGGCCGATAGCCCCACGTTGATCGACTTCTGGGCGCCGTGGTGCGGGCCCTGCCGGATGGTGGCACCGATCGTCGAGGAGCTCAGCGAGGAGTACTCGGGGAAGGTCAACTTCGTGAAGATGAACACCGATGAGAACCCTCAGGTTCCCAGCAAATACGGGATCCGCAGCATCCCGTCGCTCCTGATCTTCAAGGGCGGCGAGCTCAAGGGCACCATCGTCGGTTACCGCCCCAAGGGTGAGATCAAGAAGCGTCTCGAGGAGGCGATGATCTAGCCCCAGGCAGAAGGCAACACACGCAACCGGGCGGCCCAAGGGCCGCCCGGTTCGGTCTGAGGAGCTGCGCATGCCGGGAGAGTGGGACGTCGCCATCGTCGGTGGGGGTGGAGCGGGCATGACGGCTGCCCTGTACGCCGCCCGTGCCGGTCACGCCACGGCCGTCTTCGAAAGCGCCGTCGCGGGCGGGCAGATCGCAACGGCCGGACTCGTGGAAAACTATCCGGGGTTCCCCGAAGGGATCATGGGAGCCGACCTCGCGAGCGCAATGAGAAAGCAGGCGGAGAGCTTTGGGGCACGGTTCGTGGCGGAGGAGGTGGTGGGGGTGCGGCCCTGCGAGGAGGAGCCCTTCGAAGTCACCCTCGGCTCCGGTGATGTCTATAGAGCACCAGCAGTCATCGTGACCGCCGGCGCTCACCACCGGAAGCTGCAGGTTCCGGGCGAAGAGCGGCTCACGGGCCGCGGCGTGAGCTATTGCGCGACCTGTGACGGCGCCTTCTTCCGCAACATGGACGTAGCCGTCGTCGGGGGTGGTGACGCCGCGCTTGATGAGGGACTGTTCCTTACTCGCTTTGCCAACCGGGTCCATGTCATCCATCGCCGGGGTCAGCTGCGCGCCGGGCATATCCTCCAGGAGAGAGCGTTCGCCAACGACCGGATGGACTTTCGCTGGAACACGGTGGTACGGGCAATCGAAGGGAGCGAAGGGGTGGAGCGGTTGCGGCTCGAGGACGTCACGAATGGGGAGACGTCAACACTCGCCGTGAAGGGCATCTTCGTCTTCATCGGCCACCGCCCGAACTCCGGCATTCTCCACGGCCTCGTACCGCTCGATGCCGGGGGGCACGCCATCGTTGACCTGCAGATGAAGACGGAGATCCCCGGGCTGTTCGTGGCGGGCGACGTGCGGTCTCTGGCAGCGCGGCAGCTCGTCAGCGCCTGCGGCGACGGTGCGACGGCCGCGATCGCAGCCGACCGCTACCTCTCCGAAGTGCGCTGACAGCAGTGACTGAGGCTTCCGCCGTTCGCCGGGTACGATCGTCAGCTCCGGGGATGCCGTCGTCCGGGTGCGCCACAGGCCCGGAACGCCGGCGCTGAACATTTCCGCCGCGGCCCCTACTCTTAACTGATGCAGTTCGGCATCATCGGCCTGCCAGGCTCGGGAAAGACCACCGTCTTCAACGCGGTGACCCGAGGCAGCGCCCGCGTCGGCGCCTACAGTTCCCAGACTCAGCCGGCAATCGGCACGGTCTCGGTGCCCGATTCTCGCGTCGACAGGCTCGCCGAGATCTACAAACCGAAGAAGACTACCCACACAACCGTGCAGTACGTGGACTTCCCGGCGGGCGGTGAAGCGTTCGGAAAGGGGAGCGGACCGGCAGCAAGGTTCGTGAACGAGCTCGCCCGGATGGATGCCCTCATACACGTGGTGCGCGCCTTCGAAGATGAGACTTACCCGCATCCCGAAGGTTCCATCGACCCCCATCGCGACATCTCAACGATGGACATGGAGCTCGCCTTCATCGACCTCGGCATAATCGAGCGCCGCCTGCAGCGCATGGAAACCGAACTCCGGTCGATGAAGGCCGGCGAGCGTGAGCAGCTGCAGCGGGTCAAGGACGCTCTCGAACGCGTTCGCGTGGGTCTCGAAGACGAGATTCCGATCAGGGCACAGTCCCTCTCGGCAGGAGACCGCGCCGCGCTCGAGGGCAGCCAGTTCCTCAGTGCGATCCCGCTCCTCATCATCCTGAACATCAGCGATGCCGAACTTCCCCGACGGAGCGAACTGGAGTCCGAGTTCAGGGACCGGTACAAGGCACCGGCCCGGGACGTCGCAGTCTTCTCAGGGCGCTTCGAGATGGAGCTCAACGAACTCGACGACGCCGACGCAGCGGAATTCAGAGTGGCCGCCGGGGTCACCGAGAGCGGAATGGCCAGCGCCATTCGTGCCAGCTACTCGCTCCTCGGGCTGATCTCCTTCCTCACCGTCGGTCCGGACGAATGCAGGGCCTGGGCCGTCCCCGCCGGCTCGACGGCTCCCGTGGCCGCCGGAAAGATCCACAGCGACCTCCAGCGCGGGTTCATCCGCGCCGAGGTGATGAAGTACGACGAATTCATCGAAGCCGGCAGCGAAGCGGAGATGCGAAAACGCGGCCAGCTTCACACGGAAGGCAAGCAATACGTCGTTCAGGACGGAGACATCCTCAACATCCTCTTCAACGTCTGACCGGAAGCTCCTGCCCGCCGGCCTGAAATGGCCCGTGAGCGGGCCTCAGAACAACCCGAGAGCACGGAAGATGTCCTCGAAGCCGTTCACGTTGCCGGGGTTGAAATGGGGCAGCACATACTCAACCACCCCGTCCATCCCCACGATCACGACGGCTCTTCGCGACTTCTTCTCGTCCGCATCCCAGAAGCCGTAGGCCTTCACCACCTCCCCGTGGAAGTCGCTGATCAGCGGAAATGGATAGCGGTCCCGCTCCTGGAACTTGCCGTGCGACCCGAGACCGTTCGTGTTTATTCCGAATACCTGAACGCCGGCGCCGGAGAGCAGCTCGAACTCCTGGGCGATCGCCTTCAGCTCCCGCGTGCACACAGGCATGCCGTCATCCTGGTAGAAGACGAGCATTACTCTCCCCCGGCGAAGCGCCTCGCTGAGCCCGACGGTCAGCTCCAACCCGTCGGTGTCCACAGCGGGAAGGCTGAACGCCGGTGCCCGCTCGCCGGCCCCTATCGGCCGGGGACGGATTGGCGGCGGCTCCGGCGCCGGATCCCTGGCCTCAGTCACGGCTCAAACCCCGGCGGGGGAC
>CAZHMF010000020.1:0-25215 GCA_964533605.1 uncultured Anaerolineaceae bacterium
GAACCAGTGACCTCTGCGATGTCAACGCAGCGCTCTAACCAACTGAGCTAACCGCCCACTCTGCGGACCTGAAGCGTACCGCAGCAGACGGCCTTCGCGCCACGCGAAACCGTACGCCCCGAGGTCGCGGGGGACACCATCGAGTGAGCCGATCGCAGACCGGCAGCTATCCGCCTATCGCCCGCTGGAACCTCCCGATGCTGTCGGCGAGCTCCTGCCCGATCGATGCCCTGATGACCCCGAGGTTGTCCAGCAAGAGATTCGCCTTGACCGTCAGCGCCTGGTTTTCTTCGGACGCAAGGACCCCATCCAGTGCTGCCCGCTCACCGCGCAAGAGAATGAAACCGGCGAGGTCACCGCCGTGCGGTTCGAGGAGCACGGTCTCGAAACTCTCGATCTTCCCTTCCTGTTGAAGGCGAGCATAGTAAGCTTGCGTTTCATTGAAGAGCTCCAGCGCCTTCGCCTCCTGCCCTCTGACTATCGCTCCCCAGCCAACGAACATGCCTGCGTTCGCCATCTCGTACCCCTCCGCCCGATGTGTCCTCGCAGCAGCTGCGATCGGGTGCCGGGATTCTGCTCTTCTGGCATGAAACTGTCAACGGATCAGCATGAACGGTAGTGAGTCACTAAACTGACCCACTACCGCATGAACTCGACCCGGCGCGCGTCCAGCACCGGCTGCGAGCGGCCGTCCGTCGCCTGCTATCGTGGATCGAAGCCTGTGTGGAGGGCTCCGATGGCGTATCTGAAGCCCAACTGGTTCCAGCGAAAGATCTTCAACCCGATCGCCATGCGCTTTGGCATCGGCGAGGCCACGACCCTCGTTACGACCGGTCGGCGCAGCGGCAATGAGTCGCGGGTCCCGGTGATCGTCCTCGAGCATGATGGCGACCGCTATCTCGTCTCCACCCGCGGCAACGCCGCCTGGGTGCACAACCTGCGAGCAGCCGGCGGAGGCCGCCTGGAGCGCAAGGGTGCCACTGAGGTGATCGCCGTCGCCGAGGTCGCGGTCGACGAACGCGATCCGATCCTCGAGGAGTATCAGAAGAAAGCGGGTCGCGTCGTGAAGTCCTATTTCTCCGCCCTGCCCGCCGCCGCCGACCACCCGGTCTTTCAGATCCGGAAGTGAGCGAACGTCGCCCTTCATAGCAGCTCAAACCGCCCGCATCTCGGAACCTGACAGCCTACAGCCGACACCTGATAGACTTGCTTCCAACGGCGATGACCGGGACGAGTAGCGGCTGTCTCAGAGAGTCCGTGCCATAGGCTGAAAGCGCGACCACAGGCCGGCTACCACCACCCGCGAGCCTGCATCCGAACCCGCCCGGGGCGGCAGTAGGCATGCACGGACGGCCCCGTTACGGCCTGCATCGAGCCCACCCAGCGGGTGGGGAAGCCGGGTGGAACCACGGAGAAACGGCCTCCGTCCCGGCAGATTGACCGTCAATCTGCCCGGGAGTAGTCACCTTGCATTTCCTCTGCGAACACCGGCGTCCATCAGGCCCGACCGGCAACATGGGGGCGCGCACGACGGCCCGGGCCACAGCGTCCGCTGGGAACGGCCGGAGACATCTGTTGCGCCGAAGTGTCTCCGGCCGCCTGACCGGGACAGGAGCCTGAGAGCACCCGCCCTGCCGGGGTGGGCGAATGCCCGTCCCGCCAAAGTCACACGGAGTACGAAAAATGGCGGAGAAGATTGACCTCAAAGAGCTGCCGAAGGACGAACGGCTTGCGCGCATGCGGCACAGCGCCGCCCACATCCTCGCCGAGGCGATGGTGGAGCTCATGCCCGAGGCCGAGCTCGCGATCGGACCGCCGATCGACACGGGCTTCTACTACGACTTTCGCCTCCCGCGACCCCTCGTCGAGGCCGACCTGAAGTGGCTCGAGCGGCGCATGCGAAAGTCCGTCAAACGCCGGCACAAGTTCGAGATGGGCTCACTGACGAAGGCGGAGGCCGCCGAGAAATGGAAGGACCAGCCGTTCAAGCTGGACCTCCTGGCGGATCTCGAGGAAGGCAACGTCACCCAGTGCACGCACGCGAACTTCACGGATCTCTGCCGCGGCGGACACGTCAACCACACGGGAGAAGTCGGCGCCTTCAAGCTCACGTCGATCGCCGGAGCGTACTGGCGGGGCTCGGAGAAGAATCCGATGCTGACGCGAGTCTACGGAGCTCTCTTCGAGACGCCGGATGAACTCGAGGCGTGGGAGAGCAAGCAGGAGGAAGCGCGGCGCCGCGACCACCGGAGAATCGGCCGCGAGCTCGGCATCTTCGCCCTGGTCGATGAGGTCGGCCCCGGCCACGTGATGTGGCTCCCGCCCGGGGCGACCATCAGACGGGAGCTTCAACGCTGGGTCGAGGACCTCGAGATTGAGCGCGGGTATCAACACGTCATCACGCCGGTCGTCGGAAAACGGCAACTCTACGAGCAGTCCGGGCACTGGGACCATTACCAGAGCGAGATGTATCCGGTCATGGAACGGGAGAACGAGGAGTACGTCCTCCGCCCGATGAACTGTCCCCACCACATCAAGATCTACCAGCAAACGCAGCGGTCCTACCGCGACCTCCCGCTCCGTATCGCCGAAATGGGAAACATGCACCGCTGGGAGAAGTCGGGACAGGTGTCGGGCATGAGCCGGGTCCGGATCATGACGCTGAACGACGCCCACATCTTCTGCGCCGGTGAACAGATGGTGGAAGAGGAGGTCGAAGGCGTCCTTCGGCTGATGGAGGATGTCTACGGGACACTCGGCCTCGAAAACTACAGCTACCAGCTTTCGCTCGGGGATCGCGGGGACACGGAGAAGTACGTTGACAATCCCCCCATGTGGGATATGGGCGAAGCCTTGCTCCGGCGGGTCCTGGATCGAGTGGGCCTCAATTATGTCGAGGCGGCCGCCGAAGCGGCCTTCTACGGCCCCAAGATCGATGTCCAGTTCGAGACGGCGGCCGGCAAGGATGAGACCCTCGTCACGGTTCAGGTCGACTTCCACCTGCCCAACCAGTTTGGACTCGAATACGTCGCTGAGTCGGGAGGCCGGGAGCAGCCGATCATCGTCCACCGCGGCGTGATCTCGACTCTCGAGAGGATGATCGCCCTCTTGCTGGAGCAGTACGAAGGCAACTTCCCACTCTGGCTGTCTCCGACCCAGGCCGTGGTGATACCGATCGCCGATCGCCACATCGAGTATGCGGAAGGTATCGCCTCGAAGCTGAGGGCGGAGACCCTCCGCGTCGACGTCGATGGCCGGGGCGAACGGATGAACCTGAAGATCCGCGAGGCCCAGCTTCGAAAGGTCCCTTATATGCTGATCGTCGGAGATCGCGAACGGGAGAGCGGGACGGCGGCCGTGCGCGTCCGCGGCGGCGGCGACCTCGGCGCGACGCCCGTCGGCGAGATCGTCGAACGACTGAGAACGGAGCGGGACACGAAAGCACTGGTTCCCTGAGGCGCACGCCCGGGCTGCACTCGGTCGCTGCGGAGGGGTTCAGCTCTTCGGGTAGCCGCCGCCCTCGGTGATGCGCTCGATCTGTCCGAGGTGGAGATCGACGTGGAATCCCGTGAATGCGAGCCAGTCCAGGCAGTTGAGAGGCCCAAAGACCCCGTGGAGGAGGCGGGCCTCGAGGTTAGGTTCGGCCGGGTAATCAGCCAGCACGGAGTCCATATCCGAGAAGGCCCTCCTCAGGTCGGCGGCGACGGCACTCAGTGAGGCGGCCGGGTAGCTCTCCCGCCAGAGTCTGGACTCGTCGGCGCGCCGCCCCGCGGCGAGAGCGAGCGAGATGGAAACTCCCGAATCGAGTGAATCGATCACGTGGCCGACCTGATCGATGGCGCTCCACTCGCCCGGAGAGGGACTGTAACGCCCCTGTTCTTCGGTCATGCCGTCAACCAGTTCCGCGGCGCGGCGTGCCGCTTCTTCGAGGCCCCGGCGGATCTCGTCGAGCGGCTGCTCTCCGGACGCGCGGAACCTTGCCGTCAGGGAAGGCTGGCGGATGGCGAGCCGATTGCCTTCGGAATCGAGAAAGGGTGCGGTCGGACCGAGGCCGGCCGTCTCGGTCGGTCCGCTGAACTGCAGACCGCGGGCCTCCAGCTCCGCTCGTGCGGCAGGGACTCCCTGCTCAGCGAAGAGCACGACGGTGCCGCCGTGTCCCACCTCGGCGGGCGCCGCCGGTGTCAGCGTCAGCATGCCGCCGTGGACGTCGCCAATGAACAGGATCGCTGCGGAGGGACTCCGGGTGACCAGGGGGAAGCGGAGGACCTTCGTATAGAACTCTACGGCACGATTCAGGTCGCCGACGGGGATGTCGATGCTGTGAAGACGCATATCAGTCCCTCTCGGGGGCAAGAAAGCGGAGCGCGCCCTCCAGCATGGTAATCCGCGCCGGCAGATAACCGGAGGTTTCGCCGTCGAGATCAACGATGGTCCGCTTGCCGGCGTCAAGCTCGAGCGTGCGGGCGGCGTGGCGGTCGACTCCGTCCATCTCGAGATGTGTGCCTCCCTGCCGCTGACCCTGCACCGCCCGCAGTACGGCAAGGCGACCCAGATCGCCCCAGCGGATCACGTCGAACAGGCCGTCATCCGGGAGCGCGCCTGGGGCAGCCACCATGTCGCCACCCCAGAGTTCCATGTTGTGAACGCTGATCGAGTTGTAGCGAGCGTCGAACGACGCTCCGTCGATCGTCAGTGTGAACTCGCGCCCGAGAGGGCCCACCAGCTTCACCGCGAGGGTGATCAGATAGGGCGCGGTGTCACCCAACTTCTTCAGAAACTTTGGTGTCGAACCCGAGATCTCGGGTACCCACCCGGCGCTTGCCTCGAGGAGAAAGAACCGAACCACGGATTCTCCCGATTCGTCCCGGCAGATCACCCTCCCCGCATCGACCCGGCGCTCGAAACCCTCGGCGATGACGCTGATCGCCTTCCGCGGGCTGCCGACGCCGAGGCACTTGGCGACGTCCTTGCCGGTGCCCATGCCTATGGTGGCCAGTTTCACGTCTTCGCCGGCCCCTGCAGCGAGCACAGCGGATGCGACCTCATTGGTCGTCCCGTCGCCGCCGACCGCGACGAGGAGAGTCCGCCCGCTCTTCATGGCCTGGGCCGCGAGCTCGGTTCCGTGGCCCCGAGCCTCCGTGTGGACCGCCTCGGCGGTCAGCCCGGCCTCTTCGATGGCGGCGGCAAGGCGCGGCCAGCGCCGCGCGGTGCGTCCTCCGCCGGAGGCGGGATTCACGATGAAGAGCGGAGATTTGTCAGCCATGCGCACACGGTAAGGCCGGGCAGGATTGGCGCCAACCTTACCGGGAGGCGGTCGCCTGCTGCTGCGACCAACTCCTAACCGCGATCTTTACCGGGTCCCTCCGCGTTTACTGTCGCTTCGGTCTTGACGGACCAGACTGGAGTGGTAAGAAATCCAGGAAGCCTCGCACCATGCAAAAACTGTTCCTCCGACCGGCTCTTTTTCTCGCCTTGCTCGTCCCGGTCCTCGCCGCCTGCGGGGCGGCGACCAGCGAGCCCACGCCGACGACCAGCAGTGCCACACCCACGTCTGATGTCTCCCCGGCGGCTTCTCTGGTCGCGAGCGCAACCGGTACCGGGAATGAAGAGCAGGGGGCCATCCCCGCGTCGCAGGGGAGGGAGCTCACAGTCGTTGACCTCGTGACGGTCGCTGAGTCCGCAGTGGTCCGGATCTCGACACCGTCCGGAGTCGGCACCGGCATCGTCATCGGCGACACCGGTGAGATCGTGACGAACAACCATGTCATCACCGATGCGTTCGGCCGTCTCGCGGGCGAGATCAACGTCCTCCTCAGCGACGGAACCCGGCTCGATGCCACCGTCATAGGTAGAGATCCCCGGTCGGATCTCGCCGTGATCGATGTGGAGGGCAACGGCTATTCCACTCTCCCGCTCGGCCGTCTCAAGGATGTGCAGGTCGGTCAGGACGTGATCGCCATCGGATTCGCGCTCGACCTGTCGAGGGGCGAGGGTCCGTCCTTCAGCGTCACGCGGGGAATCGTCAGCGCGAAGAACCGCGGTATCCAGGAGAGCTCGGTGATCCTTGGGGCCATCCAGACGGACGCCGCCATCAACCCCGGCAACAGCGGTGGTCCCCTTCTGAATCTTCGCGGCGAGGTCATCGGCATCAACACCGCGATCGCGCCCGATCGCGTCACCGGTGGCGTCGCCGTCGGCATCGGGTTTGCGGTTGGGGTCGACACCATCAGGGCGGTCTACGAAGAGATCATGGAAAACGGCGCGGTCAATCGCGGTCTGCTCGGCATTCGCGACTTCGAAGCCCTCCGTCCCGCACAGGCACGCACCCTCGGCCTCCCCGAGGATGCCGCCGGGGTCTATCTCGACGAGCCGTCCGATCTTGCGTCGGACGGCCCGGCGGCACTGGCGGGTATGCGTTCGGGCGACGTCATCGCCTCCCTCGGCGGGCGCGAGATCCGAACCGAGAGCGATCTGGCAGTCGCCCTCATCTACAACCATGCGGGCGACGCCGTGCCGGTCGAGGTCTATCGGGACGGGACGCTCGTCACGCTCGAAGTCACGCTCGGTACTCCCCCGGCCATTTGAGGCATGGGGCCGCCGGCCCGGGGTGAGCGAGTGGCCGTTCGGGTACTAACCTAGGGCGGTGAGCAAGACAGACGCCTACGCCGCCGACGCGCGTTACTACGACGTGATACACGGTCGAGGCGGTGACGACATCGGGCTCTGGCTGTCGTTCGCCGGTCGTACGGACCGGCCGGTGCTCGAGGTGGGAACGGGGACCGGCCGGATAGGCATCGCGCTGGCCCGCGACGGACACTCCGTCGTTGGCGTCGATCCATCCCCGGCCATGCTCTCTGTGGCGCGGTCCATCGTAGAACAGGACGCGCTCGACACGATCACACTCCTCGAAGGGAGGCTCACAAGCCTTGCACTCGAGGCAGAGCACTTCGGCCTCGTGCTTATCCCGGCGGACGTCTACCTTTACTGCAGCGATTCGGCCGATCAGCTTGCGACGCTGCGTTTCGCGGCCGCAAGCCTGGTCCGAAACGGGAGGCTCGCTCTCGATCTTCCCGGGCCCGCCTCCTCGCTCGATGCCTCGACCAACGGTCAGCCGGTCCTCGTCTACAGCGGCCCTCTGGATGATGGTTCACTTCTGGACGTCTGGCAGGTGCACGAGGATGACCTGGGCCGTCAGACACGGCTCCTTCGCGTCAACTACGAGGTGACCGACTGCGAGGGCCACATTCGCCGCTCCGTCAGCGAGCACCGCCTGCTCTACGTCTACCGCTTCGAGGTCGAGCACTTGCTCGTGCAGGCTGATCTCGCCCCCGTCGACATCTACGGAGACTACGACCTCGGGCCGCTCACAAACGAGAGCGAGCGTATGATCGTGATCGCCAGGCGGATGAACACATGACCGCAACCATCGCAATCGACGCTATGGGCGGCGACGATGCACCGCGTGAGATCGTCGCGGGCGCGCTGATGGCCGTAGACGAGTTGGATGCTCGGCTGCTGCTCGTCGGTGCCGAGGAGGCGGTCGGGGCGGAGCTGGCAAGGTCTCGAACCCACGATAGGCTCGAGATCGTCCCCGCCGCCGACGTCATCGGCATGGATGAGGGGGCTACGGACTCAGTCAAAGCCAAGCCACAGGCCTCCTTGAACGTCGGATTGCGGCTCGTCCGCAGGCATGACGCCTCTGCTTTCGTCACCTGCGGCAACACGGGCGCCGCCATGACAGCCGCGTTGCTCGGTCTCGGGAGGATCCGGGGCATCAGCCGTCCGGCCCTCGGGAGCGTCGTGCCCACGGGCGACGGCCGCCTCACGCTCTGGCTCGACGTCGGCGCAAACGCCGATAACCGTCCCATCCATCTAGTGCAGTTCGCCCATCTCGGAGCTGCTTTCATGCAGAGGATGCACGACGTCGAAGAGCCGGAGGTGGCCCTCCTCTCGATCGGGGAAGAGGACGGCAAAGGGAGCGAACTGGTCGTGGAGGTGAACCGAACCCTTCGGGAGAGCCGGCTCAATTTCGTCGGCAACATCGAAGGAAAGGACCTTCCGCGAGGCGTTGCGGATGTTGTCGTCACGGACGGATTCACGGGAAACGTCGTTATCAAGACGGTCGAGGGCATCGCCGAGCTCATCTTTGGTGAGCTCAGGCGCGCCGTGGAGGCCAATCTGCTGAACCGGGCGGCAGGGATGGTCCTCTACCCGGAACTGAAGAAGGTTCGAAGTCGGCTCGACTACTCCGAATACGGGGGCGCGCAGCTGCTCGGCGTCGACGGCATCTGCGTCATCGGACACGGGCGTTCCAATGCGCGGGCGGTGTTCAGCGCTATACGGGCCGCCCACCACGCGGTGGAGACCGGGCTCCTGGACCAGATGCGCGAAGTGGGCCAGCAGATCCCGGCGAAGCGCCGCCGCGAGCCCTCGGAAGGGGTCCGCCCGGCGGGCGTCAGCTGAGACAGATCGGAGCACGCGTTGAAGACGAGCATCTACGAGGCCGACCCCTTTTCGGGAAACAAAGGCGATCACTTTCTCACCGTCGACAGCGACTACCGGTTCGAGAAGAACGACGAGATCTGGCTCGAGACCGGCGGCATCCGAACCAAAGTCCGCGTCACCTGGATCCACCTGTCCGTAAGAGACGACGGATACATGGAGCGAGAACTCCTCGTCCTCAAGATTTAGTCAGTGTCCGGCGTCATCCAGTCAGTGCCCGGCGTCCCACCCTCCCGCCGGAACCACAGCCAGGTGCCGCCGCGGCGGAGACTTCGGGAGAGACGCGCCCCCGAAGGGCGCACTGTCTACACTCGGCGGATGAGTGAAGCCGCAATCGATCACCTGATCATCGCCACGCCGGACATCGAAGAGTCGGCCGAACCCTGGCGCCGCCTCGGGTTCGCGCCTGTGCGGGGCACCCGCCATCCTGCCCTCGGGACCGAGAATGCGGTCGTGTTCGTCGGCGAGAGCGCCGAGACCATGTTCTATCTCGAATTCCTCACCATCGTGAACACAGACACCGCCCTCGCGTCGGTCCGGGGCCGGAAGCTTGCCGAGGAAATCGAAGAGGCGCCTGGCGCGTTTCGCATCACCCTGGAGGTTCAGGACCTCGCCGCTCGCAGTTTGCGGATCCGCACGTCCGGAACAGCATGCGAAGTACAGGACGTGCGCCGGGAGGACGGTTCCAAGATCGCAGATGTAGCTTCGCTGGCCGGCGCCGACGAGTCGGACCTTTATCCGCGACTGATCCAGTATGTCATGGCGCGTGAGGATCGCTTCGAGTCCAGGCGCGAGCGGGGCCTTTTCTCGGCTGCACTCGGACTTACACGCCTCGACCATCTGGCGATGGTACCCGGTGACCTCGAGGCGGAGACGAGGTCCTGGTGCGAGCTGTACGGAACGACCGTCCACGGCGAGGTTCGCGGGCCCGGGATCCTGATCAGGCAGCTGAGGGCTGGAGATGCCATCGTCGAGCTGCTGGCCGCGGATGGTCCGCGGTCGCGTCTCGCGGGCGCCGCACCGGGGCTTCGAAGCATGATCGCCTGTGAAGTGGACGATCTCGATCTGGCTGCGCAAACGGCCCGGGAGCGCGGCTTCAGCCCGACGGATCCGGCGTCGGGAATCCTCCCCGGTACGCGAACAGCGACAATCCCGCCGTCCGAGCTCGGAGGAGTGGCGCTGCAGCTTCTCGAGTACGAATAGGCGACATCTCACGCATCTTCCGGCTCGCGGCCGGCGACAGGCACCCCGAGCGCGCCAAACAACGAGGGGTAGCGCTTGAGGCTCTGCCCGCCGTCGATGTAGAGCGATTGACCGGTCATGAACTCCGCATTGTCCGATGCGAGATAGACCGCGAGGCCGGCGACGTCCGACGTCACTCCGCTGCGTCCGATCGGCGTGTTGTCGAGGAAGTCATTGTGGATGACGGGGTTTCCGGTCAGGCCGGCCGTGGCCGGGGTGGAGATGAGGCCCGGTCCGATGGCGTTGACCCGGATTCGATGGCGTCCCAGTTCCAGGGCGGCGACCCCGGTGAGCATGGCGACACCGGCCTTGGCACTGCAGTAGGCAGCGAATCCCTCCGCCGGCTGCACGGCGTTGAGGCTGGAGATGTTAATGATGCTCCCCCCGCGGCCTGCCTTGATAAGTTGTGCGGATTCGTGCTTCAGGCAGAGAAACACCCCGGTGAGGCAGAGGTCCACGACCCGCCGGAACTCAGCGGCCGGATGATCCTGGATCGGGCTGAACGTTCCGGCCCCCGCGTTGTTGACCGCCAGATCGAGACCGCCGAACCGCCGCACGCACTTGTCGACCATTTCGCGCGCAGCGCCTTCCGAGGTAACGTCCGTAGGCGCGCCGTCAACGTAGTTGTGTCCGAGCTCTGCTACCAGATTCCCGATCCCCGAGGCGTTCAGGTCGCCGACGAAGACGCGGGCCCCTTCCGACACGAAGGCGGCTGCAATGGCGCGGCCTATGCCGGAAGCCCCCCCCGTGACAACGGCAACCTTCCCGTCCAGCTGGCCCATGACGTCCTCCCTTTCCGCCCGAAGTGTAGCGGCGCATGGGGCGGAGTTCTCTGGAGCGGGAGACCGCGGGCGTTACTCTGGATTCGTGCGGACGGTGCTCGAAATCGCGGTCCGAGCGGTGAAGTCCTTCTCGGAGGACCGCTGCCCCCTGTTCGCCGCGAGCATCACCTATTTCTCACTCGTGTCCCTGTTCCCGCTGGCGATGTTCGCGATCGGAGTCGCAGGATTCGTACTCGGCTCCGAGGCCGACCAGCAGCGAATCGTCGATGAGCTGACGAAGGCTCTTCCGCTGAGCGAGGGCGGAGGAAGAGAGGACCTGCAGTCCCTGATTTCCAGCGCGGTGAACGCGCGAGGGGCTCTCGGCGTCGTCGGACTCCTCGGTACCGCCTACGCTGGAAGCGCTCTTTTCGGCGCTGTCCGGGCCTCCCTGGTGACCGTCTATGAGAAGGAGAAGCGGCGGCCGTTCATCAAGGCGAAGCTGCTGGACCTCACGTTCGTCCTCGGTTTCACAGCACTCCTGATGTTGTCTGTCGCCCTCACTTTCCTGATCGCTCTCGCCCAACGGTTCAGCGTCGATCTCTTTGGGGAGCGGGCTTCAACGCCGATCAGCTGGCTCCTCACCCTTGCCTACCCCACGGCTCCCGCCGCCGTCTCCTTCCTCGTCTTCTTCCTGCTGTTCACCGTCGTGGCGGCAGCCGGGCTGAGAAAGCCCGATGCGGCCTGGGGAGCCCTGGTCGCCACAGGGGGCTTCGAAGCGCTGAAGATCGGGTTCGCCCAGTACGTCGCACACTTCGGCAACTACGACGCCACCTACGGAACAATCGGGTTCCTCGTGGCCCTGCTCGCGTTTTTCTACCTCGGAGCTCAGGTGATGCTGATCGGGGCCGAAGTTGCCGAGTCCAGAATGTTGGTGACCACAGCAGGCCCGCCCGAGAGATATCGGGAGACCGAGGCCCTCCGCTCTCGCATTGGCTCAGTGTTCTCCGGGGTCCGTCGCCGGCTGGGATTGTCTCCCGGCGCTACCGCCCTCAGTCTGCCGCCCTCAGCCGCCTCGCCTTCAGGGCCGCAACCCATCGCACCGCGGGATACCCCCGTTGAGACGCCCGGCGTTCAGCCCGCGGAGGCGGCAGAACGCCGGGGAGGGGGCGGTTCTTTCCTCTGGGGCCTTCTACTGGGGATCGCAGCGGGGCTCACCTTCCGAAGGCACCAGGGGGACTAGCATCCTCGAGGGCAGGCCTCTCCCGGCACCACATCGAGCCGGAGGCTCATCGCCAAACAGGAAGAACTTCAGTCGGTCTCCTGCTCCATGCGGCCTCGATGAGTCGGAGCATCGGCAAGCGACCGGCGCCACAGAGCACCGCTGCGCACCCAGCCTGCGTCCTCGAGGTCTCGGGCCAGCGCCTCGAGACCGGGACTGGTCACGAGTTCGAGGGACCGCATTCCGTGCGTCTCCGCGTAGTGAGAGACCCGCTCGACCATCCAGAGTTCGAGACGCCTGGCCGCATAGCCGTCGAGCAGCACGGGCGTGTCAATCGTCCCGCATCCGGGCTCGGTCTGGCGAACGCTGATGAACCCGGCAAAGGCCTCGCCGTCGGCAAGAACGAACCAGCCTGGCCGGATCTGCTGCTGAAAATCCCACGGGTGCCCACCGGTCAACCGGGCAAGGTCGTCAGCATCAGTCCGGCGCATCCCCCGGACCGTCAGGAGAGGTACCCGCCGTTCGAGGACGAGGCGATCTTCGCCATCGTCCCCCTCGAACCTGCGGATCGGCCGGAACCCGCTGTAGCCGAAGTAGTCCTCGAACTCGGGCCGGTCCGGAGCAGTTGTTCTCACGAGCCTGATTCCCCGGTCCTGCGCGTACCGGCCGAGGAAGCGAACCAGCGCGAGTCCGGCCCACGGGCGCACCGAGGCCAGGTAGTCAAAGTTGTCAACTCCTTCATCGCTCGAGTGTCTCGCCATCGCCGCTACGCTCCCTGCAGCTCTGGCAGCAAACACCTGGCGCCCCGTCTGGACCCAGCCGGCAATGTCCGCGGCAGCCGGCGCGTCCGCTCCGAACCTGGCCAGCAGTACGGCGGAGCACTCCTCGGCATCGTCGGGCGTGACGCGAGAGACTTCGAACCCCCCAGCGGGGATCGCGGTCACAGCCGGCCCGGCTTCCGAAGGCCGGTCGGTTCGAAGCGGCGCCGGGCGGCCGGGTTTCCACTCATCATCGCAATCTACTACGGCGCATCGGTATTTCGATACGCCCCGAGGGGCCGGAGGAGAAACGTCGCGGTGACGGCAGGTCGGCGTCTATGGACTTCCTCCCGGCAGCACTTACCAATTGATTGATCCTCCAGGGCGGTAGTCGCCGGAAGCGCGAAGCGGATTCTAGCGACGGACGGGGCGTGGCGACAGGAAACGACACCCGTAAGCTAGGTGCCGTGATGGAACTGATCGGGCACCGGGCGATCAGAAGGGAACTTCGCGCCTTCGCGGGCAGCGAGACACCGCCTCACGCGCTGCTCTTCAGCGGCCCGCGCGGTCTCGGGAGGACGGCCCTCGCCCTCGAATACGCCGCGCTCCTCAACTGCGAATCCGAGGACCGGATCCCCGGCTCCAGGGGCGCCGCCGCCCCACCGTGTGGCAAGTGCCGTGCCTGCCGGCTCATCCGCGAGAGGCACCACGCAGATCTTCTCCTGGTCGGTCCGGGCGACGCCTACTGCCGGCCTCGAGCGGCGGACAGCGGTCACGACCGGCACCCCGATTCGAGAGATATTCGTATCTGCCAGATCCGCGGGATCATCGAGGCAGTATCACGGTACCCGGTGGAGGGGAGGTTCCGGTCCGTGGTCATCGAACCCGCCGAACGGCTGGGCCGTGACGCCGCCCATGCACTCCTCAAGACCCTCGAGGAGCCACCCGAGCACACGATCTTTGTCCTCGTCACAGGAGCGCCGGAGGTGATTCTCGAGACCATCCGAAGCCGCTGCCGCACCATGGAGGTGCGACCGGTCGCAAGGAAGGAGCTGGAGGAAGGTCTGATCGCCAGGGGAGTGGAGCCGGGCCTTGCGGGAAGAGCTGCGGCACAGGCGAGGGGACGGCCGGTCGCTGCCATTGCGTTCGCCGCCGCGCCGGAGGACATGGAGGTGCGGGACAGGCTCCTCGATAGGTGCCGCCGGGTGGCGGCCGAGCAGCACGCCGGGCCCCGGCTCGCCTACGCGGAGGATCTGGCAGACCGCTGGAGGAGAGACCGTGAATCCGTCGCGCCCGAGCTCGCAGCCTGGGAGTCCTTCTGGGAGAGCCGGCTGCAATCATCCGCCGCCGATCGCGAGGCGGCCCGCAGGGCACTGGAGGCACTGACCATCCTTGGCCGGACACGCAAGGACCTCACTAGGCAGGTGCTCGTTCGTCCGCTCTTCGATGCCATGCTCCTCGGATTCCCGACGGTTACACTGGATCGAGAATTGAATCAGGAAGCCACATCTGACGATGCCTGAAGACGCGCCCCCCATCGCCGGCATCCGCTTTGGAAACGCCGGCAAGATCGAGTACTTCCACACCAGCGGCATGCGCCTGGAGTCGGGTGAGTACGTGGTCGTTCAGTCAACGCGCGGGCCGGAACTCGGAAGGGTGATCGTCTCGCCGCGCCAGGTGCTCGTCAATGAAATCGACGACAATAACCTCCGCCCGATCCTGCGTCTCGCGACCGACGAGGACCTGGCGAAAGCGGATGACCTCAAACAACGCGCCAAGGAGCTCCTCGACGAGGCGCGCAGCCTCGCCGGGGAGGCCGGGTTTCCCGCCCACCTCGACGGAGCCGCATTCACACTCGACGGACAGCGCCTGAGGATCTCTTACAGCCACGGGTCACGAGTCGAGCACCGCAACACCGCACGCAAGCTTTCCGAGGCACTCGCGGTCAGGGTCGACATGAGCCAGTTCGGGGCCCGTGATCGAGCCCGCATCGCCGGGGGCTACGGGATCTGCGGACGCGAGCTCTGTTGTGCGAACTGGCTCAACACCTTCCCCGCCATTTCGATCAGGATGGCGAAGGACCAGGAGCTTCCCCTCAACCCACAGAAAATCAGCGGCCTCTGCGGCCGCCTGCTCTGTTGCCTCTCCTACGAGGACGAGGGGTACAAGGCCATGCGCAAGACTCTTCCCAAAGTGGGCCAGCGCTGCAGCACCCCGACCGGTGAAGGAAAGGTTCTTGCGCTCAACATCCTCCAGAGGCGCGTGACACTCCTCGTGAACGGCCAGAGGGTTGACGTCGAGGACAGAGATCTCGGCCTGGTAGTCCGCTGGGACCCGTCCAGCAAGGCAGCGACGCCGCCGCCGAGCCTCAGCCCCGCGGAGGCCGTCGAGCAGGGGCTCATCACCAGGGAAGAAGCCGACCGGAGGGCGGAGGAAGATGCCGAGCGCGATCTGCTCCTGTCCGGCCCGGGCCTGCATTACGAGCCCGCTCCGGAACGGAGCCGCGAGCAGCCCCGGCGCGACCAGAAAGAAGAAGGCCGTACACGGCGCCCACGGCGGCGAGGTCGCCGCGGACGCGATACAACCAGGCAGGCATCGGGGATCGACGGCGCTCGGACCAGGACTTTCCACCGCGGCGAAAAAGCGGGCGAGCCGCCGGATCAGAGCCCGGCGGCTCAACGACGACACCCCGACAGCCCGAAATCCGGGGGCGCGACGGACGAGAAGGCGCGGGCGGGTGCCTCAGGAGGCAGGCGCCGACGCCGACGCCGAAGAGGACGTGGTGGAGGCGGTGACCGCAGCTCCGAGAACCGGACCGAGAAGAGTGAAGGTGGCGGCAGTTAGCGGTGGCTGGAGCGGGAGTTCCGGGTGAGAAACGAGGCGGATACGACTGGAGAAGAGCCGGACCTCCTGTTCCTCGATGCACTCCAGGAGAAGATGGAAGAGCGGCTGGCACGCCTGGTGCCCGCCGAAGGGCGATTCTGCGGTAATTGCTACGGGCGTGTCGCTGCTGAAGAGCCGGCCTGCCTTTATTGCGGCCGTGACTTCCAGGAGTACGAGACGGTCCGGGAGGTCCCGCAGGCAGTTCTGCGGGCCTACCGCGCCAAGCAGCGAACCGAGGCCGCCTGGGTGTACGGGGTCGGCTTCGTTGGGCTGATGACCGCCAGCGCCCTGTTTCTCGTGCTGGTGCTCTGGGGCCCGGGAATACTCGGCCATCCCGCGGTCGCATTTGCGGTCCTGATCGGAGGTGGATATGTCCTGGCGCGGGCGCTCGGGGAGGTGATTGGAGGAGCCATCGGACAGAGCAGAGGAGTGGGCAAGCGGAACCGGATGTGGCTGGAGCACTGCGCTGCCCGAGCGCGCAGCGCGGTGCCGGGAGGAAAAACCTGACTAGGCCTCAAGGCTGAGAAGCGGATCACCTTCTTCGACGTGTTGACCGGCTTCCGCCAGGATCTGGGCAACTCGCCCGCCCTGAGGACACTCGACCGGAATCTCCATCTTCATCGACTCCAGGATGAATATCTCCTGGCCGTTTCCGACATCGTCTCCCGAGGTGCAGAGCACCTCCTTGATGGTTCCGGTCATGGGTGCGGGGACGTTTACCAGGGCCACAGGCGACTCCCTCGTCAGGATACCCGCAACTCTAAGAGCAACTGCGCAATGGTGCGAGGGGGTTAGCGGCCGCCCTTGCGGTCCTCAGGCCGTCCCACTTCGCTCTTCTCCGGTGGTCCTACCATCGCTTCCCAGAGGATGTAGAAGAAGAAGAGCCCGAAGAGAACAGGGAGAAGGAACCCGGGGTTCCCCTCGCTTTCGATGAGACCGTAGAAGCCCCCGAGCACCATGAAGACCAGCGCACAGAGGTAGATCAGGAACATCGCAGTCGAGGCCATAGCCCCGAAATACTAGCAGCCCCTCGGCAACCTCCGAGATCTCAATAGAGGCCAGAAGGTTGACGTCAGGTTGCCATTGAGTGACAGAGGGGGCGCCGCCGGGCTCAGTCCCCTGCCGGCCCCGGCATGGTCTGGCGAGGCACCATCCCCGCCATGACCTTCTCCAGCGCCATCGTGTGGCTGCAGACGTTCCAGCCCTCGAAGAAATCGCAGCTACAGTGCCATGCATCGTCGTCCAGACTCACGACGTGGTCTGCGTTGGCGCCGGAGAAACGCACGGTAAGGTGGTCAACCTTCATGCGATGACGCTCCTGCGCGTAGACTTTCGCCTTCTCGACTTTTCCGATGAGACTCGACTGCACTTGCGGCTCCAACAGAGTCAAGTACGGCGCCAGCTAGAGCTGGCGCCGCCTGCGGTTTCCGAACCCAAGAACCTTGTCCATGGCAGCCAAAAAGTAGCCCGCCGGGGGCCGGCCTGTCAATGAACGAAAGGGGCCAACTCAGGGGCCTTCTGGTTCGCTGACAAGCCGAAGCTGGCCTAGCATTCCTGCCATGAGCCAACCCCGCCCGACAGCCCGCCCTCCCGCGGAGCTACCTGAGTTCATCACCGCCCGCCTCGTCCGTCCCGTTCAGGACTTCATGCGAACGGAGGCATCGAGCGGCATCGTCCTCGTCGTGGCGGCCGTCGCCGCCATCGTCTGGGCCAACTCGCCATGGGGGTCCGAGTACTTCGACCTCCTGCACCGCGAACTCGCCCTCGACCTCTCATGGATCTCGATTGAGGAGGACGTTCTCCACTTCATCAACGACGGATTGATGACCATCTTCTTCTTTACAGTCGGACTCGAGATAAAGCGGGAACTGGTCCACGGCGAGCTGGCCTCGCCGCGAAGGGCAGCGCTCCCCGCCGCGGCCGCCCTCGGCGGCATGGTCGTCCCCGCACTCATCTACACGGCCCTGAACGCCGGCACGGATGCCAGCCACGGCTGGGGAATCCCGATGGCGACCGATATCGCATTCGCGGTCGGAGTCCTCTCGCTCCTCGGCAACCGGATTCCGTTCGGAGTCAAGGTGTTCCTGCTCGCGCTGGCGATCGTCGACGACCTCGGAGCGATTCTGGTCATTGCGATCTTCTACACCGAGGCGATCTCTGCTGAGGCGCTGCTCATTGCCGCGGCGCTGCTGGTCATCGTGATCACCATGAGCCGCCTCGGCACTCGCAATGTCTGGGCCTACTGGGCCATCGGCACATTGCTCTGGCTGGCGGTCTTCAAGTCCGGAGTCCACGCAACGCTGGCCGGTGTGGCCCTGGCCGCCGTGACGCCGGCCAGTCCCGGCGAGACTTCCGCCACGTTCCTTTCCGGCACGCGCCAGCTGCTCGATGATTTCGAGGAAGCGCACGAAAGAGAAGACCACGAAGCGACGGAACTCTATACCGCTCGCCTCGAGCAGCTGAGCCGCGACACGGAGTCGCCGCTGGACCGGCTCGAGCACGCCCTTCTCCCCTGGGTGAGCTTCGTGATCGTCCCGATCTTCGCACTTGCCAATGCCGGCCTCGAAATCGACGGGGCGTTCCTGTCGGAAGCCGTCCAGAGCGAGATCTCGCTCGGTGTCGGGTTCGGCCTGCTGGTAGGCAAGGTCGCCGGAATCGCACTGTTCACATTCGTGGTCGTGGCCATCGGCCTCGGGACCCTCCCGAAGGGGATGACGTTCGCCCACGTGCTCGGTGTCGGGCTTCTCGGCGGGATAGGCTTCACCGTGGCACTCTTCGTAACCGACCTCGCGTTCGAGAACCCGCTATTCAAGGATGAGGCGAAAGCGGGTGTCTTCGCAGCCTCTATTCTCGCGACCCTCATCGGCCTCGGATTCCTCTGGCTGTTCAGCGGCCCCTCAGGAACGGGCGAGGTCGCCGGCGGGAACGACGTGGAGGTCGGCGGCGGGTAGCTCGACCGTCCACTCCTTTCGCTCGGCGACGCCGAGCACCTCGTAGGGACGGGCGGCGATCTCGACTTTCACCTGCGGTCCTTCAGGACGCCGGAAACTGAGGAGATGGGTGGCGCCGAACGCATCTTCGTCTTCGATGACCGCGGTGAACATGTTCTCAGACGCTGAGGGTTCAGCCCGTCTCAGGTTCACCCGCTCCGCCCGGATCATCACGTCAACCGGGGCATTCGCCTCGAGTGCCGACTCACTCCCGACGGAATCGCAGCGCAATGTCAGTTCATTGAGAGCGACGCTGCCCGGACCCGATTTCCAGGGCGCAGCCATCCGTCCCGGCCAGATATTCGCGACACCGGTCAGCTCGCCCACGCGCCGGCTGACAGGCCTCCGGAACACCTCCTCGCGCCGCCCGAACTGAAGCACCCTGCCCTCGTCGAAGACGGCGATGCGGTCTCCGACGAGATGTGCCTCGCGGAGGTCATGGGTCACAAACAGGATCGTCAGGCCGAGCTCGGCACGGAGCCTGACAAGCTCCTTGCGGAGCTCTGCTCGTAATGACTCGTCCAGGGCGCTGAAAGGTTCGTCGAGAAGCAGCAACTTCACATCCCGCGCGAGAGCCCGGGCGAGCGCCACCCGTTGCTGTTGACCACCGCTCAACTGAGCGGGACGGCGTCGCTCGAGACCCTTCAGGTGCAGGCCATCGATGAGCCCCGCAACCCGGCGCTCTGCATCCCCACCACTGCCGGCGCCGAAAGCGATGTTGCGGAGAACGGACATGTGCTGAAAGAGTGCCAGGTCCTGCACGACGTACCCGACGCCGCGGTGCTGCGGACCGAGGTCCACGCCCGTGTCAGAGTCGAAGACCGTTCGTCCATCAATGACGATCCTGCCGTGGTCGGGACGCTGCAGGCCGGACAGAAACTGGAGGGTGAGACTCTTGCCGGCGCCCGAGTGGCCAAACAGCACCACCAGCTCGCCATCCGCGCCGAAACTGACGTCGTATGAAAACCCCTTGAGCCGCGACGCGACGCGGTATTCGACCGTCACCGGCCGTCTCCGGAGAGGGCGGTGAGCCAGCGGAACAAGAGCAGCGCCGTGAGAGCCGCGATGAGCAAGAGAATGGACATCGCTATCGCTCCGCCGAGGCCGAGGTCACTTCCTTCGAACGCGGACACGATCGCCAGCGGCATCGTTCTCGTTCTCCCCTCGAAGTTGCCGGCGAAGATGAGTGTGGCTCCGAGTTCGCCCATCGCCCGCGACCAACAGAGCACGATGCCGGCGACGAGCGCCGGCCAGGCGTGTGGCAACGCCAGACTCCGGAAGACCCGGATCCTCGATGCCCCGAGCGTGTACGCGACCCCGACCTCGCGGTCGTCGAGGCGGGCGAATCCGCTCGCGGCGGCACGCACGAAAAACGGTGCCCCGACGAGGATCTGAGCCATCACCACGGCTGCGGTCGTGAACCCGAGGGTGATCCCCGTCCAGGCCTCCAATGGTTCACCGAGCAGGCCTTCCCGTCCGAAGGCGGTCAGCAGGGCGACGCCCGCGACCGTCGGAGGCAGCACAACCGGGAGATCCACCAGAGCATCGAGCAGCGTGCGGCCGCGAAATCTACCTCGGGCCAGCAGGTAGGCGACGGGGGTCCCCATTGCGACGGCCACGGCCGTTGCGATCGAAGACGTCCATATCGACAGTGCGAGCGCACTGCGCGCCTCCCGCCCCGTCACGATGTCCCAGAAATCTCTCTCCTCGGCGGCTCTGACAGCCAGGCCGGCGAAGGGGAGGAGGAAGAAAGCAGCGAACACTACGACGAGGCCGGCAAGTCCAAAAGTCGCCAGCCGCTCCGGTGACCCCCTCATCCGGAGCCTGCCGCCGCTCCGAACCCGCGCCGGACAAGAAGAGACTGGCCCCCGGGCGAGAGAAGAAACTCGAGAAACGCCGCGGCTTCGTTTTGGCGGCTCGATTTCCGGATGACGGCTGCCGGGTAGACCGCACTGACCTGGAACGCCCCGGGGATCTCGACGGATCGGGTCGCCCCGCCCGCCAGGTTTGCATCCGTGCGAAAGACGAACCCGGCGTCGGCTTCCCCGAGTTGAACCTTTGCAAGGACGGCCCGCGCGCTCAGTTCCTCGCTGCGAACGTTGGCGAGGACGCCGTCGGAGAACTCGGCCCCAAAAGCCGGATCCGCAGCCGCCCCATCCAGAACCAGTCGCGCATAGCGGCCGATCGGCACCGAGGGTCCCGCCAGAACTACCCGCAAACCGGGCCGGCTGAGGTCGAAGAAGGTCTCTACGCCGGCGGCGAGTCGAGCCACGACCGCGGGGGAGTTCATGGCGACCACTCTCGGGGTAACCGCTTCCCCGGCGGCGAGGAGCCTGTCCATCTGGACCTCGTCGGCGGACACGAACATGTCCGCCGGGGCGCCTTCGATGATCTGGGTGGCGAGCACGGACGAGGCGGCGAAGTTCAAACCGGGCCGCGCCGCCCCGCCGTCTGCGAACCGATCCGCGGCATCCGCGAGAGCCTCAGTTAGAGACGATGCGGCGAACACACTCGGGCCCGGGGCACCGCCGCAAGCGGGGCCCGCCGCCAGCGCGAATGGCGCGAGGCCGAGCCCGGCCAGCACCCTGCGGCGGCTCACGATTCGGCGGGAAGTGCTCACTCCGCGATGATACCGACTGAGACAGAGCGGCACTCGCCGGGACCGGCGCAACGAATGGGAACGCCCCGAAAGCCGGACGCTTCGAGTCAGGGACAGCTCGGAGTTCGATTCGAAGCCCGGTATGCTTCGCGTGGGGGAGCGCGCTCCCCGGGGGTCGCCGCAAACGGCCACTACGGCTACGGAGCCTGCCATGGACCTCTACGAAGTAATGAGAACGACCTTTGCGGCGCGGGAGTTCGCCCCCGATCCGGTGTCCGACTCCCAGCTCGCTACCATTCTCGAAGAAGCGCGGTTCGCGCCCAGCGGCGGGAATCGTCAGGGGTGGCATGTCATCGTCGTCCGCGACCACGACGTGCGCGCCCGGATGGCCGAACTCACCGTACCCGCGGCCCGGCGTTACGCGGCCCAGGTGCGCGCCGGCGAGAATCCCTGGAACCCTCTGGCGCCTCCCGGTCCGGACGACCGCACCATTGCCGAGACACCGGCTCCGGACCTGCTCACCGCGCCGCTCGTCCGAGCTCCGGTAGTCCTCGTCGTCTGCCTCGACCTCGAGGTTGTGGCCGCAGTCGATCAGGATCTCGCCCGGATCGCCGTCGCCCCGGGTGCATCGGTCTATCCCTTCGTCTGGAACATCCTTCTCGCAGCCCGGAACGAAGGCCTCGGCGGCACCCTCACGACCCTTCCCATCGCGCGCGAACCCGACCTTCAGCACCTCCTCGGGATTCCGGGCCACGTTGCAGTGGCGGCCCTCATCCCCGTCGGACGGCCACTGCGCCGGCTGACACGCTTGCGGCGCAAGCCGGTCCCCGCCTTCACCACGGTCGAGCGCTGGGATGGACCGTCCCTCGCGGCCGGCGACTGACAGGCCCCATCCCGGGTCGATTGACCAATGCTTTAGCATCGTTCGCATACCCGAATCACAGGTGTTCCATGGCAGATGCGCTGAAAGGCCTTCGCATCCTCGACCTCACCCAGTACGAGGCGGGGACTTCCGCCACCCAGGCGCTCGCCTGGCTCGGCGCCGACGTCGTCAAAGTCGAACAGCCGAGGGTCGGCGACCCCGGCCGCGGCCGGTCATATCGCAATGAAGACCGCTGGTATTTCCTCACGCTCAACGGCAACAAGCGGAGCATCACACTCGACCTCAAGAACCCTGAGGGCCACGCCCTCTTCCTCCGCCTGCTCCCCCGGTTCGACGTCGTCGCCGAGAACCTCGGGCCCGGTGCAATGGCGCAATTGGGACTGAGCTACGAGCAACTGCGTAAGCACCACCCCCAGCTCATCTACGCGACGATCAAGGGCTTCGGGACGACCGGCCCCTACGCCGAATTCAAGAGCTACGACATGGTCGCCCAGGCCGTGGGCGGGAGCATGTCGATTACGGGCCGGCGCGACACGGAGCCGATCCGTTCCGGTGCCACCTACGGCGACACAGGCACAGGCATGCATCTCGCGATCGGAATCCTCGCCGCCTACGCCAAACGGCTTCAGACGGGCGAAGGCGGCCACGTTGAGGTCTCGATGCAGGAGGCCATCGCCAGCTTCTGCCGGGTGGGGTTCCTCGCACGGGAAGCGACCGGCGACCCCGTCCCCCGGGGTGGCAATAACCTCGTCAATCTGGCGCCGACCGACACCTACAAGTGCCAGCCGTTTGGCCCCAACGACTGGATTTACGTGGTCGCCGTCACCGGGAGGATGTTCGAGAACCTCCTCATCGCCACCGGCCACCCGGAACTCGTCGACGACCCTCGCGTGAAGACGCCGGCTGCCCGACGTGAGAACAGCGAGTGGCTCCACGATCTCGTCCGCGAGTGGGCAGCCGGACGCACCAAACATGAGGCGATGGCGGAGCTACAGTCCTTTGGAATCCCTGCCGGCGCGGTCTTCGGCTCCGATGACATCTTCAACGACCCGCACCTTATCGAGCGGGGCATGATTCAGAGGGTGCAGCACCCGATCCGCGGCGAGGTCGAGATAATCGGGAACCCGATCCGCCTGGATGGTGAACCGACACGGCTCGAGCCGGCGCCTCTGCTCGGCGAGCACACAGACTCGATACTTGCCGACGAGCTCGGCCTGGACGGCGGCGAGATCGAGGAGCTTCGGAAGGCAGGGGTCATCGACCAGCCGTCCTCCGCTTCGGTGGCCGGCGGTGGAGCCGCCTGAGCACACCGCATCCACCGGCCACAGGACCTTTGATCGCGAAGAGTGCCCTCGACCGGCTCCTCACACGGTCCGCCACTGCACGAGGGTATGCGGCGGATCCGCGGCCGCATGGCGCTCCAGGACGCATTCGACCGCAGAGCCGATAACGACCTCCTGCATCGGGTCGCCGAGGAGGTTCCCCACCATCCGCACATTGCCGGCGTCGGGCAGCTCGACGAGCACCGTCAGGTACGGGAGCTTATCCTGCAGCGCCGGATGGACCGGATACCAGGACCGCTCCCAGCTGAAGATCCGGCCGCGGCCGCTGACCGGCTCGAACTCCAGATCGAACGAGTGACACTCGTGACAGATCCATTCCGGACCCCACTGCCAGGTGCGGCAGTCGACGCAGCGCTGGACGACCAGCCCCCCTCTTTCCAGCGCTTCGTAGTAGGGGCGGTCGAGTCCGTCGGCAGCGGGAACCGGGATCGGGAGACCCGCGGGCAGGTAGTGCTCACCTGTTGATGAGGGCATCAGCTGCGCTCCTTCCCGAGAATGAGATCACTGACCGGCTGAACCATCGGACCCGAGGTCACCATGGACACGCCCGCGTCCGGCACCTGGTTCGGGGATGTTCCCCGCAGCTGCTTCACCGCCTCCGTGATGAGCTCGAGGCCGTGCATGTAGCACTCCGCCAGGTTGCCGCCGCTCGTGTTGAGCGGCAGCTTGCCGTCGGGCGCTGAGAAGTTCTCGAGCGTGAAGAAATCGTTCACAGCCTCCGGCGCACAGAAGCCATGCTCGACGATGCTCATCATCACGCCGCCGGTGAAGTTCTCGTAGCTCTGCAGTACATCGACGTCCTCCGGCCCGACTCCGGCCTGGGCGTAGAGCCTCGGAGCGAGCGTCTTGAAGTTGGACGTGGGGTAGTCGGGTGCATTGTGGGCGGTGGCCGCCTGCCGGTAGCTGCTCCCCTGCTGAGCTCCCAGGATGAAAGCCGGAGGATTACGAAAGTCGCCGGCCCGGTCAGCGGGCGCCAGGATGAGCGCCGCCGCACCGTCGTTCTCCTGGCAGCAGTCGAAGAGATGGAACGGTTCGACGATCCAGCGCGAGTTGTCGTAGTCCTCGGGAGACAGCGGCCGGCCGTACATGACCGCCCGTGAGTTCTGCTGGGCGTGAGCGTAGGAGGCCAGGGAGACGGCTCGGAGCGCCTCCTGGCGGACGCCGTGCTCGTGCATGAAGCGCCGCGTCCGCATGGCGAACATCTGGGCCGGCGACATCAGTCCGTAAGGTGCCGTGAATGCCATGGGCCCGGAGATCGTGTTGATGCGCGCCCCCTGGCCGAAGCGCCCGAACTGGCCCTGCGCCAGCCCCCGGTAGACAACAGCGAGGTTGGCGTATCCGGCGGCGATCGCCGCTGCCGCATTTCCGACGGCGCCGGATCCTCCACCACCACCACCGCCCCAGAACATGTTCGAGAATCCGATGTGAGGGATCCCCAGTGCAGCCTGCAGACGGGGCGGGTCGTTGCGATCGTTCGAATACGCGGCGAATCCATCGACCTCCCGGATGTCGACGCCCGCGTCTTCTGCGGCCAACTTGATGGCCTGCAGAACCAGCTTGAATTCCGGGTCCGGTGAGGCTCCCCGCTTGTAGTAGCGCGTCTCGCCGATCCCAACGATCGCTACCTTTCCCCGGATGCTCAACTGATCGCTCACAGCGTCCCTCCTCCGAACGTTCGGCGCCCCGTCCCCTGGGTCCAGACTTCTACGCGGCCGGGAAGCTTTGCGCCACGGCATCGGGCGGACCGAGCGCACGGACATCTCGCCCTAACGCTTGCGTAAACGTACACTTTGCCTCCGTGGACTCCCGATGGGATTCCGGTCCCGGACGCACGTTCCGCTCACTCCGTCACCGCAATTATCGACTGCTCTGGTTCGGAGCAACCGGCCATGCCGCGTCGCTCTGGATGGATCAGGTCGCCCGCGCCGTCCTGATCCTGAAACTCACCGACTCGGCGCTGATGCTCTCTCTCGTTATCGCGACGCGACTGGCACCGATCCTTCTTCTCGGCCTGATCGCGGGCGCGATCACGGAC
>CAZHMF010000020.1:25315-30025 GCA_964533605.1 uncultured Anaerolineaceae bacterium
GACGCGACTGGCACCGATCCTTCTTCTCGGCCTGATCGCGGGCGCGATCACGGACAGAGCGGACAAGCGCCGGCTCCTCCTGCTGACCCAGTTCGCGACTTGTTCCTCATATGTGCTGTTGGGCCTGCTTATTGTGACCGGCCGGATCGAGGTCTGGCATGTATTCGTGACCGCTGTAATAGCAGGGACCGCCAACGCCTTCAGCCAGCCCGTCCGCCAATCCCTGATCCCTGCCACCGTCCCCAGAGATGACGTGATGAACGCCGTCGCCCTCCGTTCGTCGGCGGTCAGCTTCATGCGGATAGGGGGCGGCAGCATCGCGGGCCTTCTCCTGATTCCCTTCGACGCCGGCGGCGTATATCTGATCAATGCCGGCATCTACGTCGCGGTCATCGCGACGACGGTGATGATGCAGTTCCCCCGCGCCGAGGGTCCGGCAAGAGCCCGGGGAAGCCTCTTTGGTGACCTCAGTGAGGGGGTCTCATACGTGGCGCGCCACGCAGATCTTCGGATCGTCGTGGCACTGGCCGGGATCCTCTATGTCCTTGGCCTCCCCTACCAGCAGGTCTTTGTGCCGCTCCTCGCGATCCGGACCCTCGACATGGGGGACTCGGGAGTGGGGTTCCTTGCAGGTGCCTCGGGCGCGGGGGCCTTCGCGGGTTCGATCGTGGTCGCCTGGAAGTCGGACGTTGAGCGGCCGGGTCTGCAACTGATGATCAACATGCTGATCTTCGGGAGCGCCCTCGTCGCCGTGTCATTGCAGGCTACGCTGATCGCCACTGCGCTCCTCCTCGCTACGGCCGGGGCGATGACGGTGACCTACATGACCTTCACCAACGGGATCCTCCTGACCCATGCGCCGGAGGAGATGCACGGCAGGGTCATGTCGTTACTCTCGCTCGACAGGGGCCTCATCCCCCTGGGCTCAATCATGGCCGGCACGTTGGCATCGACGGTGGGAGTGAGGCCCGGGCTCTTCGTGATGGGCGCCGCCGTCATCGCGACGAGCGGCACGATCCTTCTCTTTGCCGGCCGGCGCCTTGCTGCAATCAAGCGCAGTCCTGCGAGCCCTCCCACCATGGTTGGAGCCGGCAGGCAGGCGGGAGAGCCCTCCGGTATGCTTGCCGATCAGCCCTGAAACGGACCAATCGACATGACACGGAAAGCTCTCGAACACATCCGGATCTGCGACTTCACGGGCATTCTTGCCGGCGCCGGGGCGACTCGCTTCCTCGCCGCCTTCGGAGCCCAGGTGATACGCATCGAGGATCCTGTGAGGAAGGGGCGTTGGGACCTCCTGCGCGGCATCGGGCCCTTCAAGGAGGGCCAGAAAGGCCTCGACGTCGGCGGCTCATTCAACAACCACAATGTGCACAAGCTCGGGATCACGCTGAATACGCGAACTGAGCGCGGGATGGAACTCCTGAAACAGATCATCTCGGTCTCCGACGTCGTCACCGAAAACTTCTCGGCATCGGTGTTCGACCGCTGGGGCCTCTCCTACGACCAGCTGAGAGAGATCAAGGACGACATCATCTACGTATCGAACTGCGGGTTCGGACACAGCGGCCCCTACCATCGCTACAAGACCTACGGCCCGGTCATCCAGGCCGTCTCAGGGCTCACTTTCAGCTCCGCCCTGCCAGACCGAGATCCCGCGGGCTGGGGCTATTCGTACATGGACCATACCGGCGCCTACTACATGTGCCTGGGCATCCTCAATGCGCTCGTCCACCGGAATCGCACGGGCGAAGGGCAGTGGGTCGACCTGGGCTGTGCCGAAGCAGCGGTCACCCTGAGCGGGCCCGCCATCATGGACTACACCGTTAACGGACGGCCGCTGCGCCGGGAGGGCTCCCCCCACGCCAACCGCGGACACTGGCCGCCGATGGCCCCCCATGGGATCTATCGGGCAGCCGGCGAAGACTGCTGGATCGCGGTCTCCTGCCGTGATGAAACAGACTGGGAGGGAATCAAAGCGACCGTCGGCGCGGCATGGTGCTTGAAACCGGAGTACGCGAACCTCGAGGGCCGTCTCGAGAACCAGGACGCCCTCGATGCCGACGTCGAATCGTGGACCGCAGACCGCGACCCCTTCGCAGCCGCGAGGGAACTTCAAGCCGCCGGCGTGGCCGCCGCCGCCGTGGAGAAGCCGGCGGACCGCGTCGACAACGACCCCAACACATCCGAATGGGGCCTCTGGCCGACGGTCCAGCACACGAAGATGGGAGAGGTCAGGGTCGACGGTATCCCCGTGCACATGTCCGAGACGGACTGGGAGCTGACGCGGGGTGGACCCTGCCTCGGCGAGCACAATGACTTCGTCTTCGGCCAGATCCTGGGCCTCTCGCCCGAGGAGATCTCGTCGCTCCGGGAAGAGGGGATCGTATGAGTGATAGCACTGCTCTCGAGGGCCTCAAGGTGCTCGAACTCTGCAGCGAACGGGGTGCCTTCGCGGGAAAGCTCATGGCCGACATGGGCGCAAACGTCATCAAAGTCGAGCCGCCCGGCGGGGATGTGACACGTACCTACCCGCCCTTCCTCGAGGATACCCCCGGGCCGGAACGCAGCCTCTTCTTCTGGCACTACAACACCAACAAGCGGAGCGTCATCCTCGACCTGGAAACCGACGAAGGACGGGCGCAGTTCCGGCGGCTGGCCGGCGCCGCCGACATTCTCATCGAGGACCGCGACCCCGGCTACATGTCGGCCGCCGGGCTGGACTACCCCGACCTGAAGCGCGCTAACGCGGCCCTCATCTATACCTCGATCACGCCGTTTGGCCGCTCCGGTCCCCGTGCGAACGAGGCGGCAACAGACCTCACCCTGATGGCCAGCGGCGGCATCGCCTGGATGAACGGCTACGACGACCACTCGCTCCCCCCGGTGGCGGGGAGCGGGAGTGCCCCACAGGCATACCAGACGGGCTGCCATCTCGCAGTGATGTCGACCCTCGTTGCCGTCCTGAACCGTGACATCACCGGCGGGGGCCAGCACATCGATGTCAACATCAACGCCGCGATCAACGTGACGACCGAGGCGGGATCCTATTCCTGGCTCGTCAACGGCACGACCGTGCAGCGGCAGACCGGACGTCACGCGTCGCCCATGCCAACGATCCCCGTCCAGGCGCGGTGCAAGGACGGCCGCTACGTGAACACGGGCGTACCACCGCGCCGTCCCCGCCACTTCGCGACGATGATCCGCTGGATGGAGCACCACGGGATCGCAGAGGACTTCCCGATGCTCCCCCTGCTCGAAGCGGGCCGCGATCGCGAGGAGCTGAACCTGGCCGACATCGAGACCGACAGCGAAGTGCAGGCCATCTTCCTCGCCGGCCGCGAGGTGGTGAACTACATTGCCTCGAATCTCACGGCCTACCAGTTCTTCGAAGAAGGCCAGCAGCGGGGGATGCAGGTCGGCATTGTCTATTCGCCGGAGGAGGCGATGGAGGACGTCCAGTACAAGGACCGCGGACTACCGGTGGAGGTCGAACACCCCGAACTGGGACGCTCCTTCACCTATGTCGGGGCGCCGTTCAAATTCAACAAGACGCCGTGGTCCATCCGCCGGCGGGCCCCGCTCGTGGGCGAGGACAATGCACTCCTCAGTGCCTGGGACCCCTGGGACGGGGCAGTCTAGAAACGGGGCCGAGCTGGAGCGGCGGTGCTGCCGGCCGTACGATCCCTCAATGGATTCAACTCGTGTACTCGCCGTCTACGGCCACCCCGACGATGAGGGGCAGGTAACCGGAACCCTCTCCGCCTACATCGAAGCCGGACACCAGGTCACGCTCGTCTGCTGCACCCGCGGTGAGGTTGGCGAGATCAGCGATCCCGCCCTCGCCACGCCCGAAACGCTCGGCTGGGTGAGAGAGCTCGAACTGCGTGCCGCCATGGCTCAGCTCGGCCTGACAGACGTCCGTTTCCTCCCCTTCCGCGACTCCGGCATGGAAGGCACGCCCGAGAACGACGACCCGCGCTGCCTCCATCAGGCTACGGCGGAGGACGTCGTCGGCCGGCTTGTCGAAATCATGCGCGACGTTCGCCCCCACGTCGTCTTCACCTGGGACCCGACCGGCGGTTACGGCCACCCGGACCACATCGCTGCGCACAAACACACCGCCGCCGCCTTCGATGCCTGCGGAGAAGCGGGAGCTTTCCCGGAGGCCGGTGAGCCCTGGGCACCCGAGCGCCTCTACTGGGGCGCCCGCACGATGAAGCGTTTCGCCACGATGTGGCTCGAGATGGAGAAGCGAGGCCTGCTTCCGGAGCCGATCGACGACGAGCGTCGCGAGCGGCTGGAGGAGGCCCTGAACACGCCGGACCCGATCACGAGTCTGATCGTCGACAGCTCCCCCTTCATCGACCGCAAGCGAGCAGGGGCGCGCATGCACAGGAGCCAGTTCGGCGAGAACAGCATGTTCGCCCGCATTCCCGAGGACATGCAGGCCGAATTCTACGGTCAGGAGCGCTTCTACCAGGCTCGGCCCGAGTGGCAGGAAGGGGCCGAAGCCGAGACCGAGCCGCCGGGTCTCGAAAGCGGCGAGCCGTTCTTCGAATTCCGCCAGTACCGCTGCCCGCCGGGCCGCCGGGGAGGCTGGGGGCGCTACATGGGGGAGGGCATCATCACCTGCCCCCGCGACATACACGTGGCGGCCATCAGGACTGATCGCGACGGAAGACGCCTGATCCAGCCCGTCGATGGGCT
>CAZHMF010000021.1:0-28667 GCA_964533605.1 uncultured Anaerolineaceae bacterium
CGGACGCCCGCGCGAGCGGCCCGAGAGCCTCCGCCCGCGGTGGATTTCCGAAGATCTTCCGGCCGTGGGGCCTGCTCTCCTCGAGCCGCTGCGGCGGGCGGCCGGCGAGTACGGCCTCATCCTCATGGATCGCTCCGCGCAGGCTTCCTCGCCGGCCGACGATAGCAGCGATCCCCGCTCCCCGGGCTCGCGGGCTTCTGACGTGCGCGCCCGGCGCGACGCTCGCGAGGGCGAAAGTTTCTACCGCGGACTGCAGCCCGCCGAACGGCCGCGCCAACGCCCACCGGTGCCCGGGAGGCAGGCGCCGCCGGTGGAGGCACTGGCCCGTTCGCGGCGGAGCCAGTCGGCAGGCCAGCTCCGGGGCGGCGAGGGGACAATCGAGACCGCTACGCAGTTCGCGGCGGGTACTTCCCTCGTCCAGGTCCGGGACACTCCGGGAGGGCGTTGGAAGGGCGGAGGCGCCCTTAGTGGGGAACGGCGAACTGTGGGTCTCCCACAGCCTTCCTGGCTCCTGCTTTCGTTCCTGCTACTTGCCGGGGTAGTCGCCATCGCGCTGTTTGTTCTGCCCTCGCACTTTCGCGAGTCTGCGGATGAGCGATATGCCCGGCTTGTGCGGGAAGCGGGCTCAGCGGTCGCGGCAGCGCAGGACGAGGCGGACCCTGCCGTCCGTCGTGACATGCTCACTGTGGCCCGCGCCGAACTGCTCGAGGCCCGCGAATTGCACGGGGGCGGGTCGGAGGTCGTTCGACTGATCGAAGATGTCACGGCGTCCCTCGCACAGCTGGACGCCGTGTTCACGCCGGTGAGCGTCGAGGAGGTCGCCAGCCTCGAGGAGTTTGGAGATCAGCCGCTGGCGATATCTCGCCTGGTCGTCGGGGCCGGCGTCGTCTATATGCTGGACCCAACGGCTGGTGTCGTCGTGGCCGTGGCGACGAACGGCGGTGACAAAAGTGTGGTTTTCGAAGCCGATTCCGACCTGGGAACGGGCACGCCGGTCGCCGTGGCCGCGCTCGGGGCCGAGCCCGGAGAGGGTCAGGTCATCGTGCTCGACGACGCCAACCGGCTCTGGCTGATCCACCTCTCCGCACAGGCCGAGCAGATCCCCTTCGACGCCCCGGACGGTCTCCGGGTCGCCGATATGACCGCTGCCGACCAGAAGCTTTACCTGCTGGATAGTGCAGCAGGGACTGTCTATAGCGTAGGAATAACTACTGACGGCATCGGGATCGAGCCGGAAGTGGTGCTTGAAGCGGATGACCTGACGGAAGCACGATACTTGCTCGTGTCCGACGGCATCGTAACTGTGGATGACGATGGCACGGTCCATCGATTCGACGGCGGGGTGGCGCTGAAACTGTCCCTTGGGGGGATCGATTCGCCGCTGCTGGAAGCCGAGCCGCCGCAAGACATGGGGGGAACCGGGAACATAGCGCTCCTCGATCCGTCTCAGGACCGTGTTGTCGTTGTCAGTTCGGACGGAACGTTCGTCCGTCAGTACCGTCACGATGCGTTCGCGCAGATCACTGCGCTGGTGGTCTCGCAGCGCGGTTCGTTCGTCGTCAGCGGCGGGGCGCTGCAAAGCGTCGTCTGGGAATAGAGGCGGGCTGAGCGAGACCCGCGGTCTGCTCTCCGCATGCTAGAATTCTGTCACCATCCCGGGGGCGGAGTAACAGTTTTGGCAGAAATGGCAGATTCCCCCGCATCCGAAAGCAGTGTGCAGCTTGCCGGGCGAGGCGTGCGCTGGCTCCTCTTTGGAGCGGGAGTGGTCTTCGTTGCCATCGGGACGGTCGGGATTGTGCTTCCCCTGCTGCCCAGCGTCGTCTTCTTTCTCCTTGCAGCCGCCTGCTTCGCCCGCAGCTCGCCGGCCGCGCACCGCTGGCTGATGGAAAACCGGATGTTCGGGCCGCGGCTTCGCGACTACAGAGAGCATGGCGGCGCGACGACCCGCACCAAAGTGGTCGCTCTTTCTATGCTCTGGGTGGGGATCCTGGTGAGCCTCTGGCTAACGGGATTCCAGATCTGGATCGCCCTGCTGTTGCTGACGATTGCGTCGGGCGTTTCGGTGTACCTGGTCAGGCTCCGGACCGTCCCCGGCTCGGGGTAACTCCCGGCTCTCAGAAGACCAGATTCGGACCGAGCGAGGCCAGGTTCGGGTGCTCAACGCTCGCAGGCGCGTGTATCCAGCGATCCAGTTCCACCGGAGCAAAGCGCTGGATTGCTTCTCCCGGGGCCCCATCGATCAGCGCGACCGCCCTGTGGTCGTCTCCGCGGGGGAGGGCCATGAGTTCGGCGCGAAAGATGAGGGCCAGCTCCCAGCCGTCTTCGTCTGCATCCAGGGAGAGTACGTCCACAAGGCGGAGGTCGCTCACGGAGCCCTCGCACCATTGGTCGGCGAGCTCTGAGGCAGTGATGTAAGGATTTCCCCGCCAGGGGAGGACGTCCCAGGGGAGCCAGCGACCGGGCGCCGGCCCGGCCCTGACGTCGAACGCGACGAGTTTGCCGTTCAGGACCGGTACAAGGTGGACGGTCAGGTGGGTCCCGCCTCTGACGAAGGCCGGCTCGGGGCGGCCGAAGATGGCACTCCTCATGGTTTCAGGCCTTCGAAAACACTCTCGTCCTCGAAGGGCCCGACCGCTGCCAGGACGGCGTTTTCCGGCCTCAGGTACTTCTCGGCGGCCGCGAGGACGTCATCGGCCTTGACCGCTGAGATCAGATCCACGATTTCATCGACTGTACGGATGCGGCCTCGAAGCAGCTCCTGAGCTCCCATCCAACCGGCGACTGCCCTGGTGTCCTCCATCCGAAGCTGGACGCGGCCGCGGGCCATCTCACGCGCTTTTTCGAGCTCACCGGCAGGCACCCCGTGGGTGAGTTTGTGGACCTCTTTCAGGGTTGCGTCGAGCACCTCTCGCGCCTTCTCCGGGTCGCATCCGGCGTAGATCGCGAGCGCTCCCGCATCGGTGAATTCGGCGGGATAGGAGTGGATGTCGTAGACCAGTGCCCGTTCTTCGCGGAGTTCGAGGAAGAGGCGGCTGGACATCCCTTCGCCGAGAACGGTACTGAGGAGATCCACCGCCCAGCGGTCCGGATGCGATAGCGACACAGTCGGGAATGCGAGGCAGAGGTGGGCCTGCTCGGTCTCCTTGTGACGAACCGCGAGCCTCTTGCCCTGTTCCCGCGGTTTCACCGGTTCACAGGTTCCCGGGGGCCGGTCCGGCATATCGCCGAGCCAGCGCCGCGCAGCGGCAACGATCTCGTCGTGGTCCACATTTCCCGCGACTGAGAGGACCATGTTTCCGGGAACGTACTGGCTGCGGAGATAGCGGGTGATCGGCCCCGGCGGAAGCGACCGCACGGTCTCATGTGTGCCGCCGATGTTCCGGCCCAGCGCCTGGCCCGGCCAGAGCGTTTCATCGACCAGTATGCCGACCAGCTCGTCGGGGCTGTCCTCTATGCTCGCAAGCTCCTCGAGGATTACGGAACGCTCTTTCTCGAGTTCCACGGGGTCCATCGTGGGATCGCGGACCATGTCGGCAAGGATGTCGATCACTTCGAGAGCGGCCCAGTGCGGTACTTTCGCGTAGTAGACAGTTAACTCACGGTCCGTGCCGGCGTTGTGGATGCCACCGACGCTCTCGATCGCCTCGGAGATCTCCCGGGCGGTCGGGCGCCGGCTCGCCCCCTTGAACAGCATGTGCTCGAGGAAGTGTGAGAGGCCGGCTTCGGAGGCCGGTTCGTAGCGGCTGCCCGCGCCCACGTAGATGCTCACGGTGGCCGATCTCGTGTGGGGCAGTGAGGTTGTGACCACCCGCAGTCCGTTGGGCAGCGTTTCTTTCACATGCATCGGACGGTCATTCTACGGGCGCTCGGCCGTCTTTGCTGCGGTGACTCTCTTCTCCAAGTAGGCGTGGCTTATGGTGCCGCCTCCCAACACTTCATCGCCGTCGTAGATGCACATGCTCTGGCCCGGTGCAAGAGCCCGCTGGGGAGACGCGAAGCGGACGGTGGCCCGGCGGTCGCCGTGGTTGACGACCCGGGCGGGAACGGCGGCCGAGCGGTAGCGTGGCTGGGCGTAGACCTCAATCCCCGCCGGCGGCTCCTCTCCGGTCACCCACGAAACATCGGCGACCTCCGCGATGTCGGCCATCAGATCATCGCCTTTGCCGACCGTCACAATGTTCGAAGCCGCGTCGATCGCGGTGACGTAGAGGGGCTCGCCCGCGGCGATCCCCAGTCCCCGGCGCTGCCCGACCGTGAAACCTGCGACGCCCGCATGTACTCCGAGACGCCTTCCGTCCGGATCCCGAAACTCGCCGGGCCGCCTGCCGAGTCGCGATTGGATGAACTGCCGGTAGTCATTGTCGGGCACGAAGCAGATCTCCATGCTCTCGGGCTTCTCTGCCACCTCCAGCCCGAGACCGGCTGCCTGTTCGCGCACCTCCTGCTTGGTGAGCCGGCCGAGGGGGAGGAGAAGACGGCCGAGCTGTTCCTGCCCGAGCATGTAGAGCACGTAGGACTGGTCCTTGCGGCGGTCGGTTGCGCGAAACAGGCGGTGTTGCGCGCCGTCTCTGCCGTGCTCGACGCGTGCGTAGTGGCCGGTCGCCACCCAGCCTGCATCGAGAGCAGGCAGACGCTCCATCAGCGCCCGGTATTTGAGGTGCTCGTTGCAGCGGACGCAGGGGTTGGGTGTCCGGCCGCGAGCGTATTCAGCGACGAACTGTTCGACTACGCGGGTGCGGAATTCTCGCTCAAAGTTCATGACATAATGTCGGATCCCAAGCTGCCCGGCCACGCGGCGAGCGTCACCGATGTCCTCGACGCTGCAGCACTGCTTCTTGCCACGCAGCGCTTCCGGGCGCTCCTCCGTCCAAAGGCGCATGGTCACGCCTATGACTTCGAATCCCTGCTGCACCAGCAGAGCCGCAGCCACTGCGCTGTCGACCCCGCCGGACATCCCCACGAGAACTCTGTCCCGGCTCATACCCTGTCGATCCTGTCAGGATTCGCGACAGCAGTCGACGCCGCGCGGCCGGGCTCGATCGCCGTGATAAGATCCCGGCGAATTCTGAATCGGTGAGGCCGAGTCTGGAACCCGAGCAGCTGGCGAATACTGCGGTTGACATCCTTTCGGACCGAAAGGCCCTCGACATCGCGCTCATCGATATCTCACGGCCGGCGTCGTTTGCGGATTTCTTCGTCATCGCGACGGCGCAATCACCGCTTCAGTTCAATGCCCTTCAGGAGCAACTCGAAGAGGGGTTGAAGGCGGCCGGCGGCCGTCTCCGGCACACCGAGGGGAGCGCCAACGGCGGCTGGTTGCTCATGGACTTCGGCGATCTGATCGTGCATATCTTTACGGCCGATCGTCGGGCGCACTACCGGTTGGAGGATCTCTGGGGCCGCACGAGTCCGGTAATTCGCTTCGCGAATTAGTCTCCGATGGGGGGCGCCAGGCTGGTACGGCGGCGTCCCGCCCCCGACGGCAACCCGGCGCGGCCGCGTCAACCGGCAGAGCGTAGGATCGGCAGGAGTTCTCCGGGCGCGCTGATCGTGTAATCGGGTGAAGCGGCAAGGGTCTCCGCGGGCCGGAAGCCGTAGAGCGCACCGACCGTTCGAAACCTTGCCGCCCTCCCCGCCTCTACATCATGCGGTGTGTCTCCGACCATCCAACCTCCGATCGGCCGCTGCCATGGCGTAGCCGGCGAATGAGGCGTAGATGTCTTCGAGCGGGTCTCCGATCCGCCGGCTGAGCGTCTCGCGGGACGGGAGCGCGAAGCAGTGAACGCGAGCACTGTGCTCGAACGCAGCGAGAATGAACTCGCGTGTGTCGAGCAACGTACCGTCGACATCGAAGAGGATGGTCTGCGCCTGCAACGTACCTCCTGGGGGCATCGGTGGCAGCGAACATTGTGACATGGCATTGCCGGTGGCGACGGTGAGGGCGTTGCTCCCTGACTTGCAGGGACTCTGGCGGAACGGGGACTTCCTCCGGCTCTGGGCCGGCGAGACGGTTTCGATCTTCGGCACTCTGATCGGCCGCCTCGCCCTGACCTTCACCGCGATCCTCTGGCTCGACGCTTCGCCGCTGGAGATCGCCGCCCTCGGCATCTGCGAGATGGCGCCGGGGGTGGGCTTCGGTCTCGTGGCTGGAGTCTGGGTTGACCGGTTGCCTCGCCGCATGGTGCTCATCTGGGCAGATCTCGGTAGAGCGATGCTCCTCGTGACCGTTCCGGCGGCAGCGGTCCTCGGCGGGCTGACCATCTGGCAGGTGTTCGCGGTCGCACTCGGTCGGGCCGTGCTGGACTCATTGTTCGAGACCGCCTATCAGGCGTACCTGCCCGGACTGGTGGGGGCCGAAAACGTGATCGAGGGCAACAGCAAGCTGGCGGCCACGTCCTCTGCTGCAGAGGTCGGCGGCTTCGGCATGGCCGGCTGGCTCGTGCAGCTCTTCACGGCGCCCGGGGCGGTGCTGGTCGATGCGCTATCGTTCGCGCTGTCCGCTCTCGCGATCTGGCGGATCAGGAGCGCGGAGAGGCCGGACGGCGTCGACCGGCAAACGGGGTTCGCGCAGGCGGCCGTGGAGGGACTGAGGCATGTCTGGAACACCCCACTACTGAGGAGCCTCCTCGTGGGGGTCCTCTTGTTCCGCCTCCCGATGGGCATCTTCTCGGCTGTGTTCGTGGTGTTTGTCACCCGGGAGCTGGATATCGGGCCGGGACTGCAGGGGTCGATCTATGCCATTGGCGGGCTCACGTCGTTCGCGGGGGCGATGCTCGCGGCCCGATCCGCCCGCTGGCATCTGGGCAGATCCCTGGCGGTGGCGTCCGCCGTCCGCTCTGTGGGCAGTCTGCTTCCCGGTCTGGCCGCCGGCCCGCCAGCGGCCCGGATCGGGATTCTGACGGCACAGCAGTTCGTCACCGACCCGGCCTGGACGTACTACGAAATCCAGGAGACGAGCATCCGGCAGGCGGCCGTCCCGGACCGGGTCCTGGGGCGTGTTGTGGCAAGTTTCCGCGCGGCTGAGTTTGGGGCGGCACTCCTCGGTCTCGGTCTTGGCGGCGTGATCGCAGAGACTGCCGGTCTGCGGGCGGCGATGATCGCCGCCGGCAGCCTTGCACTCTTCTCAGTTGCTCCGATGCTCTCGATCCACGTTCGGAGGCTGCAATCACTTCCTGCGCCGGTCGCCCGGAGGCGGGACTGCTGACGCCCCGGCCGCCCTTCCGGGATCTTTGTGCGGGCGACCTGTGCGGCGACGGAACCCTCGTCCTAAGGTAGATGTATGAGGTATGCACTGCTCATTGGGCTGGCCCTTGCCGGCCCCCTGGCCGCCGCCTGCGGCGGATCCTCCGATGACGAAGTCTTTGCCACGTCGGCCGATCCATCCGACCCTCTGCCGAGCGCGCAGGTCCAGACGATCAACGCGATAATCGCCGGCTCCGAGTGGATCGTCGGCCACAACAACTTTGTGGTTGGCATAACCGACGAGAACGATCAACCGCAGGGCGGCGCAACCGTCCAGGCGACCTTCTTCGATCTTCAGGATCCCTCCAATCCCGAGCCGGTGATCACGGTCGACGGGACTCAGAGTGCCCCCGGTGTCGGGGAGGAGGTCCAGCACGTCCACGGCAACGGGGAGACTCACACACACGGTGGTGAGGACGAAGATCGCGTGGGGTACTACTTCCCCGTGGACTTCACCTACGCGGGACAGTGGGGAGTCGCGGTCAAGGCAACGCTGAAGGATGGCACCGAGGGTGAGAGCCGGCTCTCTTTCCTCGTGTCGGACCGCGCCGGCGTGGTGATCCCGGGCCAGAAGGCACCGATGAGCGACAATCTGATCGCCTCCGATGTGACCGATATCCGCGAGATCGATTCCGGCGATCCGCCGAATGACATGCACGACGTGAAGATCAAGGATGCGCTCGAAGCAGGCCGGCCGCTGGTCGTCGTCTTCGCGACGCCGGCCTACTGTACGTCACGCTTCTGCGGCCCCGTGGTCGAGGAGATGGAGGCGCTCCAGGATGAGTTCAAGGAGGACGTCGACTTCGTTCACATCGAGATCTGGCGCAGCTTCGAGCAGCAGCTCCTGAACGACGCCGTCCGCGAATGGATCCTGAGGCCCGACGGGGGCCTGAGCGAGCCGCAGGTGTACGTGATCGACCGCGGCGGCACCGTCTACGATCGCTGGGAGGGACCCGTGGCGGCGAACATCATCCACGACACGGTTGGGGCCGTTGCCGCCGGCGCCCTCTATGCGGCGCCCTGAGGCCGCGGCCTACTCTTCGTCGGTCTCCGGCTCGGGCGGTTCGCGTTTTTCCACCTGGATCACCGTTGCGGAGTGAGGGTAGTAGCGCACCCAGACGTAATCGCCCTCTTCCACATCTCCGTGTTTGATGCGATCGATGTGAAAGATGCTCCCCTCAACCCTGATGTAGTGGCTTCGCATCACCAGAGAATCCGTGCGAGACCAGCGACGAACCACGAATCCGGTTAGCTCTGCAGGACTGCCGCTGAGGTCGCGAAGGCTCTGCCCCGAGTGGACCCCGAGGAGTACGCTCAGGACCGCCAGCAGTCCCACGAGAAACCAGCTGCCCTTGTTCCCCCCCGTTGCCTCGTCGAGTGTGAAGAAGATGAAGGCCGCGAAGGCGACGAGGAAGAGCGGGCCCCAGATAAGGACCGTCCGCCAGAGCGAACGCCTGGCGGTCGCCTCCGCCATAGCCGCCTTGATCTCCGGGTCGTCATCGAGATTCATGGGCCCTCCGGGATCTTCAGAACCTGACCGGTCGACAGGAAGTCGGGGTCGAGCCCGGGATTGAGCGCGACGATCTCATCGACGGTCGTGTCGAACCGGGCCGCGATCGCGCTGAGCGTGTCTCCTTCGAGCACCGTGTATGAACGACCGGCGGGCTCGGTAGTGGGTGTTGCCGCGAGGGCAGACGTCGGGGTGGGGGATGGGGTGGCCGTCGCCGGCAGCACCTGACCGGCTCGTGTCGGCTGCGGTGTCGGGGTGGCCGTAGCGGTCGGCGTGGGTGTCGCAACGCGGGCAGCGAGTGCCTCCTCGCGGGACTGAGGAGGGCTGACCAGCAGGTAAGCGGTCACGGCCAGCCCGACCACGAGCGCCAGCAGGGAGCCACGGTAGGCCCAGGCGCTTGGAACCGCACCTTCGGGGGCGATGCATCTGAGGCAGGCTTCCTCTCCATGGTCGAGGCAGTAGAGGCGTCCGCAGCTGGGGCACTCGTGTGTAGCCTCTTCCTCGCAATAGAAGCAGGATCGTGCGGCCATGAGCCGAGGGTAGCTCGACTGGCGGCGAGGCGGAACAGAAGCAGCAACTGGCGGCCATGGTTTGGGGCGGAGGCCGGGGATATAGTCGCGCAATGAAGCCGACAGATGTGCGACGGGCGGCCTTCATCCCGGGTTCGGCACCATTCCATATCGCCCGGGCCGAAGGAGCCTATCTCTTCACCGGCGGCGGGCGACGGATCCTCGACGCGGGCGGGGGCGCCATCGTCACGAGCATCGGACACGGCCGAGCAGAGGTCGCCGAGGTTGCGGCCGAGGCACTGCGACGGCTCACCTACGTCGTGCCCACTTTCATGACGGACGACCGGGCGCGCCTGGTGGACCGGCTTCGCTCCTCGTGGCTTCCCGCCGAGTTGTCGCAGTGCACCTTCGTGAGCGGTGGGTCGGAGTCGGTGGAGGCTGCGATCAGGCTCGCCCGCCGGCATCACGTGCTGGCGGGCCGGCCGCAGCGCTGGAAGGTGATCGGCACCGACCTCTCCTACCACGGGACGACGCTCGGGACCCTCGCAGCGGGGGGCCATGAAGCACGCCGGGCAGGCTTTGGCGATCTGCTGCTCCCGTTTCCGAAGACGCCGGCCCCGTATTCCCTTCGCGCATCGCTCGGACTGGGCCCCGACTCCCGAACTCAGGCTGTCGACGATCTCGAGCAGGTCATTCTCCGCGAGGGACCGGACACGGTCTCGGCGTTCATCTGCGAACCGATCGGAGGGGCGGCGAGCGGCGTCGGCCTCCCTCCGGCCGACTGGTGGCCCGGCCTGATCGAGGTCTGCCACCGTCACGGCGTGCTGGTGATCGCGGACGAGGTCATGTGCGGGTTCGGTCGCACCGGCCGGAGGTTCGGGATCGAGCACTTCGGAGTCGTGCCCGACATTCTCATCGGGGGGAAAGGACTGGCGGCGGGCTACGCACCCGTCGGCGGGCTGTTCACCAGCGAGGCGATCCTCGACCCCCTGGTGCGTGCCGGCGAGCAACCGATGTTCTTCACGTTCGACGGCCACCCGGCATCCTTGGCCGTGGCGAACAAAGTTCTGGAGATCATGGAGCGGGAGGACCTCGTGGCCAGGTCCGCGTCGATGGGGGAACTTCTTCGGGCTCGGCTCGAAGAGGAGTTCAACGACCATCCCAACGTGGCCCAGATCCGGGGAGCCGGGCTCTTCGTGGGGCTCGAGCTCGTTCGGAACAGAGATACGTTGGAGAAGTTCCCGGCTGCCGCAGGCGTCGGTGCCAAGGTGACCGCCCAGGGCCTGGACCGGGGTGCCTGGCTCTATCCCGGCGGCACCGCGCGGGCGCGGGATACCGTCATGCTGGGTCCGCCGTTCACGATCGAGAGCGAGGACGTCGACTTCCTCGTTGATGTGCTCCACGAATCGATCGATGCCGTCACCCGGCCGTCGGAGGCTCGATGACCCGGCCGGGAGCATCCCGTCCATGATGCGAAGACGGCGGGGCGCAGTCGCGGCCCGCTCGGCCCGGCTCGCCGGTTGGTCCGGGGTGCTCGAAACGATTCGAGATTCGCAGGCAATGGCCGCGGCCGTGACACCGCGGGCAGACCGGATCATCGATCTGCTCGGCCTCCAGGAGGGCCGGCGCTACCTGGACGTGGGCTGCGGGACCGCCGGCTATGCCCACCTCCTCTCGCGACGTGCCGGGCTCGCCGAACCGCCCGTGTGCATGGACCTGGCACGAAGCCCCGATCCGCTGGACGTCGTCGGCTGGCCCGAGCACCTGCCGTTTTCCAACGCGGCTTTCGACGCTGTCACCTCTCTCTACTTCATCCGGCAGCTTGATGACGACACGGTCCACGGGTTCGGACGGGAGATCGCCAGGGTTCTCGCACCGGGAGGAGTTGCCATGCTGATGGACCTTGCTCCTGTGCGCGCCGGCTGGCTGAATCGTCTCCATGAGCGCCTCCTTGGCCGGGGAATGGCGGCCGTCGATCTCCGCGGCTGGGGACGTCTGGCGGCGCTCCTCACGGAGTGTGGGTTCGATGAGATCACTCTTGCTCAGACCGGGCCCTTCGTACTTCCTCCGATCCCGCGGGTGGCGGTGCTGCTGCGCAGGCGGCGAAAGGATGATGGAGAGCCGGTGCCGGAATAGGCTGCCTCGTGATACGTTCTGGCGGGGGACCATGAAGTCCATCAGCGAGGTCATTCGTGGGTTGACCGCGCCGCCGCCGGGAGCCGTCCTTCCGCGGCCGGCTCTCCTCTGGGCCCTGCCCGGCGGAGTGCTTTCGGTGGCGCTCACCCTCTATCTCGCGGCCGGATACGTCGAGGTCGATTCGTGGCCCGGGGCGGCTGCCACGCTGCTGGTCGTTTGTGCCGCCGCGCTGACCGTCGGCCTTTTGCACGCCGCAGCGGATGACCACGACCGGCTGGGCCGCGCATGGGCGTTCAGCCACGGCGCCTGGGCGGTGGGGGCGGCCGCACTGGTGGCGGCCGACACCGGCAAGGCTGGGGCCGTTGCCCCCGCGGCGTGGCTCTACGTTGTCCTCCTTGCCTTCGCTTCCCGCTACTTCGGGAGGACCTACATCTCGCTGTTGAGCCTCGCGGCAGCGGCACTGGTGCTGCTCGCCGAGTTCGCAGGAGAACTGGCCGGCTACGGTGCCGACTATCAGGCAACGCTGTTCGTGGCACTGGTTCTCCTCGCAGCGGGACTTCTGTTCACGCTCGCGTCGCCCGGTCAGGCGTTTCAACGTCTGGAATCTCGGGAGGCCGGTCGGCTCAGCGCCCGACGCCTCGAGGAGGCGGCCCGTGGATCGGCGGCCGCCATCGCGCTCTTTGATCAGGCCGGCCGGTTGCGTTTCGCAAGCCCGGCACTCGAACGGTGGCTGGGCGACGGTGACCAGTGGTTGACTTCCCCCGAAGGCGCTGAAGGGTCGAGTCGAGCCGCGGCACTGGCTGCCGCGCTCGGCGGGCGGCCCTCGCGGTTGGAGTTCAGGGCTTCGGGAGACGACGGCCGTGATCGGGACATCGACGGCGTGGTCTTTCCGCTCGATGAGGGCGCCGGCCTCGTTGCGATCGACGTAACCGATCTTCATGAGATCCAGGCTCAGCTGCCCCGCATCCAGAGAATGGAGACGCTCGGATTGATCGCCGGCGGGCTTGCGCACGACTTCAACAATCTCCTGGCTGTGGTGCGCGGGAACCTCGATGCCATGGAAAGCGCCATCGGTGGGTCGGCGGATGCACGCCTCGTGCTCGATGAGACGACGAAGGCCTGCGAGAGGGCTGCGGCTGTGCTTCGCCGGCTGCTCGACTACGCCCGGCCCCGGGATCTGGAGATCGCGCCCGTCGGAGTCGCCGGTCTGCTGGAGGAGACCGCCACACTCGCGAGAGGACTGTTACCCCCATCCGTCGAGCTCGAGGTGGATCTCCACCCGAGCGAGGAGCTCGTTGAGGGGGACCCCGCGGCACTGCAGCAGGTCCTCCTGAACCTCATCGTGAACTCCCGAGACGCGATGCCCGATGGCGGTCGGATCGCCCTGAGGACGGGGCCGGCGGAGGGTCCGCCCGCGGTCTCCGGCGACTTGTACCGGGTGATCTCAGTTCATGACACGGGCGCCGGTATGGACGGCGAGACTCTGGCTCGGGCTTTCGAACCCTTCTTTACGACGAAGGAGGCGGGCAAGGGCACGGGCCTCGGGCTGACGACGGCGCGGAGCATCGTCGAGAGCCTTGGGGGGAGTTTGACGGCAGCGTCCACTCCCGGGCAGGGGACGACAGTCAGTGTGCGCCTTCCGGCTGTCCCGTCCGGTTCGGAGGTTCCAGGATAGTCTCTACTCGCTGCCGTCCGGGTGGCGGACGAAGCTAACGCTCCCGGGCTCTCGGATCAGCCTCGTCAGAGGGCAGTTCTCCTCCACGTATCGATGCAGTGCCGCGAGATCCGGGGGCAGCGTGTCGCCGGGTTCCACTGAGACATGTGCGGTCAGGTTGAACGGCAGCGGCGGGTCGGCGGTGTCGACCCCCACGAACCTGGCGTCGTTGTTTTCCGCCGTCACTCTCACTTCAACGCGATCGAGACCGAGACCCATCGAAGCAGCGCCGATGAGGTAAGTGTGCGTCAGGCAGGTGCTCACGACGGCGCAGAGCAGCTCGGGAGAGGAGGGCCCGAGTTGCCAGCCGCCGAAATCGGGCCCGGAATCGCTGATGTACCGGTGGCCCCCGGTCGTGACCTTGCGGGTACCGGTCGCATCGTCCGCCACGCAGGTGGCTTCCACCGTCTCATGCCAGTCTGTTCCCAGCGGGCGGCGCCGGGCGGCACCCGTCATCGCCGCCGCTTTGTCCCTGAGGTAGTCTCGCAATCCACGTCTCGCCGTCATCGTCCAGTCCCTCCCGCCGGGGCCACGCGCCGGAAGGCGGTGCCCGCCTCCCGGATTAGAGCGTTCTCAGTCCAGCCTAGAAGCCGTTTGAGCCATCGGCGAACCGCACTGCGTCAACCGGCACGCCGCTTACCGACATCTCCCAGTGGAGGTGAGCGGCGGTCGAGAGCCCGGTATTTCCTACCCGGCCGACGAGAGCGCCCGGCTCGAGCTGCTGCCCTTCGTGCACCTCGATCTCCGACATATGGGCGTAGGTCGAGAAGACACCCCCGCCGTGGTCGACGATCACAGTGTTGCCACGCAGCTTCAGTTCTCGCGCGAGCACCACGACGCCCGAGTTCGTGGCCACGACATCGACGCCCTCGCCGGCACCGAAGTCGGTTCCCGGGTGGTGGCCATCGGGGTCGGCGCCGTTGACTGCTCGTTTCTCGCCGAAGGGAGCGGTGATTCCGCCGAGCACAGGAAACTGCCACAGGTCCGACCAGAGCTTTTCCTCGGTGAACACGCCATAGATGGCCGACAGTGTTTCGTTCTCTTCGGCCACGGTCGCCGGATCGAGGAGCATTTCCTGCTCGTCCGTGAAGGACAGGTCGTCCACGGCCCATTCGGTCTCGAGCACTGTGACGTCGGCGGAGAACTGTCCCTCGCTCCCGTTTTCAAGCAGGAAGTCAACGGTCAGGAATGAGGTGCCGGGTGAGTCCTCGACGGCGACGGGGACGAAGGCAAAGATGCTCCGGTCACCCTGAATGAGGGGGATGTTCCTTCCGCGGAAGCTGACGCTGCCCGACTCGGCCGGGCCCGTCAGCGATACGAGCACGGCGCCGCCCTGGTAGACGTCCGAGGTGCTGAGCACGACCTCCGGTGGCTCCGGGGTCGGCGTCGGTTGCCCGAGAGTGGCTACGGGTGTCGCCGTTGGCTGGACGAATTGCGCGGTCGCGGCGGGGCGTTCCCCCCCGCAGGCGGTCCCGAAGACAGCGAGCACGGCGAGGAGTGCGACACTTCGCATTCACCAAGCGTCGGCGAAACCCATGCTACCTGCCACGTTGGGCGAAAAGAGGAGGTGCGCCGCGCAGGGCCGGCGCCGCCCGGCCGAGCGAAGCGCCGGCCTGACAGGCCACCGCCTCTTCGAACGGCCGGGCGGCCAGCGAAAGGCCGACCGGCAGCCCCCGCGCGCCGAATCCGCAGGGGACGGACAGAACCGGCAGTCCGGTGTGGTTCCAGGGTGCGGTCAGTGCGGTGTAGCGAAAGCCTCCCGTGTGCACGTCTGCAATCGGCTCTGCGACCTTCTGGCAGGTGGGCCAGGCGAGGAGGTCGACCTGCCCGAAGGCGGCCAGAACCTGATCGGTGAACTCGCGGCGGACACGGAGGGCGTTCACGTATTCGTAGCCCGGCACCGTGAGCCCCCAGAGCAGAAGGGTGCGCACGTCCTGGCTGTAGTCTTCGGGCCGCTCGCGAAGCCACTCGAGATGGGCGGCGGCGGCCTCGACCCCCAGGACCACCGAGCTGAAGCCCTCATCGAGCATCGGAATGTTCGCGTCCTCGAGGTGAGCGCCCTCATCGCGGAGGACGGATAGTGCGCCTTCCGCGGCACTCCGAACGTCGGGCTCGCAGAGTTCGAACTGGCTCCGGGGGACGCCGATCCTGAGGCCGGAGAGCGGCTCTTTGAGGCGCGATGCGGCATCGAATCCTCGGGAACGCGCCGAGGCCGGGTCGGCCCGGTCGTAGCCGGCGATCTGATTCAGGAAGAGCGCAGCGTCCTCGACGCTTCTTGCGAGCGGCCCCACGTGGTCGAGCGACCAGGAGAGCGGCACCACTCCTGCCCGAGAGACCAATCCGTAGGTGGGTTTGAGCCCGACCACGCCGCAGAGAGAGGCCGGTATCCGGACTGAGCCACCAGTGTCGGTGCCGATCGCTCCGAAACACTCGAACGCAGCGACCGCCGCCGCCGACCCGCCGCTCGATCCCCCCGGGTGGCAGTCGAGAGCCCAGGGATTGTGCACGGCTCCGAACCATGGGTTCAGGCTGTGCGTGCCGTAGGCGATCTCGTGCATGTTGAGCTTCCCGAGCGAGATCGCGCCGGCACGCCGGAGCTTCCGGACGACTGTCGCGTCGTAATCCGGTACCCAGTGCTCGAGCACCTTTGAACCCGCGGTCGTCCGGATCCCCTTCGTCGCGCACAGGTCCTTGAGGGCGACGGGGATTCCGTGGAGCGGGCCACGGTCGCGACCGGCCGCCAGCTCCCGGTCCGCCTGCCGGGCGGCTGCAAGTGCGGGCTCGGCCGCGACCGTGATGAAGGCGTTGAGGTCCGGCTCGCAATCGGCGATCCGTTCCAGCGAGGCCTCCGTCAGTGCCCCGCTGGTCACCTCGCGGCGCCGCAGGCGGCGTCCGGCCTCCGCTATTCCGGTGCTGAGGTCGGCCGTCATCGCCGGCGGAGCCGGCGCGTCTCAAAGAGCAGGGCAGGCTCGCTGCGCCGGGCCGGGCGTGGAGTTGGAGGGCGGAGACGCTCGCGCTGGAGGACGAAGGAGACGTCGACCTCGTTCAGGGTGACGCCGGCCCGCTCCAGGGCCGAGCGCAGTTGCTGGGCGTCGATCATGCCAGATCGCTCCAAGGAAGACGTGGTTTCCGAAGCCTACCGTACGGGGCGCTCGGCGGTTACCGTTTTCAGATGGCCAGGGTCCGGCGGCGAGCTGGTCCCGCGGCCCGGCTCAGGCCATTTCTGTACCCGCGCCACCAGTGGGCGCGGGATCAGGAGGATCGTGTCCGCCGGCAATAGCCGGCGGCTCGGACTCGGTAGCGACGGCGGCTGGATCAGCCCCTCGGCAGTCCTAGTCCCCGCGTTGCGATAATCCCCCGCTGGACCTCGCTGGTCCCAGCGGCGATGGTGCCGCTGACCGCACTGAGATAGCCGCGGGCAAAGTCGGCGTGATCGCCCTGGTCGCCCTCGCGGAGGAGGCCGTTCATGCCGACCAGGTGCATCGCCGTCAGGGCGATCCGCTGGCCCATCTCGCTGCCGAACAGCTTGGAGGCGCTGGCCTCGTGGTTGGGAACCAGTCCGCGGGCCTGCATCGTCGCGACGCGATAAGAGAGGAGCGTGCCGACGTTGACCTCGGTCATCCTGTCGGCCAGCTCCAGGCGCACTCCGGGTTGCCGCTGGAGGAGTTCGGGCCGTTTCTTCGCCAGGTGGACCAGTCGGTTCACCGATCTCCGGCCGCCGGCGAAGGCGCCGATGCCACTGCGTTCGAAGTCGAGGGCGACGGCCATGTGGTACCAGCCGCGATTGACCTCACCTACGACCTGGGTCGCCGGGACGCGGACGTCCTCGAAGAAGACCTCGTTGAACCCGTGGCGGTCGGCCATGTTTACCAGGGGCTGAATCGTTATCCCGGGCGACTTCATATCGAGCATAAACATCGTGATGCCCTTGTGCTTCGGCGCGTCGGGATCGGTGCGCGCGGCGAGCCAGCCCCAGTCGGCGAGGTGGCCGCCGCTGGTCCAGATCTTCTGGCCGTTGATCACATAGTCATCGCCGTCGCGGGTTGCGCGGGTCTGGAGCGCGGCGAGGTCGGAGCCGGCGCCGGGCTCGCTGTAGAGGGTGCACCACCAGTCGTCGGCGCTCGTGATTCGCGGGACGAAACGCTCCTTCTGCTCGTCCGTGCCGTAGAGGAAGAGGCTGGGGCCGACCCAGGCAATGCCCATGTTTCCCACAGGAGCACCGTGGAAGGCCATCTCTTCGTTGTAGACGAGCTGGCGCATGTGGTCGGCGCCGCCGCCCCCGTACTCCTTCGGCCAGGCCATCGCGAGCCAGCCTTTGTCGGCCAGCTTCTTCTGGAAGCCCATCGTGTAGTCGTACTGCTCCTGGTAGGAGCGGCCTGCCTGACCCTCGTCCGGCGGATTCTCGGGGTCGAGGTCGGGCAGTGCCTCCCGGATGAAGTCTCGGACTTCCTGGCGGAAATCTTCGACCTCGGGGTCGAACGCATACTTCAAGTGACGCCTCCTCGTGCGCAGCTCCGGTCACACGGCGATCGGAGAGTTTGGGGGGCAAGAATAGCAGAAGCGGCTCCGGCCTCGGTGGGCGCGGATCCTCAGTCCACGATCGCCGCGTTGACCAGGACCTGAAGCTCCCGGCGCAGGGGGTAGGTGCCGGACGGCAACAGCTGGGTCATGAAGATGAGGATCACCTCCTCTACCGGATCGATCCAGAACGCCGTGCTGGCCGCCCCGCCCCAGGCGTACTGGCCCGGCGATCCCGGGATCTGAGCCGTTGCCGGGTCCAGAAGGACGGAGAAACCGAGCCCGAACCCGGTCCCCTCGAAGGCCACTTCGCTGAACTGGCCGGAGGGTGCAACGGCTGCCAGATCGACTCCTCCGGGGAGGTGGTTCGAGGTCATAAGCCCGATCGTCTTCCGTCCCAGGATCCGCACGTCGTCGAGCTGGCCGCCGTTCAGGAGCATCTGACAGAAGCGGTAGTAGTCCATCGCCGTCGAGACCAGTCCGCCGCCGCCGGAGAGCAGCTTCGGCTGGTGCCGGTAGGCGCTCTTCTCTGGGTCGTCCTGGAGGAACCGGCCTCCCCCGGGCGTCGGTGCGTAGCAGGCGCCAAAACGGTCGAGCTTCTCGTCGGGAACTGCGAAGCCGGTGTCCACCATGCTCAGCGGTTCGAATATGCGCTCCTGCAGGTACTCGTCGAACCGCTTCCCCGAGATCAGCTCGACCAGATGCCCGCAAACGTCGGTCGAGACGCTGTAGTTCCAGGCCGTTCCGGGGCTGAACTGCAGGGGTACCTTCGAGAGCTTCTCAACCTGGTCGGCAAGGGTCTCATCCGGGAGCCCGAGGTCGCTCTCGCGGGCCATGATGCCCAGCTTCCGGTAGGCGGCGTCCACAGAGTTGCGCATCATGAATCCGTACGTCAGCCCCGACTGGTGCGACATGAGGTCGCGGACGGACATCGGCCGGTCGACGTGTCGCGTCAGCCACAGCGGATGAGCGCCGCCTTCCCAGACGCGGAGGTTCTCCCACGAGGGGATAAACTTGTGGACGGGGTCGTCGAGCTGGAACCGGCCTTCCTCGTAGAGGCTCATCAAGGCCACGGACGTAATCGGTTTGGACATCGAGTAGATGCGGAAGATGGTGTCGTCGCGGGTCGCTTTGCCCCGTTCGGCGTCCATCTGCCCGATCGCTGAGAAGTGTGCGATCTCCCCTTTGCGCGCCACCAGCGTGAGGGCGCCGGCGAGTTTCCCCGGCTCGATGTAGTTCTCCGTGAGGTGGCGGTCGATCTGCGACAGTCGCTCGGTCGACAGACCGGCGATTGTGCGGGCTGCAATTGGTGTCATCTGTACTGCCCTCCGGAGCCGGGATTCTACGCCGCCACGGAATTGGGGCGAGTTCGCGATCCGCCTCATCACACCACCGACCGGCGCGCCCGGTGCGGGCGCTGGGCCACGGTCCTCGGAGGCGGCCGGCAAGTTAACCTGCGCTTTTCTCGGACCGGGAAGGTGAAACGATCGTGTTCTGCCGGCGACAGGTGCTGTGGAGGTGCAGATGGCCTCGAAAGCATCGCGTCGCGCCGCGCGGGCGGGACGGCGGGCCGGAACCCGGCAGGTCCGCAAGCAGGAGAAACGCAGGCAGAGCTGGCTTGCGCCGCTACTCATCGGCGGGGCGGCGATCGTCGCCCTCGCCGTGGGCTGGTTCGCGCTCAGCGGCTCCGGCGCGGAGGAGGTGCCGGCGGCCGAGGTCGGCTCCGATGCGGTGCAGGTGCTCTCGGGGAATCCGCATACGGTCTATCACTCTTTGGCGCCGATCCCCTCGACGTCCGTGCCCCAGCCCGACGGCATACCAACGCTCGTCTGGTTCTCCGGAACCTGGTGCGAGTTCTGCCATGCGATGGAGCCTTTCGCGAACGCTACGATCGCGGAGTTCGCAGGCCGGATGGACTTCCTCGAGAAGTCGGTCGACCATGCGCGGCCGGACGCCCAGCGGTTCCGGGTTCGCGGTACTCCGACCTTCGTGCTCGTCGACCGTGAGGGGCAGGAGATCGGCCGGTTCGGGTTCCAGCGATCGGCGGACGAACTGAGGCAAGCGATCGAAGGTTTGCTTCCCGCAGGAAGCTGAGGAGAAGAGCATGGGACTGGGCTGGCCGGCGTGGCTCGGTGGTGAGGACACTCAACCCGATGACTCGAGTGGCGTGCCGCGGGCGCGGATACTCGAGGTGAGGGATGCGAGGCAGCTCGAATCTCTGATTGGACATGCCGGCCCGGAGCCCGTGGTGCTCTATCTCCACGACCCATGGTGCCCGGTCAGCAGTCACGCGATCGGAGAGGTCGAGCGCGTCGACTCCGAGGTCCACGTGGTCGATGTTTCGCGCCAGAGCGATCTCTCGCGCGTGATCGAAGCGGCGACCGGAATCCGTCACGAGTCGCCGCAGCTGATCGTCCTCCGGGACGGCGAGCCCCTCTGGCACGCTTCGCACTGGCGCATCAAGCGCAGGGCTATCGAGGAGGCCCTGACGTTCGAGAGGCGGGCGGAGTAGTCCCCTGTAAAGACAGGGATGGCGGGTCGCCGCAGCGGCGGATGAAAATGACCAAGCCGCGCCGGGTGCGGACGTGGCTATTCTCAGGGGAGTTGTTCCATGGTTACAGTGATACGTCCGTCGGAGCGCGACAGCGGCACCGCTCAAACGCCCGGGATGGTACGGGAGGCCGGGATCTCGCAGGCTCTGACCGGATCGCGGGGCCTCTGGATGGGGCTCGCCACGAACGCTCCGGGACAGATGTCGGGCGTCCACCACCACGGCGCCAACGAATCGGGCATCTACATCCTGAGGGGTCGAGTGCGCTTCCGCTGGGGCGAGAAGCTGGAGCACGTCCGCGACACTGAGCCGGGGGACTTCGTCTTCGTTCCCCCGAACGAGGTCCACATGGAGGAGAACCTCGATCCGGACGGACCGGCCGAGCTCCTCCTCGCGCGGAACAGCCAGGAGCAGGTCGTCGTAAATGTGCCGGACCCGCGGGACGCATGAAGACCGGTGCGGCGGGTGCCGCGGGCTGTGCGCGGTATTGATTCAGCCCTTCCGCGCAACTATGCGCGCCTGCTCCAGCTTTCCGGCCGCTCCCCATGCCGACATCATTCTCAGTCCCTGGACGGTGGCTTCGACTCGTTCTGTGTCGAAAGAGGTCACGCGGAGCGCGTCCCAGCGATACTGGGTGTCCAGCATCTCCGCGGCAAGCCCCATCTGCTTGCTGAACAGCCCGGAGTCCTCGGCGAGAACGACGCTGCAGCCATTCTCTTCGAGCAGGCGGCGGTAGCCCTCACGCGTTTCCAGGTCAGGGAACCGCATCCCCGCGGAGAGGAACTCCCGTTCGCTGTCCGCCAGGTCATCGCCCTCGACCCAATCGGTGAAAGCGATCGTGCCGCCGGGTCGAAGAATGCGGACGGCTTCCTTGATCAGCTGAGGTTTGTCGGGGACGTAGCACCAACCATCCTCCCCCCAGACGAAGTCCGCCGAAGCAGCCGGAAGGCCGCTCTCACGGGCGTCCCCAAGGACGAATTCGACGTTCGTGATCCCGTCCTCTTCACATCTCGCGCGTCCCCGTTCAACGACTGACGGAGAGATGTCGACGCCGGTGATCGACTCGACCTGACGGTACCTGGAGAGGAATCGCATACCGGCTCCGGTGTTGCAGCAGAGGTCAACTCCCCTGCCTCCGCGGATGCCTGCCGCGTCGGCGAGGTCCATCGAGGCCTTGAATCCACCGAGATGGATCTGCTCTCCGTAGATAAGCGCAAACAGCTCACCTGCCGAGCTGTCGTAAAGCTCACGTACCGCTTCTGCCGTCACGCGAGCGTCTGCATCGGGGCCGGACATACGGGGTGCCTCCTTCGCGTCTCCGGGGTCTCTGAGCAGCCGAAGGCTACATCCGGGACCGGCAGCGCGGAAGTGTCCGGGGCGCGCCTGAACCGTCTGCCGCGCAACGGCGCCCGGATCCGCTCCGGCCGGTCTGAAGAGGGCGAGTCCGCCTGCCGTCGGCGCTTGCCCGCCCAACCCCCGCACTGCACGATGAGCCCGTGACCGATCAGTCGAAGCCCGTGCCGATCATCGATTGTCAGGTACACGCGTACGAGCGCGACCATCCCGAGCGTCCGTGGGCGGGTACTCTCGCCGGCCCTGCGGAGGTCACTGGTGACGACATGGTCGCGGCGATGGACTCCGTCGGCGTGGATGGCGCTCTCCTCGTCTCGCCCTACAGCATGTACCGCTACGACGCGAGCTACGTACTCGCAGTCCATGGCCGTCATCCGGACCGCTTCGGATTGATCAAGCCGTTTGACCCCGGATCCCCGGGTGTCGGCGACGAAGTGGCCGAGTGGGCTGCAACCCCCGGAGTCGTGGGCGCCCGCATCATGCTGACCGAACGGTTTTCGGATGCGGCTCTCACGGCAGAGGATCCGGGGCTCAATGCAATCCTCGCGGCCGGCGCGGACGCCGGCATTCCAATCAACGTGCTCTGCTGGCGGAGGCTCACGCTGCTGGGCGAACTCGCCCGGCGCCATCCGAACACGCAGATCGTCATCGATCACCTCGGCCTGCCGCAGCCCTTCAAGCCGCCGGCGCCGACGGAGCCGTTCGCCGACCTGCCCGACGTCATCGCCCTCGCCCACCTCGACAACGTTGCCATCAAGATCTCCGGCGCCTGCACGCTGTCGCGGGAGCCCTTTCCTTACAGCGACATCTGGGCGCCGCTGCGGCGGATCTTCGACGCCTACGGACTCGACCGTTGCATGTGGGGTACTGATTGGACGCGCGCCGTGGAGATCCTGACCTACGAGCAGGGAGTGGAGGCATTTCGGGCGACGGACATGCTGACTGACTCTGAACGCGGGGCCCTGATGGGTGGCAGCCTCAAGCGTATCTATGGTTGGGCGCCGGGCGCCTCGTCGCCTCTCTCCGGCTAGCCCGGACCGGCCGCATCCCGCCGGCGCCGCGCGATTCCCGACAAACAGGGCCTTGGCGATTTGATCCCGGCGCCAGCACACGCCGTTGCTGCAGTCCGCCAGTCTTAGCGCTTCCTCAGTGTTCGACATGAAGACCGGCTGGACGGTGATGGCCGGCTCTTGGCTTCGGTTTCACCTTCTTGGTGACACTTTCTCTGAGACAGGTCAACCAAACTCATGAGAGACGGCCTTGGCTTGGATAGCGTTTCTCTTGAGACAGATTCAACGATTGACAGGTGTGCGAAAGTCCCTAGACTCGGGGGCCAGCAATCGGGAGGGGTTGACCCTACGAACACGTCGAACACTTCAGCCGGAGCACAGATCCTCCTCAAGGTGCGCGGCGTTTCCCTTCATTTCGGCGGCCTCGTTGCACTCGATGACGTCTCGTTTGATGTCCCGGCCGGCACCATCGTCGGGCTCATCGGCCCCAACGGAGCCGGGAAGACCACGATGTTCAACGCCATCACGCGGCTGTACCGGCCTCAGTCCGGAGGAATCTGGTATGGGTCCATCAATCTGCTGGAGATGGCCGCCCATCAGATCGCTCCGCTCGGCATCGCCCGGACGTTCCAGAGCCTGGCGCTGTTCTCCTCCCTCTCGGTGCGCGACAACATTCGCGTCGGACTCCATGCGACGACGAAGGCGGATGTCTTCTCTCAGGCCTTCCGACTGCCCTCGGTGATCCGAGAGGAGCAGCGCTCCGAGCGGATCGTGGACGACGTGGTGGAGTACCTGAGCCTTGAAGATGAGGCCGATCGTCCCGCCGTTGGGCTACCGTTCGGCACCCTCAAGCGAGTGGAACTTGCGCGGGCCCTCGTCATGCGTCCGAAGCTTCTGCTCCTCGACGAGCCCGCGGGCGGCCTCAACCACGAGGAAGTCGAGGCCCTCAGCGATCTGATCCGGGAGATCCGTGACCGCTTCGAGGTGACGATACTCCTGGTCGAACACCACATGGGACTGGTGATGGGCGTGAGCGAGAAGGTGATCGTGCTCGATTTCGGCAAGAAGATCGCCGAGGGCACGCCCGACGAAGTGCGCAATGACCCGGAAGTCATCCGCGCCTACCTGGGAGTCGAGGCGTGAGCGCCATCCTTGAGGCTCGCAGCCTGCGTGCCGCCTATGGTGAGCGCCCTGTGCTCTTCGGCATCAACCTCTCGGTACCCGAACGCGGGATCGTCGCCGTCCTCGGCGCAAATGGGGCCGGCAAGACAACGACGCTGCGCGCCATCCTGGCTGAGGTGCACACCTGGGGTGAGATCGTGTTCGAGGGCCGGTCAACGGCTGGGAGATCTACTCAGGAACTCGTGAAGTTGGGCATCGCCATGGTGCCGGAAGGCCGCGGGACCTTCTCCGACTTCACCGTCGAGGAGAATCTGCTCCTTGGAGCCTACGCCCGGCGCGATCGCGGCGGCGTCGCGCGCGATGCTGCCCGGATGGGTGATTACTTTCCGATCCTTGGCGAGCGCCGCAGGCAGCGTGCAGGCTCGCTCTCCGGCGGCGAGCAGCAGATGCTTGCCATTGCCCGCGCGCTCATGTCGCGACCGAAGATGCTGCTCCTCGACGAACCCTCCCTGGGGCTTGCGCCGATCATCGTCCAGGAGATCTTCTCAATCCTCACTGCCATCAACCGAGACGAGGGGGTCAGCATGCTGCTCGTCGAGCAGGACGCGGTCCGGGCGCTAACCGTCGCCACCTATGCCTACCTGCTCGAAACCGGCCGGGTGGCGCTCGAGGGAACTGCCGACGAGATGCGTGACAGCGAGGACGTGCGCCGTGCTTACTTGGGGTACTGAGGCCGGAAGGAAGGAAGAGGGGAGAGGCGCATGACCGAATTCATTCAGCTCGTGTTGGCGGGGACGGCGAACGGCTGCATCTACGGTCTCCTGGCCCTCGCCCTCGTGTTGATCTACCGGTCAACCAACATCGTGAATTTCGGCCAGGGCGAGATGGCCATGTTCTCCACCTACATCTGCTGGTCGTTCCTCAACGCCGGCATGCCCTACGCGGCGGCGGTGCCGCTCACCCTGGTCATCGCTTTCCTCGCCGGACTCGCCATCGAGCGCGTACTGATCCGCCCGGTCGAACAGGCGCCCGAGCTCACGATCGTGATCGTCACCTTGGGGCTCTATCTCTTCTTCAACTCTCTCGCCCTCTGGGTGTACAGCGGCGTACCAAAGCCCTTCCCCTATCCCACCGGCATACCGCTCGACTCGTGGGAGGTTGGCGGAGTGTTCATCATCCCCTACCACGTGTTCATCTTCGCCGTGCTGGTGACGATGATGCTGGCCCTCTTTCTGCTCTTCCAGCAGACGAAGCTGGGGCTTGGCCTTCGAGCCGCTGCAGCCCAGCCCGATTCCAGCCGGCTGGTGGGGATCAACGTCTCCGGGATGCTCGCGCTCGGCTGGGGGATCGCTGCCGCCGTCGGCGCCCTGGCCGGGCTGCTCTCGGCGCCGATCGTGCAGTTGGAGCCGAACTTCATGGCCAGCATCCTTATCTTCTCCTTCGCTGCCGCCACCCTGGGTGGGTTCGACTCGCCGCCGGGAGCAGTCGTTGGCGGGATCGCCCTTGGAAACATCACCGCCCTCGGCGGTCGCTACATCGAGTTCATGGGTACCGAGCTCGACATCGTGCTCGCCCTCATCGTCATCGTCAGCGTCTTGCTCATCCGTCCTGCCGGGCTTTTTGGGCGCCAGGTAGTGGAGAGGGTGTAGCGAATGCAGACGCTGCGAAGATACGAGATCCGCCGCAATTGGTTCGTTCCTCTGCTTGTAGGGGCCGCGATCGTCTACCTCGCCGCCCCCGCCGTAAACGTCGAGAGCGTGCCTGCCGTCGGCAAGCTTGTTCGTCCGGCTGCTGGCCTCGCGCTGTTGCTCAGCGTCATGGCCATTGCAGCGATCGTCGCGGCCTACGCGGTCGGACCGATTATCGACCGGGGTCGCCGGTATGAGCAGGGCGTTCGGATGACCGGGTACGCCTTGATCATCCTCTTCTTCCTCTTCATGCCTGCCTACGTGGAACAGTTGCCGCACGCCTCGATGCTGAAGATGACCGTCGCCATTCAGGCCATGATCGTCATCATCGGCATCAATCTGCTTACCGGCTTCGGAGGCCAGATCTCGCTCGGCCAGGGGGCCTTCTTCGCCATCGGCGGCTACACGCTCGGGATCATGTTCCGTGAATGGGGCACGCCCTGGGGATGGTCGCTCCTGATCGCGCCCGTGCTTTCGGGAGCACTCGGCTTCCTCGTGGGCCTGCCGGCCCTTCGCTTCAAGGGTCCCTACCTGGCGCTGGCAACGCTCTCGCTGGCGGTGACGGTGACCCCCCTTGCGAAGAAGTTTGAGGACTACACCGGTGGCGTTCAGGGCGTCTCCATGTTCGGGAAGATCCACGTCCTCTTCTGGGAGGGCAATCCAGACCGCTTCTTTTACTACCTGACGGCCGCTCTCGCGCTCCTGGTCTTCGTGCTCGCTGCCAACATGCGCCGGGGACGCTTCGGTCGCGCCCTCATCGCGATCCGCGACAACGAGACGGCGGCCGCCTCGATGGGCGTGAACGTCGCCCTCTACAAAATGACGGTGTTCGGCATCGCGGGGGCCTTCGCCGGGCTCGCCGGGGCCCTGAACGCGGCCGTGATCCAGTTCGTATCGCCCGACCAGTACTCCGTACTGCTCTCCATCCGCTTCTTCGTTGGAGCCGTAATCGGGGGAGTTGCGACGATCCAGGGTGCGATCATCGGTGGGCTCTTCCAGCAGTTCATCCCCGACGTCACACTGCAGATCAACAAGTCGGCACCGGATGCTATCCAGGCAGCCATTCTAATCGTTGTCATGTACACGATGCGCAATGGAGTTGTAGGCTTCCTCCAGGATGCGTGGCAATATGCCCGTTCGGGTATTCGAGTGAGAAGACCCGCGATAGAAGCCAGGGAAGCGCCCCTGCCGGAGGCTGCCGAGAGTGATCGCCAACGCAGCGGCGCCCCCTAGGCAAGGCAATCCCACGTCTGCTGCGGGCGTGTGGTCGCACATCTCGTCAAGAAAGGACACGAACCGACATGAGGAAACGTAACCGTTGGCCCGCGCTGTTCATGCTGCTGGCCGCTGTCGCTGTCGTCCTCGCCGCTGCTTGCGGCGGTGACGACGACGGAAACGAGACGGCGACGACAGGCGTCGCCCAGTACGACACCGGCGCCTCCGACACAGAAATCAAGATCGGGGGCACCGGCCCCTTCTCGGGACCTGCCGCGGCCTATGGGACCATCGGGAAGGCCGAAGAAGCCTACTTCAACAAGATCAACGAAGAGGGTGGCGTGAACGGCCGCAAGGTCAACTTCGTCATCCTCGACGATCAGTACTCGCCCGACAAGACGGTCCAGTCGGTCCGTCAACTCGTGGAGCAGGAGAAGGTTCTCCTCCTCTTCAATACCCTCGGCACGCCGACCAACACGGCGATTTGGGACTACACGAACCAGCAGGAGATCCCGCACATCTTCGTGGCCACGGGCGCATCGAAGTGGGGCGCGGATCCCACCTCCCATCCGTGGACTCTAGGCTGGCAACCGGACTACCAGTCGGAATCGGCGATCTACGCCAAGTACCTGAAGGAGAACAACCCGGACGCCAAAGTCGGGATCCTCTTCCAGAACGATGACTACGGCAAGGACTACGTCGAGGGCTTCAAGAACGCCCTTGGCTCCGATGCCGATAAGTTCATCGCGAAGGAGGTCTCCTATGCTACGACCGACGCGTCTGTCAGCGCCCAGGTCACGCAACTGAAGGAGTCAGGGGCCGATGTCTTCTATGTCGTCGCAACGCCGAAGTTCGCAGTCCAGGCGCTCGTGACGGCAACTCAGATCGGCTGGAAGCCGTTCATCCTCCTCAACTCCGTCTCCGTCTCCGTCCCTGCCGTCATGGTGCCGGCCATCGAGCAGGGGGGCGAAGATGCCGTCTCCAACGTCATCAGCACCTTCTACATCAAGGATCCAGGCGACCCGACGTGGAAGGATGATCCGGGGATGAAGGAGTACTTCGACTTCATGGACAAGTACTACCCCGACGGCAATCCGAATGACGCCTTCAACGTGTATGCCTTCAGCGCCGCCCAGACTCTTATCCACGTGCTGGAGAAGTGCGGGAACAACCTGACCCGCGAGAACGTCTTGAAGCAGGCAACCAGCATCCAGGACCTGCGGATCGATACCCTCCTCCCTGGCATTCTGATCAACACATCTGCGACGGACTACTACCCGATTCAGGCCGAGCAGATCGCGACCTTCAACCCGTCGACGAAGCAGTGGGAGCTGCAAGGCGACATCATCGACGTCGGCGAGAAGTAATGGCGCTCACGGGACACGGGTAAGCTCCGAACCGTGACTGGTGGCGCTCGGCAGCGGCGCGACACCGCGCAAGCCGTGCGCCGGAGGGGGCTGAGCTGTCGGCTGCCAGGCAGCCCGGACGGGCGGCATCCCGCCGGCGAACGGCGCGATTCCCGACGACGCTTCCAGGACGGCTCGATTCACCATCGCTGCCGTCACCCTCGCCGGCCCGTCGTACGGGGGCATGGACTGGAATCGGCAGTCGTTGGCGAGGCCTGCGACGCCGCCCGGACCAGGCGACAGGAGTGGGACCCCGGGGGAGCCGGGGTCGCGGACGGCTTCTCAGCGTGGTTTCTTTCCATGGCCGTTCCCGTTGCCGTTCCCGGGGCCTGGCCCCGGGTCCGGAGGCGGCGCAGCGAAGTAGGCTACGATTCCGTCAAACAGGGCCTTGGCGATTTGATCCCGGCGCGGGCACACGCCGTTGCTGCAGTCCGCCAGTCTTAGCGCTTCCTCAGTGTTCGACATGAAGACCGGCTCGACGGTGATGGCCGGCATCTCCGTCTTGAGGACAAAACCGAAGGCATCCTTCTTGATCCTCGGGTCGGCCGTCGGCTCAGTGAGGAGTTCTCCTAACGGTCCGATGACCGCGTTGGCAAGCGCTTTGTCATCCCTGTGGAAGTAGATGATGAGCGTGTAGTTAGGCTCCGGACTGCTGAAGCTGTTCGTATGTATCGAGACCGCAATGTCCGCTCC
>CAZHMF010000022.1:0-14971 GCA_964533605.1 uncultured Anaerolineaceae bacterium
CCAGTAACGCCGAGCTGCGGCCGTCGGCGCCGCTCAGCTCGGCTTCGAGGGCATGGGCCGTCTGGGACATCCCGCCCGAGTGGCTGCCTGCGTTCGTGGTCGCCGGGGCCGGGGGCTACCTCGCGGTCTCGCATTTCGATGCCGATCAGGCCCCGCGCTGGCGTTGGGGCGGACTCGTGGTGGGAGGTGGGGCTCTCTTGCTGTCGCTCGAGCTCGCCGGCCTCGCCGTCGATCACGACCTCGCGAAGTGGCAGTGGCCCGTCGCACTGGCTCTCGCCCTTGGCCTTGTGAGCTCGGGTGTTTCCCTCTGGCGCCTCCGCTGGCGCCCCGGCATCTCGATTCTCCCGCCTCTTGCTGCAGCTCTTTCGGCGGCGGTGCTCTGGGCCGGCTTCGAGATGGCGCCCGAGTGGAACGCCGCCTTCGTCGTCGCGGCCGCCTCTGGCTATCTGGTCGTCTGCGAATTCGACCGCGCGAGACGAGACGATTGGCGCTGGGCCGCCTTCGTTGCGGGCGGGCTGGGGCTTGCCGTCGCTCACGCGTTCGCACTGCGGGAGGATCCCGGAGTCCGGGCAGCCCTGCCCGTCGCCTATCTCATTGCCCTCGCCGGAGCCGTGGCCGACGGTGCCCGTCGCCCCGACGCATCGCTGCTGATCTCTCCGGCACTGATCGCCGCGACGGGGGTATCGGTCCTCTGGTTCTTCGAAGTCGATCCTGCCTGGTGGGCTTGCGTGCCGGTGGCGACCGGACTGGCGATGGCACTCACGCATCGTCTCTGGACCGGCCATTCTGTGCTCGGCGAGCTCGGCTGGGCCTACTCCCTGGCGCTGGCGGCCGGACCCGCGCTCGGCTTCACCGAGCTGCATTACGAGAACAATCTCGAGGGCCTGCTGACGACGGCAGGGGCCGCACTGACGTTCGCTGCCGCTTCCGCCTGGAGCCGCGGCAGGGCCGGCGAGTCCTTGCGCGAGGAGCTGGGCTGGGACTCAACGTGGCTCGCCAGGACTGAACGATTGCTCTTCGGGTTTGGCGCAGCCGCCTTCCTCTTCGCCGCCGCGGGACACTTCAACGCAGTGTTGGAGATCGAGCGCGACGCCCGCGCGTGGACGTTCGTCGTGCTCGGCGTTGCTGCCTGGCTGGTGGTTGCCGGCACGGGCCGTGACCGGCTCCAGCTCTCGCTCTTCGCTCCAATCGCATCCACCGGATTTGCGATTGCGGCGGCGTCCTCGGTCGAATGGGGGGGAACTCTGACGGCGGTACTGGCCCTGGCCACCGTGATGCCGGCGCTGGCGTTCGCCACGACGCGCGCCTGGCTGCTCTGGCTGGTCTCACTCGCGTTTGCCGTCCTCGCCGCGCGGGCGCTCTGGTACTGGCAGGAGTTCGATGTGGCGACGTTGCCGCTTGCCTACGCGGCGGCGGCCGGCGGCCTCTGGGCCGCGCTTCTCACAGTTCGCGTCTACGGACCGCTGCGGACGGAAAAGGACGCCATCGTGCAGGCCCTCTCGTGGCTTCCCTGGATGCTCGCGGGAGCAAGCGCGGTGCTGGTGCTGGACGGTGCCGGCGAGGCACTCGGCCCTGGTGAAGCCCTCGAGACAACACGCGAGTGGGCGTTCGTCGCCGTAATCCTGGCGGCCTTCTCTGCGGCCCTTGCCGGCGAGGCGCTTTTCTACCGCCAGCGAAATGCGACGGTCGCCGGAACCGCCGGTCTGATGCTTTCGCTGCTCATGTTCATCGCGATCGCAGAGCCGGAGAACATCCAGGCCTTCACGCTCCCGCTGGGAGTGTATCTGGTGGGGGTGGGGCTCAGCTTCCGTCGGTCGGAGCCGCTGTTCGGGGAGCACATGGCGATTCACGAAGCGGTCGTGGTGGCGGGTGTGCTCACGCTGGTCCTCCCTCCGGCGGCTCAGAGCTTCGAGCCGGGAGGCGGCCGCTACGGCTTCGAAGTCATCGGGCTCGGTCTGGCGTTTCTCGCGGGTGGGTTCCTGGTTCACGCTCGCTGGCTCGTCCCTGCGGGTGTGTTGAGCCTGACGGGCGTGGCCGTCCGCTGGGTCACCGGGGGCTACGTCACAATCCCGTACTGGCTTGTGCTGGGGGCGCTGGGGACGCTGCTGCTCGCCGGCGGTGTGACCGTCCTCTTTCAGCGTGATGCCTGGGACGCGACCCGGGAGCGGATTACGAACTGGTGGCTGAGCGGCATCGGGCATCCTGCTTGAGGCTTTCGAAACCGGGCCTATCCTCCAGAGGTGACTCACGCTGAGAACCTGCCGTTTCGCTCCCGGCGAGCGCCCGTCCGATCCTCCCGTGGGATCGTCGCCACGAGCCAGCCACTCGCGGCGCAGGCCGGGATCGAGATCCTGATCGGCGGCGGGAATGCAGCGGATGCCGCAGTCGCTGCGGCGGCCGCGCTGGCCGTGACGGAGCCTACCGGGACGGGTCCGGGCGGCGACTGCTTTGCCCTCTTCTACGAGGCGGCTACGGGGAGTGTGCGGGCCCTCAACGGAAGCGGACGTGCTCCCGGCGCTCTCACAATCGAAGCGCTCGCGGCCCGCGGCATCGAGGGTGAGATCCCCCTCACAAGCCCCCACGCCGTCACTGTGCCGGGTACGGTGGCGGGGTGGGAGGATGCCCTCGCGGAGTGGGGCACGCTCCGGTTCTCCGAGGTGCTCCGGCCGGCGATCCGGCTGGCTGAGGAGGGCTTTCCGGTCTCGGGTCTGATCGCCGCCTACTGGGCGGAGGAGGCCGTCAAGCTTCGCCTGTCGGAGCACGGAAACGAGCTCCTTCAGGACGGCCGCGCCCCCAGAGCCGGTGAGGTGTGGAGAAACCCGGGCCTTGCCCGTGTCTTTCACACTCTCTCTGACGGAGGTGCGGCGGCATTCTACGAAGGCGCCCCCGGGCGAGCCCTCGTCCGCACGTTGCAGCGAGTGGGTTCCCTGATGGAGGAGTCCGATCTGGCGGCACACGAGTCCACGCTCGAGGATCCGCTCAGCACGACCTACAGAGGGGTGAGAGCCTATGCCTGCCGCCCGAATGGGCAGGGGTTGGCGGCGCTGCTCGCCCTGAACATCCTCGAGGGCTTCGATCTGGCCGGCCTCGATCCGCTCTCTCCCGACCACCTTCATTACTCCATCGAAGCGATGCGGCTGGGCTTCGCTGACGCCCGCTGGCACGTGGCGGACCCTGCGTTCAGCAGCCAGCCGTTCGAAGAACTGCTGACCGGAGAGTACGGCGCCGCCCGCCGGACCCTCATCGACAGTCGGACCGCGACACTGACGCACCTTCCGGGAGATCCGATTCCGGGGGGTTCGGACACGGTCTACGTTGCGGCCGTGGACCGAGAGGGAAACGCCTGCTCTTTCATCAACAGCAATTATGCGGGTGTCGGCACGGGGATTGTCCCTGAGGGCATGGGCTTTCCCCTCCAGAACCGCGGCGCCAACTTCTCGCTTGATCCAGATCACCCCAACGCGCTCGCAGGAGGTAAACGGCCCTACCACACGATCATGCCGGGACTGGCGACGACCGCGGCAGGTGAGTTATTCGCCTGCTTCGGTGTCAAGGGTGGCTTCATGCAGCCGCAGGGGCAGCTCCAGGTGCTCGTTAATCTGGTGGATCATCGGATGGGCCCGCAGGACGCCCTGGACCGGCCGCGGTTTTGTATTCGACCGGCGCTGGCGTCGGGCAACGTTGCGCTCGAGGCGGGCATCCCGGTCGAGACGATGCATGCACTGGCACGGAGGGGCCACACCGTTGTCCCTTCTACCGACCGGTTCCTGTTCGGTACAGGGCAGGTGATCCTACGGGATCCGTCGGAAGGGACCTTCTGGGCCGGCTCGGATCCTCGCGCCGACGGAGCGGCAGCGGCCTGGTAGGCACAGGGGGACGGATGACAGGGTCGATCGAGGCCTCTATCCTGTGCGGACTCGGAACACCGGGGAGGGGGGTGTCATGCCGAGGCTGTCTCCATTTCTGATCAGGACACTTGCCGCGGTGATAGCGGCCGTTCTCGCGGCCGTGCTTCCGCTCGGGGCGGCGCTCGGACAGGATGGTTCCGCCAGCGATGAGTCGGTGCCGGCCTCGTTCAACGGTAGCTGCACCGCATCAGCGGTCATCGCCGGCTACGGAACGGTCGATCCCAAGACCTCCGGTGGTGTGTACACGGTTCCCAAGTCGGGCTCCGCGAGCTACACCGGAACCGTGGCGGTGGAGGGGAAAGATCGTGTTACAAGCGGCAAGGTGTCGATCGCCCTCCCCCTGGGGCTGCCCTCAATTCCCATCAAATCCTGGGGGAGCGACAACACCGATGGGAATTCCCACTCGGGCTCGGTCACCTGGGATATCCCCTCGATAGTGCCGGGAAACGTTGAGATGACGGTCAGCGGCTATCACCAGGACGAGGGGGTCCGCTGCGAGGGCACGATCAAGGTCAAGCTCGCCGGGAGCGCCTTTGGAGGCATCCTCGGAGCGGCCGCCCTCGGGCTCACGGTCGTGTCGATCGCGGGGGCCGCCTGGTCGATGTGGCCCTCCGGGAAGGGGGACTGACAATGGCTGAACAGAGATTCCACGGGCGGCCCGTTCTCGGAGCGATCTTTGGGCTCCTTCTGGGTATAGCACTCGCCGCGGACCTGCTTCTCCTCGGTACGATTGCACTCGACTCAGCGCTCATGATCATCCTGCCGGTCCTCTTCCTGATCCTCGGCGCCGTCGGGGGCTACCTGGCTCCGCTCGGGTACCTCCGGCGTTGAGGCCGCCGCCCCCTCCTTGCTTGACTCCCGCGGGGAGGCGCTCATAACGTCCACCTGCCCGGCAGGCGAGCTTGCATTCGGCACGATTGCCTCCAGCCGCGGCTCTGTCAGGTGGAGGGACTCATGCGTGCTGCGGTGCTGGGGGACGGCGGGGCGTTTCGGGTCGAAGACGTAGCGCGGCCCGTCCCGGAGGGGCACCAGCTTCTGATCCGGGTCAGCTACTGCGGAATCTGCGGGTCAGATCTCCACGCCCTTCGCGCCGGTGCCGTCCCGCCCGGCGCCGTCCTGGGTCACGAGATAGCCGGCACAGTCGAGGCCGTTGGCCCCGGCGCCGAGGGCCTGGAAGCCGGTGACCGCGTAACAACCCTCTCGGCGGTTCCTTGTGACCGATGTTCCCGCTGCCGTGCGGGTGAGTTCCGTCGCTGCGAAGAAGGCTGGCAGATATACGGCTATGGAACCGTCCCGGGAGGGTATGCGGAATTCGTTCTCGGGCACTCCGAGGTCGTCCGGAAGATGCCCGATGGCCTGAGCGAACGTGCCGCGGCGCTCAACGAGCCGGCGATGGTTGGTGTGCATGCCGTAAGGGAGAGCCGCCTTGAGCCCGGCCAGACGGTGCTTGTCCTCGGCGCCGGTCCGATCGGTCTGCTGGTGCTGCAGGCGGCGAAACTCGCGGGGGCGGGCGCCGTCCACATCGTCGAGCCGTCGGCCGGGCGTAGGGAGATGGCGGACCGGCTCGGCGCAAGCAGCGCGCTCGACCCGCGGAGCGAGGATGTTCAGGCACTCCTGGCGTCGCGCACAGAGGCGGGACCAGAGGTGGTGTTCGAGTGCGCCGGAGCCGGGGGGACACTTCAGCGGGCGGTGGAGCTTGTCCGGCCGGGTGGCCAGGTGGTCCTCGCCGGGGTGAATTATGAGCCGGACTCCTTGGCGCCGCTCGCACTCGTGGGGAAGGAGTGTGAGGTGAAGGCCATCCTCGGTGGTGGAGATCTCTTTGGCCACACGCTGGACCTGATCGCCGCCGGGAGGCTGCAAACTGAACCGTTGGTAACGCGCGTGGTCGGTCTCGAAGAGGTGGACGCCGTCTCGCGGGAACTCGGACGGCCGGGTTGCGACGAGGTGAAGGTCCTCGTGGCGCCCGGGGTCGAAGGAGCCGATTGATGCGCGCGCCGGTGCTTCACGGACGCCGGTCGATGGCATTCGAAGAGGTCCCCGAGCCCGAGCCGGGCGCGGGCGAAGTGTTGATTTCGGTCGACTTGTGCGGCATATGCGGCTCCGACCTCCACCTTTACGACAGTCCCCTGGCCCCGGACGGCATCGTCATGGGCCATGAGTTTGGCGGGACTGTCGTGTCCGTCGGACCGGGCGTTGCAGGGTGGAGTCGCGGGGAGAGAGTTGTGGCCACCATGCCGGAGCCATGCCTGACCTGCACGTTCTGCCGCCGCGGCGACTTCGATATGTGCTACCAGCACTACCGCCTCCAGCAGCAGGCAAGCGGAGACTCATCCGCCGAGGCGCCGCTCGGCTCGGGCGGTTACGCTCCTCTGCTGACGACGTCCGCCGCCCGCCTGCTCCGGATCCCCGATGAACTCGACGACCGCCAGGCGGCTTGCGTTGAGCCGGCGGCGGTGGGCCTTCGCGCCGTGAGGCGCTCCGGACTCCAGCTCGGCGACAGAGTTGCGGTCATCGGAGGAGGGCCCATTGGTCTCTTTACGTTGCAATGCGCCCTCGCCGCGGGGGCAGTCAATGCCGTGATGGTGGAGCCGGCATCCCGCCGCCGCGAGGCTGCGGGCGCCGCCGGCGCATCCAGCTTGATCAACCCACTCGAGGTCTCCGACACTCCTGCCGCCATCGCATCCGTACTCGCTGGTCCTCCCGATGTCGTGTTCGATGCAGCCGGCGTGCCGGCGACGCTGCAGGGGGCGGTCGACGCGGTGAAGCCCGACGGCCATGTCATGATGGTGGGGGTCTCCTTCGAGCCGGCCCCCGTTGATCTCTTCTCCTGGATAACCAGGCGGGTGACGCTGCGAGCGTCCTATGCCTACAGCCGGGCCGACTACCGCAGCACCATCGATCTCATGATCCAGGAGCGGATCGACATCGCTCCGGTCGTCACGGGAGTGATTCCGGCGGCGGAGACGCCCGCCGCCTTCGAGCGACTTCTCGAACCGAATGATGACATCAAGGTGCTTGTCGACCCCTCGTAGCGGGCGAAAGCGCCTATCGTGGACCAGCATCGGAGGTGAACAGGTGATAAAGGTGGACAAAGAGGGCGACGTCTTCGTCCTCACAATGGCAGCCGGCGAGAATCGTTGGAACACGACTTTCGTACGGGCGTTCGACAAAGCGCTCGACGAGGTCGAGGCGTCCGAAGGACCGGCGGCGCTGGTGACGGCGTCCGAGAGCCCGAAGTTCTTCTCCAACGGTCTCGACCTCGAGTGGCTGTCGTCGAGCGGCGAACATCCGGGGGGCGACAGAGCCGCATTCGGGCCCGAGGCGATGGCCCTCTTCGGGCGCATGATCACCTTCCCAATGCCTACCGTCGCTGCGCTCAACGGGCACGCGTTCGGTGCGGGGCTGATGATCGCCCTCTGCCACGACGTCCGGGTCATGCGGGAGGACCGTGGTTACCTCTGTGCCAACGAGATGGAGCTGGGCATGACCATTCCGGAGCCCGAGCTCGCGCTCTTTCGTCACAAGATGCCCGCGGATGCCTTCTTCCAGACGGTTCTTCTCGCCCGCCGCTGGCGCGGGCCGGAGGCGCGGGAGGCGGGGATCGTGCAGGGCCTCGCGCCGGAAGGTGGAGTGAAGGAGCGGGCGGTCGAGCAGGCGCAGGTGCTTACCCGGCTGGGGGCGCACCGCGAGAACATGGCGTGGATGAAGGAGCACACCTACGGGAAGAATGCGGCCCTCAACGGCGTGAATGGTCCGGCCCACATGCTCCGGAACGCGTCGCAATACGCGAGCGGGCCGCGTCGGCGTTAGCCGGCAGCCTGCCCAGCCGGCTATCAGTCGCGGGTTGGCGTCTGCTTGCGGAAGTCCGGACGGCGCTTGGATAGGAACGCCTCGATCGCCTCGCGATGTTCCCAGGACCGGTAGGTCCCGGCCAGGGCCGCAGCTTCACGCTCCATGACCGTCTGCATGTCGGTCTCGTTCGTATTGCCGGTGATGAGCTGCCGGATTCGGGTCATCGCGTAGGCAGACTGACCCGAGAGATGCTCGCCGATCTCAACCGCCCGGTCGACGAGCCGGTCCGCGGCGACCACCTCGGAGACCATCCCGGCGCGGAGCGCCTCGTCCGCTTCGATGAGCCGGCCCGAGAGGCACCATTCCAGAGCCCGGGCCTGCCCGACCATCTGGGGCAAAAGGGCGGAGCTCGCCAGCTCCGGCACCAGGCCCATGCGTACGAAGAACATGCCGAAGCGTGCAGCCTCGCCGGCGATCCTGATGTCCATCGAGAGGATGTGGGTGACGCCGACTCCGACTGCGGCGCCGTTCACTGCGGCGATCGTTGGTTTCGGGAACCCTCGCAGGAAGTCCACCCAGTTCGTCTCCGGCGCCGGTGCGCCGCCGGACCGGTCGGGCTCGATGCCGGCATCGCGGGCGTCCGCGTTGCGGCGGAAGTTGTTGATGTCGGCTCCGGCGCAGTAGGCGCGTCCGGCTCCTGTGACGACCACGGCCCCGACGTCATCGTTCTCTGCGGCAGCCTCGAGCCCCCCGCGAAGCTGGACCATCATCGTGTCCGTCCAGGCGTTGAGCTTCTCCGGGCGGTTGAGTGTCAGTAATGCGACGCGGCCGCGCTGCTCGGCGAGGACCTCTGCTTCGGTCAAGGTCGACCTCCTCGGCTCTCGGTGGCACGAAGAATAGGCACAGCGGCGCCGCCCGGCAAACGCAGCCGGCATGTCCTTTTGGCTGCGGTCGGGGGCCCCCGACCGCGCGAAAGCAACGTTTAGAGCGTGATCACCTGGTCCGGAGGGTTGCCGGCCAGTGCCGCGTAAAGGTCCGGAAAGCAGCCGATTGGAATCCCGTCGATGAGCTTGTCGGCGATCTCTCGCTCGTAGCAGCACTGGTCACAGCCCATGAGAACGAATCCCTTGTCGCGGGCCTGTTTCGCCAGTCGCTCGCCGATCGGGTTTCCCTTCACGAGGACGTAGTTGTTGTCTTCGAAGAAGAACATCCCGACAACATCCACACCATGCCGGTCCTCTTCGAGCTGCGGTAGGATCATGCGCCCAAGCTTGTAGGAGACGGTGTGTCCCTGTGTCGAAAAGATGTAGGCGATCTTCAAGACGGAGGTCCTTTCTCTTCGCTGCGGGTGTCGCGGTCGACGGCGGCCGCCAGGGCCGACCACGCGGCCCTGGCCACTGCCCTGGCGCGGTCTCGGCGGGATGCCGGCACGCCGGGCAGCGCGTCGATCAGGGTCGTGGGCGTGATCCTGGCGAGGGCGCCGAGACTGGCGCCGGAGACGAGGTCACCCAGCACTTCCGCGTAGGCTACGAGTGTCGCGCAGCTGGAGGACCGGTACCGGATGCTTTGAACGAGGTCATCCCTGGAGTCGAGCGCAAACTGGACATTGGCTCCGTCGGCGGTACGTACACGCTCGCCGCATGCTGCCGGGAGTTCCCCGACGACCCGGTAGCGGGGTGAGAGCACGTAGTCCGTTACCGTCCGCCGGTGCTCTGAACCCTCGCAGGCGGGATTGATGCACTCGCTGCTCAGGCGCTCCACGATCATCTCGCCGATCCTAGCCTACTCTGCAGTTTGGGGTTGCCGCTGTTCGACGGAGGCGAGCAGAAACTCGGCAGCGCGGGAGCAGTTCGGTCGCGACGCGGAGGGCGACGGTCCATAATGCGGTATGCCGACAGTGATGTGGCGCAGTGAGACGTTCAGGAGCGGAGACCTCAGGCTCGAAGCCTCAATTAGGATGCCGGAAAAGGTTCCGGCGCCAGGGATAGTCGTCTGCCATCCCCACCCACTCTACGGCGGGGACATGCACAACAATGTTGTTGCGGCGATCAGCGATTCTGCGAGCGATCTCGGCTTTGCAGTCCTTCGTTTCAACTTCCGCGGAGTGGGAGCCAGCGAAGGCTCCTTCGGCGGCGGCGAGGGTGAGAGGGAGGACGCTCGGGCGGCGCTCGCCCATCTGCGGAGCCTGCCCGCGGTCGAAGAGAGGCTGGTTCTCGCCGGCTACTCCTTCGGGGCAGCCGTCTCGCTGGTGGCAGCTCCGCCGGGGCTGGCCGCCCTCGTGGCGGTCTCAACGCCGACGATCGCAGTCGGGCTTGCCGACATAAGAGTTGACTGCCCGTCATTGTTTGTGGTCGGCGGGCGCGACCAGGTGGCTCCGCCGGACCGGCTGGCCGGCCTCAACCAGTTCCTGAAGATCCCACCGGAGGTGGTGACCGTGCCGGATGCAGACCACTTCTGGTTCGGCCAGGAGCCGCCACTCTCCGACCTTGTTCGCGGCTTTCTTTCGAGAACCCTCGACGGCGGAGAGCGTCCTTCTCCGGGCGGATAGCAATCACTCCGGCAGGTGTTCCGCCGCTGAGGCCTGCCGGCGCGCTCTGCCGGTGCTGGTTGGGCGGGAGTGGTCGTCGGAATGCCCGAACGCCGCTATCGTTCGTGGCATCAGTTATCCCGGCTCCGTTTATGGCCTGCCGGGACTGACACCAGGAGATAATCTCGGAGGGGACGATGGCAAATCCAGATCATGTGTCGGTTGTGAAGCAAGGGACAGAGGCGACCAACAGGTACGTCGACGGACATCCGGATGAGCCACTCGATCTCACCGGCGCCGATCTTCCCGGGCTCGATCTGTCCGGCTGCAACCTGGTGAAGGCGAACTTCGCAGGAGCCAACCTGGCCGCAGCCAACTTCAGCTCAGCGAACCTCCAGGGCGGCAGTCTCGCGGCCGCGAATCTCGAGAACGGCAACCTCAGGGATGCCGACTGCCGGGGCACGGGCCTTCACCGTGCGCGACTCCAGGGCGCGGACCTGAGGGGCGCGAAGATGGACAAGATCGGCGCCGGCGCACAGCTGATGTGCGCAAGCGCAAACACCTTCCAGGGTGCGCACTGGGAGAAGGCTCAGCTCGAAGAGATTCTGGAGATCATCAATCTCAACAAGGACTGGGAGGTCCGGTACGAGATAGTGCCCCGCTCGTGACTCGGCCGACCGTCACTGCCGGCGTCCCCCGGTGCGGCGGATCGGGGTGTCCGGGCGCGACGGTCAGTAGAGGAACATCGGCTTGCCGAGGACGTGACGCAGCTTCGGCCGGTACTGTTCGGTGTCGTACAGTTCATCAACGTCCACGTGCTTCGCCCCGGCTTTCGTCTCGGCGATGGGCACATGAGTGTAGGTGCCGCCGTTGAGGGAGACCAGGCGCCCGGTTGCGCCTTCGATAGCCAGATCTGTTGCCATAATCGCGTAGTTGGTAGCAACCATGAGATCCAGAGAGTCGGGGACACCCGATCGCATGAGATAGGCGAGCTGCTGAGAGAGAGTGTCCACCCCGGTTCGTTCTTTCAGGAGGTCTGCGGTGAGAGCGCCGATTCCGCCAAGCTTGCGATGCCCGTAAGCGTCGGCCTCACCGGACTCCAGCGTCTTCCCTTCGATGAGCCGGGCGCCCTCGGAGACCGTCACCATCGCATACCGCGAAGGATTGCCGGCCCTGTCTCTCAGGAGGAGCTCCGCCAGTCTCTCGATGTTGAACGGAACTTCGGAAATCAACGTGCGGTCGACAGCGGCAAGATGGCCGGTGACGAGGGATGTTTCACCGCTGTGGCGGCCGAAGAGTTCAATCACGGCGATCCGTTCGTGAGAGCCGGTCGTCGTTCTAAGGCTGTGGATGAATTCGACGCCGCGCGTGATCGCAGTTGAGAAGCCGATGCAGTAGTCGGTTCCGGAAACGTCGTTGTCCATCGTCTTTGGGATGGCGATCACGCGGACCCCTTGTTCGTGCATCCGCGTCGCGTAGGAGAGTGTGTCGTCGCCGCCTATCGGTATGAGGACATCGAGCCCCTGGTCCTCGATCACACGGATGACGTGATCGGTGAGATCATGGGGCCCATCGCCGCTGAACTGAGCGCCGGCCCAGGGCGGAAGATCGGGGCCTCGGACCCGCCCGGGGTTCGTACGCGAGGTGTGGAGGAAGGTCCCACCACTCCTATCGATGGTTCGTACTGTCTGCAGGTCGAGGGGCTGTAGGGCGCCGGCAAGGCTCGGGGGGTCATCAGGATCTGCGGAGACGAGGCCGCCCCATCCGCGTCGGATCCCGATGACCTCATGGCCCTCCCCTGATGCTCTACCTACGATTGCCTTGATGCAGGGGTTGAGTCCGGGAACGTCCCCCCCTCCTGTCAACACACCGATTCTCATACTTCCCTCGACTCGTCGTCGCGCTCTTCGCCGTGTTCTTCGAATACGTCCGGGGCGCAGACGATGCGAACCTACAAACTGGTCGCTTGAGAGTGGAGCAGTAACACGCGGTTATCAAGTCGTGCTGTCTCCTGAGGTTGGCACTCAGGAGACGTTCTCCGCGGTCTCGAATCCCTTCCGCCGTGCCTGTTTCCTGTCACCGTCCTCGGCGGCGTTGCGAATCGCTGCCCGGATGAGGTCCTCGAGCCCACCCATCTGCTCATCCCACTGCGCCGCTCCCGCGATGGTGTCGACGAAGATGGCCGTGCCTCCGTCTCCGAAGGAACTGCCGCCGAGCATATCCTCTGCCCGCTCCGCAAAGAGCGCCGCGCCCGCCTGCTCGCATCCCGTCAGGAGGAATCCAAAGGTGTCGACGTCGAGCCGGTAGCCATAGTCCTCAGTGCGCGCGAAGTCGAAGAGCTTCCTGGCGATCTCTTTCATGATCGGGCCTTCGAGCGGCTCGCCGTGCGTCGCGTCTGTGGCTCGGAGGGCAACGAACGAGAACTTCTCGCCTCGCCGCTGACTGAGGGCCGCCAACCGTGTGAAGTCGTCCTCGAGCCTGAGCGAATTCCCGAGGCCGGTCGTCGGGTCGATCGGGATCTGCTGGCGGGTGGCGCTGAGTTCGTGCCTCAGTCGCGTGGTTCGGTCGACCGCGTCCTCGGTGGTGACCGTGAAGCGGCCTTTGAGGCCGATGATGGTGGCCACCAGCGTGATGGCGACGGCCGTCATGATGATCAGCGAGATCCACGGAATCATCGCGCCCTCCGCACGACCGATTGTTCCAACGTGGCCGCGCCTACTAGGGATAGTCGGCCATCTGAGCCCGGCTCTTGACCTGTGCGGGGGCGTAGGCCGGTCTCTGCCCCCGCGCCGGCGGAAGATTGATGTACCGTATTTCCATCCGCTGGACCGGCAGCGACGCCGCCCGGCGTTTGCCGCCGGCGGCGAATCGGGCCACAGACGGGGCGCGATGGAGGCAGCGTATGTTCGCGACAATCGGTCGTACCTGGAATCTGGCCCGACTCAGCTGGCGAGTGCTGATGAAGGACAAAGAGCTGGTCCTCTTCCCGATTCTCGCGTTCCTGTCGGTGGCGATCATCATCGGCCTCTTCTTCCTGGCCGCCCTGGCAACGGGTGCAATCGACCGCCTGGGAACCGGTCTCAATGGGGACGCTCCGGCGGGCGAAGAGAGCGTCACGATTCCGGACATCGTCCTTTACCTGACGACTCTGGTGCTGATCAGCTATGCGGTGATCTTCTTCAATGCTGCTCTTATTGCTGCTGCCATCGAACGCCTCCGCGGCGGCGATCCCAATGTGGCAAGCGGGCTCAAGGCGGTCGTGCCCCACATGCACAACATCCTCGGCTGGGCGGTGATCTCAGCGACAGTCGGTCTCATCCTCCAGGCCCTCCGCTCACGAACGGACAACATGCTCGGACGCATCGCAATCTCGCTCGCCGGGGGAGTCTGGGCCTACATGACGTTCTTCGTGGTACCGATTCTGGTGGTGCGCGGAGTCAGTCCTTTCCGGGCGATCAAGGACTCGGCGTCGCTGTTCAAGAGAACATGGGGCGAACAGGTTACGTCCAACTTCGGGTTTGGGCTCTTCTACATCCTTGCCTCGCTGATCGCGATTATCCCCGCTGCGGTACTTTTCGCGATTCACCCGATAGCCGGGCTCGTCGTTGGCATCCCCCTGGTGGCCCTTGCGGTCGGGGCGGTGCAGGCGACCGAGGGTATCTTCAAGGCGGCGCTCTTCGAGTACGCGGCGGAAGGCCTTACTCCCGAGGGATTCGAGTCGGCCGATCTAGGAGCCAGCTACGCTCGCTCGGGGGCGGCGGGATCCAGGGGCTTCATCTAGGCTGTCCCGCTCCGGCCAGATATGGGAGAAGGAGGCGGGCGATTTCGGTGTGCGAGCGGTCCGTCAAGATCGAGATGTGCTGCTCAGGGGGAAGCTCCAGGACCGGCTCGAACGTCTCCCGGTGGGCGACGTAGACGTCCCAGCCGGCATCGGACCAACCGCCGGGCGTGCGGCTGCGGTCCTCCATCCGCTTTCTCACCACGGCCTCGGGCGCCCTGCATTCGACCGCGAGGAATCGCGCGCCGGCATCGCGGGCAATGCGAGCGGCGGTGTTGCGATCGGAGCGTCGCCGGTGCGTGGCGTCCAGCACGACGTTGCGGCGCTGTCGCAGGGCGACGGTTGCCCGCGCTCCCATCTCGGAGTAAACGCGCTCGTTCATCTCAGGTGCGTAGAGGCCGCTGTCCAGACCGTCCGCGCGAGTGGACTCGGGAGGGATTCCCGCAAGTTCCTTGCGGATCTGATCCGCAACCAGCAACGTCCCTCCTTCGATTCCGGCCACGATTCGGGCGACGGTCGACTTCCCGGACGCCGGCAGGCCGGCCATCAGGGTGAGGCGCGGCCGCTGTTCGCCGGCGGCCATTCGTGCCGCGAGGTTCAGATGTGTCATCGAGTCGAGGAGCGCCGCCTCCCCCTCCGCGGAGTGGACCGGCGCCTGCACCGACCGGATGTGCGAGACCTTGGCACGCACCATCGCCCTGTAGCACGTGAAGAACGGGAGCAGTGCGGAGATCGAGTCGCCGCTCCTGTCCTCCCAGGCCCCGACGAGGGTGGCTCCAAGGTCCGGGTACCCGGTCGCGACGAGGTTCATGTAGAGGAACGCGAGATCCAGAGCGACGTCTGCCCCGCGAAGGGCTTTGCTGAACTCGAGGCAGTCGATGATCGACAGGGTGCCGTCGTCCTCGACATAGACATGGTCGCATCGCAGGTCACCGTGCCCGTCGCGGATCCGCCCCTCGGCGATGC